>JADCEF010000015.1 GCA_020250445.1 Rhodobacter sp.
CCTTCGGCAATCGGATCGCGGAAAGGCTCCACCGGAGCCTTTCCGGTCGATCCTCTGGGCGCGCGGTTTCCAACCTTGCCGCGCGTTTTCCTGAGGGACTTTCGCCCAGTGTCTTCGGTTTGCACCTGGTCCTGCCGACGCCTGCGCGACACAAGACTGCGATGCGGTGTTTCCACAAATCATCCTCATGCTCTACAGTCCCAAGAGGCGCGGCAGGTCCGCCATCGACCGAAAAAGGATGGCCCCTTCGGCGGCCAAGGCAGCGCCGTCGTCATGCGGGGCAAATCCAAAGCAGGGAATGCCCGCCGCTGCTGCGGCCCTGGCACCCGTGGGGCTGTCTTCGATCACCGCACAGGCCGCCGGGGGCTGACCCAAGGCCCGGGCGGCGTGCAGGTAAAGATCGGGTGCGGGTTTCGGTGCGCCCAGGGTCTGGCCGGAAAACAGCCGGTCCCGAAAGCGGTCCAGTAGGCCCGGATGCTGGCCAAGGGTTACCTGCATCTTGCGGTCCGATCCGTTGGAACCAACCGCATAGGGGATACCGGCGGCATCCAGCGCATCCAGCAGATGCAGCACACCCGGCACCAGCGGCGTGCCTTCGGCCAGCCGCGCATAGAGCCGTTCGTAGAATTCGGCCACCCAGCCGTCCGGCAGCGTGGCCCCCAGGCTGCGCGCCCGGACATGCACCCCGGCAATGGTGCCGCCGATGAAAATGCGTTCCATCTCGGCGCGCGGCAGCACAAGGCCATGCGCAGCCAGATCTTCCGCCAGAAGATCGAAGGCGGCAGGTTCGCTGTCCACCAGAACGCCATCGCAATCGAAGATGACGGCGCGCGGGGTCATTGCGGTGCCCGCAGCAGCGTGACAAGCGTGTCGCCATACCTGCGCTGGTCAAGCTGCGTGACGGCGGCGGGGGGCCGGGGCGCGGTGCTTTCTTCCCAGACGATCATCGCGCCGGGGGCAAGCCAGCCGCCCGCAAGGGCCGAGGCCAGGGCGCGTTCGCCCATCGCCCTGCCATAGGGCGGATCAAGGAAAACCAGCGTAAAGGGGGGATACGGGTTTGGACCCAGGGCGGTGGCATCGCGGCGCAGACATTCTGCGGCATCTTCGGCCTTCATCCTTGCGATATTCGTCCGCAACAGGGACAGCGCCTTTGCGCCATCATCGACGAAGGTCGCCCGGGATGCGCCGGTTGACAGCGCCTCCAGCCCCAGCGCCCCGGTGCCTGCAAACAGGTCCAGCACCTGCGCGCCCTGTACCGGGTTGCCGTAACGGCCGTTGATCAGCAGGTTGAAGATCGCCTCGCGCACCCGGTCTGACGTGGGGCGCAAATGGGCTGCCGCGTCACCCTCGCCGATATCGGCAAGCTTCAGGCCCCGCCGTGCGCCGCCGATGATGCGCATCACGCCAGCAGGGTCTTGAGGTTTGTCGCCGGGTCGCGCAGCGCGGCCGCATCCGGGCTGCGGCCCGTTTCCAGAAGGCGTTTGCCCACCATATAGGCGCGGCTGTCGTTCATCGCATCGACGGCCAGCAACCGGTCGCCCCTGAAATACCAGAACGACACTGCGGCCCCGTCGGGCCCGCGCGTCACGATCCGGTCATACCCGCTGTTCAGCCCGGCGATCTGCAGCTTGCAATCATACTGATCCGACCAGAACCACGGCATCGGGACATAGTCCTTGCCCGCGCCCAGAATGTTGTCGGCCACAAGTTCTGCCTGATCGATGGCGTTCTGCACCGATTCCAGCCGCAAGCGCCCGCCCTGCCAGGGGAAGCTGGCGCAATCACCTGCCGCCCAGATCTGCGGGTCTGAGGTGCGGCCATGGGCATCGGTGCGGATGCCGTTGTCGATCACCACGCCTGCGGCTTCGGCCAGGCGGGTGTCGGGCAGGATACCCACGCCGACAATCACGAAATCGGCCGGAATTTCGCGCCCGTCTGTCAGGCGGGCGGCGGTGACGTGCCCGGCCCCGGCCGACAGGCGGTCCAGCCCGGTGCTTTCCAGAATGTTCACGCCATGCGCCACATGCAGCGCGCGGAAGTAATCGGATGTTTCCGGCGCCGCCACGCGCTGCAGAATGCGCGGGGCCATTTCCAGCACGGTCACATCCAGCCCCAGCCCGGCCGCCACCGCCGCCACCTCCAGCCCGATATAGCCGCCGCCGACGATGACAAGGCGGCGTCCGGGCCGGAATTCGGCGCGCATCCCATCCACATCGGCGACGCTGCGCAGCGTGTAGACGCCCGCCAGTTCACCGCCAATGGCCGCAGGCAGACGGCGCGGGACCGCACCGGTTGCCAGGACCAGATCGTCATAGCGGATCGTTCCGCTTTCCAGGAACACCGTCCGGGCCTGCGGATCAATCGCTGACACGGGCGAACCAAGGCGCAGGGCAATGTCGTGTTCGCCATAGAAGTCGGCGGACCGCAGGGTCAGACGGTCGGCGCCGGTCTGGCCCAGGAGATAGCCCTTGGACAGGGGGGGGCGCTGATAGGGCAGCAGCGGTTCCGCGCCGATCAGGGTGACCGGCCCCGCATGGCCGCCGCTGCGCAGCCGCGCCACCAGCGCGGCACCCGCCTGCCCGGCCCCGATCACCACCACATGAGACATCGCTTCGCCTTTTCTCTGGTCGCCACCGGCGCGGACCCTATAATCGTGCAGGACGTAAACGCAACGCATGAGGGCTTTGAAATGACGATTTCTGTTGGCGATCCGCTGCCGGATGCGACCCTGGTCCGCATCGGGGACCAGGGCCCCGAGCAGGTTTCGCTTCTTGACCGCGCCAGGGGGCGCAAGATCGTGATCTTCGGCGTGCCGGGGGCCTTTACCGGCACCTGCAGCACGGTGCATGTGCCCAGCTTCATCCGCACCCGGGAAAAGTTCGCGGCGAAAGGCGTGGATGAAATCATCTGCCTGTCGGTCAACGACCCCTTCGTGATGAAGGCCTGGGGCGAAAGCACCGGTGCCGACAAGGCGGGCATCAGCATGCTGGGCGATGCCGAAGGGCAGTTCACCCGTGCCGCCGGACTGGAATTCACTGCGGCTGCCGCCGGCCTGATCGGTCGGTCAAAGCGCTTTGCGCTTTATGCCGAAGACGGCGTGGTCAAGGTACTGCACCTGGAGGAAAACCCGGGCAAGTGCGATATATCGGGCGGCGAATCCCTTTTGGCCGCGATCTGATCCGGTTGCGCCGCCACAGCGGGGGCGCGCGCCGTGTGGTGCGCGCCCTTCATGTTTGCCGGGCGCGGATCTGGCACAGGCTTTCCACGGGCAACGTCAGGTCCTGCTGCACCTCTGCCGCACCCGCCAGCGCATCCATCCGGGTCGCAAGATCAATGTCCAGCCGGCTGAGACCGTGGCAATCATGGGTGGACAGGGTAACATCGACAACATTGTAGACATTCGACCATTCCGGGTGATGGTTCAGCTTTTCCGCCACCAGCGCCGCGCGGGACATGAAGCCCCAGGCATCAACAAAGGTGCGGAATTTCCAGACTTTGCGGATGGCGTCCCGGCCGGGCACCGCCCCCCAGCCGCTGGCCCCAAGGGCGGGCAGGTCTGCGCTGCGTTCGGCGTCTGTCAGCAGTTCGGGCATCGTCAGTTATCCTTTTCGATCAGGGTATTGTCCGGCAAGGCGGCGGCTGTCAATTCCGGGGGCGGATGCCCCCGGCCTATTCGGGCGGGTCGCAGCGGCGGAACGGGCCATAAGCTGTCAGCACCTCGATCTCTTCGCCCACGGCGGCGCGTTCCGCCGCCAGATAGCGCGCCACGGCATCGGAAAAGCCGGGATCGCCGATCCAGTGCAGCGAATGCACCGGCACCGGCAGATAACCGCGCGCGAGCTTGTGTTCGCCCTGCGCGCCCGCTTCGACCCGCTTCAGGCCATGGGCGATCGCCCAGTCGATGGCCTGATGGTAGCACAGTTCGAAATGCAGGAAGGGATGGTCTTCGATACATCCCCAGTAGCGCCCGTACAGCGTATCGCGCCCGATGAAATTCAGCGCCCCGGCAACCGGCTTGCCGCCGCGCTCCGCCAGGATCAGCAGGATGTCATCGCGCATGGTCGCGTGGAATTCGTCAAAGGCCCGGCGCGTCAGATAGGGCGTGCCCCATTTGCGCGACCCGGTGTCCTGGTAAAAGGCCCAGAAATAGTTCCAGTGCTGCGGTTCGATGGCATCTCCGGTCAGGGCCCGGATGGTGCCGCCAAAGCCCTGGGCGATGCTGCGCTCTTTGCGCAGGGCCTTGCGCTTGCGCGAGGCCAGCTGACCCAGGAAATCGTCATAGCTGGTGTAACCGGCGTTTTCCCAGTGGAACTGCTGCGTCGTGCGTCGCAAAAGGCCAAGGCCCTCGCCCCGGTCTGCCTCGGCTTCGGTGCAGAAGGTGACATGCAGCGATGACAGGCGGTTGGCCTCGGCCAGGCCGATGGCCCCCCCGATCAGCGCCGCCGTGCCCTCGGCCTCGAACCCCGGCAGGGTCAGAAAGCGCCGTCCGGTGGCCGGCGTGAAGGGCACGGCAAGCTGCAGCTTGGGATAGTACCGTCCGCCCGCGCGCTGCCAGGCGTCGGCCCAGGCGTGATCGAAGATGTATTCACCCTGGCTGTGCGACTTGGCATAAAGCGGTGCCGCCGCGATGATGCGCCCCCCGTGCCGCGCGACCAGCGGGCAGGGCTGCCAGCCGGTGCCTGTTCCGGTGGACCCTGACCGCTCCAGCGCCACCAGAAAGCGGTGGGTGGTAAAGGGGTCAACCGGCCTGCCGCCGTCTGCGCTTTCCGGGCAGGCGACACTGTCCCAGTCCTGCGCCGGGATGTCCGCAAGGCTGTTGTGGACGGTCACTTCCGGTTCGGCGGGCATTGGGACCTCTCTTCGGGGCGCCGGGTGCGGGCCGGGCCGTGGGGCTGTCTGCCCCCCGCACCCCTCGAGGATATTCTTGAACAGATAATGATGCGACGCCTTCTGCGGTCGGAAAGTGGCATGCCCGGTGCCAGGATCAAGCTTGCAGGCGGGGGGCATAGCCCTCGAAGGTGATGTTGTGGGCCACCCGGCGCGCCTGATCTTCGGCTTCGGGGGACCGGATTGTCCAGCACAGGATCGCGGCCCCCTGTGCCTTCAGGGCGGCCACGCGCGGGCGGGACAGATCGGCAGCCTCGTGCGAGATAAAGGAGGCACCGGTGCGGTCATAGTCGGGGATGCCGCGCAGACGGCTGCAGGTGGCCTCTGGCAGGGGCGACCAGTCTTCGGGATCATAGGCCGATGTGGTCAGCCCGCGCGGCAGCTGCGGGGCCAGCCGGGCCATCCAGGCGACGGCGTGCGGGTTGAAGGACATCACGGCGACCGGACCTGCATAGCGGTGCAGGGCGGCGGCGGTCGCCGATTCGAGCCTGCCGTCGGTTTCGGTCATGGCCAGCGTCTGGTCCTTGATTTCGATCAGCAGGGGAACGCGCCCGGCAACCAGGGCCAGCACCTCGGGCAGGGTCGGGATGCCATCCTCGGCGTCCCGCAGGGTGATCCGGCCCAGGTCGGCCGCCGTGCGGTTCCTGACCGGGCCGTGCCGGGTGGTCAGCCTGTCAAGGTCTTCGTCGTGAAAGACCATGGCCTGCCCGTCTGCTGACATCTGGACGTCAATCTCGATGCCGTAGCCCGCCGCTATGGCGGCCCGCACCGCCGCGCGCGAATTTTCGGGGCGGCCTGCGGCGCGGTCGTGAAGGGCGCGGTGCGCCAGTGGCCGCGTCAGGAAAGCAGCGGGCAGCGGCACGCGGGTGATCACGGACGGATCTCGAACATGGCTTCGATCTCGACGGCCACACCCAGCGGCAGGCTGGCCGCAGAGACGGCAGAGCGTGCGTGACGGCCCGCATCACCCAGAACGGACACCAGAAAGTCGGAGGCCCCGTTGATCACCTTGGGCTGGTCGGTGAAGCCGGGCGTTGAATTGACAAAGCCGGTCAGCTTGATCACCCGCACCAGTCGCGAAAGATCGCCGCCGCAGGCGTTGCGCAGCTGGGCCAGCAGGCTGATTGCGCAGTGCCGGGCGGCAGCGGCACCTTCGGCCACCGTCATGTCATCGCCCAGCCTGCCCCTGATCAGACCGTTCCCGTCCTGGCTGATCTGGCCCGAGACGTAAACCACCGGGCCGACAGTGACAAAGGGCACATAGTTGGCCGCGGGGGCGGGGGCATCGGGCAGGGTGACGCCAAGGTCGGCAAGGCGGGCTTCGATCAGGGTCATGGCACATCTCCATTGCGCTTGGCGCGACGCTAGCTGGGGTCTTGCAGCACGGCAAGGCCGGGAAGGCTGCGGCCCTGGACCTGTAACAGATATCACGATCAGGAATTGTATCGCCGGAATGTGGGGCTTATGCCTTGCCATCGCTTCCCGGGGCCTATGATATGGCGTCGGGCAAACCAGACGCATCGCATGGCTTTTTCTGATCTATTCCCATCCGCAATCCGGCGGTGCCTGACACCCCTGATCAGCGTCGGCCTGATGTGCCTTGCCGTTGCCGGCTGTTCGGCACCGCCGCTGCCTGCCGTGACGCCCGACCCTTACGAGGGGCGCAACCGCAGCGTTCACGGCTTTAACAAGACGCTTGACCAGACGATCGTGCGCCCGTCGGCATTCGGCTATGGCGGTGTGGCGCCGGGGCCGCTGCGCAGTGGCATACAGAATATCTCGCTGAACCTTGGGCTTCCTTCGGATATCGTGAACAGCCTGCTTCAGGCCCGTCCCGGCGCGGCGCTGGAAAACACCGTGCGCCTGGCGGTGAACACCACGATCGGCATCGGCGGCGTGTTCGACCCCGCCACGGCGATGGGAATTGAAGGCGAGCCGACCGGATATGGCGAGACGCTGCATGTCTGGGGCATGGCGGAAGGGAACTATGTGGAAGTTCCGCTGATCGGCCCGTCGACCGACCGCGACGCGCTGGGTCTGGTGATGGACATTTTCCTTGATCCGCTGCGCTTCACCCTGCCAACGGTCGAGGCCAATGTCTCGACCGGGGTCCAGATTCTGGCCGGCCTCGGGCGACGCTACCGCTATTCCGATACGATCGACTCGATCCTGTATGACAGTGCCGACAGCTATGCGCAGCTGAAGCTGCTTTACCTGCAGAACCGGCGGTTTCAGCTGGGCCAGACGGTAGAGAATGATGCGGATTTCGTTGACCCCTATGAGGATCCCTATGGCCAATGAACTTTCTCGACGCCGGGTGCTGGGCCTTGGTCTGGCGGCAGGTGCTGCAATCTGCCTGGCACCGGGCCTGCCCCGCGCCGCCTGGGCGCTGGATGTGGGCCAGGCGCGCGGGCTGATCGACGATGTCGTGAATGAGATCAACCGCGTGATCAACTCGGGCGAGTCCGAAGCGGCGATGCTGACGCAATTCGAGGCGCTGTTCGTGCGATATGCCGATGTGCCGGTGATTGCGCGGTCTGTGCTTGGCCCGGCGGGGCGGCAGGCCAGCCCCGAGCAGATTTCCGGGTTCACCACGGCGTTCCAGGGCTACATTTCGCGCAGGTACGGCCGGCGGTTCCGCGAGTTCATCGGCGGGCGGATCGAGGTTGGCGATGCCCGTGCGGTCAAAAGCTATTACGAGGTCATCACCACGGCCTTCCTTCAGGGCGAATCCCCCTTCGAGGTGCGCTTCCATGTGTCGGACAAGTCCGGTAGACTGCTGTTCTTCAACATCATCATCGAAGGCGTGAACATGCTCGCCTCTGCCCGCACCGAGATCGGGGCAATGCTGGACCGGCAGGGCGGCAATCTTGATGCGCTGATCGCGGAACTGCAAAGGACCTGACCGGGCGCGGGGGCCGGTCGGCCCCCGGCGGGCTTGGGGCGACGTTGCGCTAGGACAGGGGCGATGGCCCCTGCCATTGAAGCGGTGACGGCGCCTTCGCCCGTCCGGGCGGGAACAGGAAACGCATCGCGTTTCCCCGCCCGGTCGGGACATTGCCCTGTAGACCGGCAGGTCCGGGAGAATCAAAGGCCAGCGCCCGACCCGGCGGGGGCGAAGCGCCCGCCGGTGGCGGGGCGGGCGCTGGCCGGGGGCTTTGGGCCCCCGGCCGGTCCTGATCCCGGCGCAGCGCTGTGGCAGGGGCGATGGCCCCTGCCATTGAAGCGGTGAAGGTGCCGTCGCCTCTCCGGGCGGGAAGAGGAAACGCGGCGCGTTTCCCCCGCCCGCGCGGGGCGCGTGCACGCGCTTCTTTCGTTCCAGTCCCCGGCCCCTGCGCCCGGCACGTCCCAGCACGCCGCCTTGGCATGGATGCTGTGGCAGGCCAGCCCGATCCTGTGGCCGGCAGGGTCGCGCAGACAGGTGCCACAGCATCCGGGACGGTCCTGCGGGCGCAGGTCCGGGCCATCTGCATCGGCCTGCGCGCTGCTTTGGGCCGGCAGGGCTGCCATCCGGCCCATACCTTTCGTCGCAGGCTGGCCGGTTTGCGCAGACACGATCAAAAGAAACGGGCGTGCCACGCCGTCCTGCTGCCAGTCCGACCGGGGACAGCAGGGATCGAGGAACCTTATCGGATGATCCGGAACCGCCCTGAGGGCACCGCAGAACGCATGCCAGTGTGGGGACTCGCTTCGCACCGATCCAAGAATGCGACGGGGCGGTGGCTGATCCCTGTCTGAACCAGGGTGCGACACTGTGGGTCCGGCTTTTCTCTGGCACGTGACGTCGCAAGGTCTATGTTTGACCCAAAGGAGGGGGTGTTGCGATGCCGAAACTCATTCGCCTTTACATTGTCAATGTCCTGATCGGATTTGCCCTGGCTTTGGTCTTCGTGACGGGCCTTGTCTGGCTGGATGTCGCCAATCTGCGCCACCTGATCATGGATACTGCCGGCGGGCTGCTGGCCTTTATCCTGCTGGTTCTGTCGAACGGTGTTGTCTTTGCCGGGGTGCAGTTCGGCATTGCCGTGATTCGTCTGGCCGAAGATGACGGCGGGTCCGCAGGCGGGCGCGGTGTGCCGATGGCTGCGCGCATCCCCGTGCGGATCAAGGCCGTGGCGCGCCCGCAGCACCCGCGTCGGCACCGCTGACATCCCGGATCGGGATGCAGACAAAGGCCGCGGCTGCGGCCCGTCCCCCTTGCCGTTCGGGTGGCGGGAACCGCGGCAGCCGTGGAGACGTGAATTTCCCGAGAGCCTGGTTGACCAGGTGGGCGCCAGATACCAGGACCAGGGTCCTGGCAGAGCCAGCTCCCTCGGAAGTGCTTATCGGCCACTGGAAAAGAGCCTCGCACGAGAGGGGCAGAACCCGCCGCGAAAAGAGATAGGCCGGTGATGCGGCTTGTGCAAGGCTTGCGCCGTGTTCCCTTTGCGTTCATATCGTGAACCATGACCTTGCCCGCGCCCCCGGACACCCCCCGCCTGATGCCCGGCCAGCTTCTGGCGCGCGGGGTCAGCCGCCATCTGCTGGGCCATGATTTCGTGACGCTGGAAGAGGTGGCTCCAGCGCCGGGGCTGCGGGTTGACCTGATGGCCCTGGGTCCCAGGGGCGAGATCTGGGTTGTGGAATGCAAATCGGGGCGTGCCGATTTCATCACCGACCGCAAATGGCAGGGCTATCTTGACTGGTGCGACCGGTTCTTCTGGGCGGTGGATGCCGGTTTTCCCGCCGATCTGCTGCCGCAGGGCACCGGACTGATTCTGGCCGATGGCTATGACGCCGAAATCCTGCGAATGGGGCCGGAAAGGCCGCTGGCGGCGGCGCGGCGCAAGGCGATGGTGCAGAAATTCGCCCGCCACGCGGCCCTGCGCCTGCAGGCGCTGCGCGACCCCGGTCTGTCGGGCCTTGCGCCCGGGGGCCTTTGGCCGGCAGTCCCCGCCTGACCTTCCCTTTGACCGCACACCTGCCCGAGGTGACCCCGGGATCAACCCCTTTTCGTCCCCGCAGGAACGGCGATCGCCTGGCGGCGCGATCCGGCAAATCGGCACGCAGTGCGGGGCAGCCGCTTTTCCTGACCGCGATTCAACGCTACGGATTGATCGCAAGGAAAAGCAAAGGAACCCCCCATGTCCACAATCACCCGTCTCAAGCCCGGCCCGCGCATGTCCGAAGCGGTGGTCCATCAGGGCATTGTCTATCTGGCCGGTCAGGTCGGCAGCCCCGGCGACAGCGTGACGGTTCAGACACGCACCGTTCTGGCGGAAATCGACGCCCTGCTGGCCCTGGCGGGGTCCGACAAGACCCGCATCCTGAAGGCGCAGATCTGGCTTGCGGATATGGCGGACTTTGCCGAAATGAACGCGGTCTGGGATGCCTGGGTGCCGCAGGGCAATACCCCGGCCCGCGCCACCGGCGAGGCAAAGCTGGCGACCCCGGACTACAAGGTGGAAATCATCATCACCGCCGCCCTGGCCTGAGCCGCAGAGCGGGGGGTTTTCCACCCCCCGCACCCCCCGGAGGATATTTGCGAACAGGTAATCTCAGGTGGTCAGCCAGGCGACCAGAGCGCGCGTGGACCCATCCTTGCCATCAGCACTTTCGCGCCCCTCCAGGATCGGCTGCAGGGCCAGGGCCAGTTCCTTGCCCAGTTCCACCCCCCATTGATCAAAGCTGTTGATCCCCAGGATCACCCCTTCGACAAAGACCCGGTGTTCATACAGCGCGATGATGCGGCCCAGCGTGAAGGGATCAAGCCTGTCATAGGCCAGTGTGGTCGAGGGGCGGTTGCCCGGAAAGACGCGGTGGCGCGCCTGGCGGTCCAGTTCCGCCCCTGCAAGCCCCTTGCGTGCCAGGATCGCCCGCGCCTCGTCCAGGCTGCGGCCGCGCAGCAAGGCTTCGGATTGCGCCAGACAGTTGGCGGCCAGCAGCAGATGCTGATGGGCCAGATCCGGCTCGTGCCCGGTCTTCGCCAGCAGGAATTCGCACGGGATCACGCGGGTGCCCTGATGGATCAGCTGATAAAAGGCGTGCTGGCCGTTCGTGCCCGGCTCTCCCCAGACCACGGGCCCGGAATTGACCGGAAGATCGGCGCCGTCCATGGCCACGCGCTTGCCGTTGCTTTCCATCTCCAGCTGCTGAAGATAGGCGGGCAGGCGGCTGAGGCGCTGGTCATAGGGCAGAACCGCCCGCGTGGCATAGCCGCAGCCCTGATTGTGCCAGATGCCGACCAGCGCCAGCAGCACCGGCAGGTTCTGCGCCAGGGGTGCCGTGCGGAAGTGCCGGTCCATCGCGGCCCCGCCGGCCAGGAAGCGGTCGAATTGTTCCGGCCCCACCGCCAGCATCAGGGGCATCCCGATCGGACCCCAGATGGAATAGCGCCCGCCGACCCAGTCCTCAAACCCGAAGACGCGGGCGGGGTCGATGCCGAAGGCCGCCGTCCGGTCTGCCGCCGTCGAGACGGCCGCAAACTGCGCCGCCGGATCGCGGACGCGCCGCGCCATCCAGGCCTTTGCGGTTTGCGCATTGGTCATGGTCTCGATCGTGGTGAAGGTCTTGGAGGCCACGATCACCAGGGTTGTTTCCGGGTTCAGCCCCGCCAGCACGTCATGCACATGCGCGCCGTCGATGTTCGAGACGAAATGACAGCGCGGCCCGTCGGCATAGGGGGCCAGCGCCAGCACCGCCATCGCCGGGCCAAGGTCTGATCCGCCGATGCCGATATTGACCACATCGGTGATCGCCCCGCCCTGACCCTGAAAGCGGCCCGCGCGCAGATCGCGCGCGAAGGCCTGCATCCGCGCATGGGTGGCGCGCACCGGACCCGTCACATCCACGCCGTCCAGAATCACCGGATTGGCCAGGTTGCGCAGCGCGGTATGCAGCACCGCGCGGCCTTCGGTTTCGTTGATCCGCGCGCCCGCGAACATCGCGTCGCGCCTTGTGGCGACATTGGCGGTTGTGGCAATTTCCAGAAGAAGATCAAGCGTTTCGTGATCGATATTCGTCTTGGAGTAGTCCAGGAGCATATCGTCCAGACGCGCCGAAAATTCTGCCGCCCGCCCGTCGTCAAACAAATCCAGGATGCGGCGCCCCTGTACGGCTGCGGCCTTGTCCGTCAGGCGTTTCCATTGCGATGTCATCCGTCACTCCGCCCAATGAACCGTTGCATGTGCCAGCACCGCCCGCACCGGCGCCTCGGGCAGGGTCAGCCCCTGTGCCCGGTCCAGTGCCGCGCGCTTTTCCGGCCCCGTGATCAGGATATGGGTCGTCATCGCCCCTTTCAGCACCGGCGCTGTCAGTGTGATGCGCGGCTCTGCGGCGGCATCGGCGCGCAGCGCCATCAGGATTGGGGCCTGATCCGACAGCGCCTCGGCCAGACGGTCGGCACCCGGAAAAAGCGAGGCGATGTGCATGTCGGCCCCCATCCCCAGCAGCAGCACCGAGATCGGCAGATGTGGCGCAAGACCTGCCGACAGGTCCTCCAGCCGGTCTTCCGGCCGGGCGGCACTGGCGTAAAGCGGCACCAGCCGCGCCCTGGCCGCGCGCCCCACCAGAAGGCGTTCGCGCAGAAGGCGCGTGTTTGACCGCGGGCTGTCGTCGGGGACCCAGCGTTCGTCGTTCAGAAAGACGGCGACATTGGCCCAGTCCAGGTCCACGCCCGACAGCGTGTCAAAGACCGGCCCCGGCGTGGTTCCGCCGGGAACGCACAGGCTGGCGTGGCCGTCGCGCCGCAGAAAACCGCCCAGATCGCCTGCGATGGTATTTGCCAGCGACAGCATCATCAGTTCACGATCCGGGTATTCGAAAAGTTTCATTCCTTGATCTCGCGCCAGCGCCGCCCGTCGCGGTGCAGAAGCATCAAGGCGTCTTCGGGGCCCGATGTTCCGGGATCATAGGGTTTGGGGCGGCGGCCCGCGGCCTCCCATCCGGCGATGATCGGGTCGGTCCAGGCCCAGGCTGCCTCCACCTCATCCCCGCGCATGAACAAGGTCTGGTTGCCGCGGATCACATCCATGATCAGCCGCTCGTAGGCATCGGGTATATCGGCCCCCTCTGCGCCCAGCGCCTTGGCAAAGGACATGTCCAGCGGCACCTGGACCAGGCGCATGCCACCCGGCCCCGGTTCCTTGATCATGACCATCAGGTTCATGCCCTCGTTCGGCTGCAGCCGGATCGCCAGCACATTCTCGCGCCAGCCGGGGGCGTCATCAAAGATCGAATGCGGCGGCTCGCGGAAGGTGATGGCAATCTCGCTGGTGCGCGCGCGCAGCTTCTTGCCGGTGCGCAGGTAAAAGGGGGTGCCCTTCCAGCGCCAGTTGGAAATGCCCACCTTCAGCGCGATGTAGCTTTCGGTCAGCGACTCCGGATTTCCGGCATCGGTCAGGTAATCGGGCTGTCCGCTGGCGGAAGTGTATTGGCCGCGCACGATCTGGTCCTGGCCGACCGGGTCCAGTGCGCGGATCACCTTCAGCTTTTCGTCGCGCACCGCATTGGGGTCGAAGTGATAGGGCGGCTCCATCGCGATCAGGCACAGAAGCTGCATCATGTGGTTCTGGACCATGTCGCGCATGGCACCCGATTTGTCATAATAGCTGCCGCGCCCGCCGACGCCCACGGTTTCGGCCACCGTGATCTGGACATGGTCGATGTGCTGGGCGTTCCACAGCGGCTCGAACAGGATATTGGCAAAGCGCACCGCCATCAGGTTCTGCACCGTTTCCTTGCCCAGATAATGGTCGATGCGGTAGATCTGGCGTTCGGCAAAATGCGCCGCCAGCGTGGCGTTCAGCGCCCTGGCCGATGCCAGATCGCGCCCGAAAGGTTTTTCCACCACGATGCGGCTTTCAGCGGTGGCAATGCCATGCCGGTGCAGGCGTTCCGCAAGGTCGCCAAACAGCGAAGGCGCCACCGAGAAGTAGAAGGCGCCGATCATGCCCGGGCGCATTTCCGCCTTCAGCTGCGCCCAGCCGCCGCTTCCCGTGGCGTCAATCTGGACATAGGCGATACGCCCGAGAAACTCGTCGATCCTTGCGGCGTCGCGCTTGTCGGGGCTGACAAATTCCTCAATCGAGGCAAGAACTTGCGCCCGGAACTCGGCCAGCGCCATGGCAGAGCGGGCGGCCCCGATGATCCGGCTGTCGGGCGGCACCTGCCCCGCCCAGAACCGGCGGTACAGGCCGGGGAAAATTTTGCGCCGTGCAAGGTCGCCCGTGGCCCCGAAGATGACAAGGTCGAAGGTGTCGACCGGGATGACACGCGATACCATGTGATCTCCACCAGTTGGGTGCCCTGCGCGGGCTGATGGCGCTGACGCCGGGGGGTCTAGCGGCAGGCCAGGCAGAAGTCCAGCGTCGCCGGGGCAGGGAACAGGGCCGGTCGGCGCGGTGCCTCAGCGCTCGTCCAGCGGGCACCAGTCGGCATGGGTCAGGCCCGGCTCTGCCGCAAGAAGGGCGACCGCGCTCAGCAGCGCCTGTTCCGCGCCCCTGTCGCCTTCGGCCAGCGCCACAAGCTCGATGCCGGTTCCGTCCGGCGCGGCATGGCTGTCAAGCGCGCTGAGCCGCAGGCCGCCCTGCGCAAGGGTGCGGATCAGCAGCGCGCGCAAATCGCCTTCCCGGTCGGGGCGGCAGACCAGCGCAACGCGGTACCGTCGCCGCGACGGGCCGGACAGCACGGAACTGTCAACCCAGTTGACCAGCGGGCGCAGGACCAGATTGATCACGATGACGACGGCCGTCAGCAGCGCCGCCAGCGGCAGGGCCCCCGCACCGGTCATCATGCCCACTGCCGCCGAACACCACAGCGTGGCGGCGGTGTTCAGCCCATGCACGGTGAACCCGTCACGGAAAATCAGCCCCGCCCCGAGAAAGCCGATGCCAGAGACGATCTGGGCCGCGACCCGCGTCGGGCTGCTGTCGCCGGGGTACAGGGCCGCGAAGATCACGAAGCTGGCGGCCCCCAGCGCCACAAGGGCGTTGGTCCGCACGCCGGCCATACGGTTGCGGGCCTGCCGTTCCATGCCGATGACGGCACCGCACAGCGTGGCAAAGGCCATCTGCATGGCAACGGCATCAAGGGGCGTGGCAAGGTCAGCGTTCATGGGTCCTGGCCCAGCGGTTACTGCTTTCATCGGAAAGACTGCGGGCAAGCCGAACAATCGCAGGGATGATCTTGCCGCCAGGTATCGCCGCAATCTGGCAAGAGTCAAACGGTTAGCGCAGGATCAACCGGTGCAATCACGCGCGTCAGCCAGACGGCGCGCGTGGCCAGGGCTTTGTGGACAGGACTGCCCTCTCATGCTAGCGCTCGGCGCGTGATCGTCGGGTATTGGTCAGACTGTGGCAATGCTTTTGGGGCAGGTCCGTTATGCTTTTCGTGCCGCAGGGCGCATGATCGCCCTCTGTGCCCTTTGTCTGGCGGCATCGGCCTGCAACCGGATCGGATATGTTCTTGATGCAGTCCGTGATCCGCCAGCCCGCGAAGTCGTGGTCACAAGTGACGGGACCTACAGCCTTTATTCGATCACCACCGGGCCGTCCGACCCCGCAGGGCCTGGCAGGGTGGTGTACTTCATTGGGGGGTCAGGTTGCGCCTCACTTTCGGTCTATCTGACCCATTACTTTCGCGGCTTTCCGGGCGGATACAAGGTTTACGCCCTGGAGAAGGAAGGCGTATCGCCAGGCGGGTTCGGTTTCGGCTGTTCTGCGGACTTCTGGAACAGCTATACCCTTGACCGGATGACGGAACGCAATCTTGAAATGCTGCAGTTTGTCATGGACAGGCATGACACGGCGCCTGCGGGGGTTATTGGCACATCTGAAGGCGGGCCGATAGCAGTCAAGCTTGCGGCCAGCCAGCCGGACATCCCGCGCCTTGCCGTGATCGGTGCCGGCGGCATGACGATGCGCGAAGTGCTGAAGATCCTTGCCCGCAGGCGCGGTCAGGAAAGCGAATTGAATACCCTGCTGTCACAGATCGACCAGGACCCGCTGGCAACGGATCGGTTCGTTCTTGGACTGACACATGCCTATTGGACGTCCGTGCTGGACGTCGACCCAACCCCGGATCTGAAAGCGCTGCGGGGGCCGGTTCTTGTCGTGATCGGCGCACAGGATCAGAATGTGCCGGTCGAGTCGGCCCGCAAAGCAGCCGCCGTTCTCAGGAACGGCGACCTGTGGGAGGTGGAGGGGGCGGACCACGTGTTCAACAGCCCGACGGGAAACCGCCGGGCCGAGGTCATGCAGGCCGTCGGACAGCTCTTCGGGACGCCGTGACGTCGGGGCGCGCCCCTTACGCCTCCAGCTCGGCATCCCAATAGAGGTAGTCGAGCCAGCTGTCGTGCAGGTGATTGGGCGGAAAGCGGCGGCCGTGGTTCTGCATCTCTTCCGCCGTCGGCCGGTGCGGCGTGCGGACCAGGCGCATGCCCGATTGCCGCAGCGTCTTGGACCCCTTGCGCAGGTTGCAGGGCGAACAGGCCGCAACGACGTTTTCCCAGCTGGTGGTGCCGCCGCGCGAGCGGGGCAGCACATGGTCAAAGGTCAGATCGCCCCTGGCACCGCAATACTGGCAGCAGAACTGGTCGCGCAGGAAAAGATTGAAGCGCGTGAAGGCGACGCGCTTTTGGGGTTTCACGTAATCCTTGAGCACGACCACCGAGGGTATCCGGATCTCGGCCCGCTGGCTGCGCACCACATGGTCGTATTCGGCCACAATCGACACGCGGTCAAGGTAGGCGGCCTTGACCGCCTCCTGCCAGGGCCAGAGCGACAGCGGATAGTAGGACAGCGGGCGGTAATCGGCATTCAGGACCAGGGCCGGATAATGCCTCAGCGCCGCCGGGTCGCGCACGAAGGTTGTCCTGAAATCGCCGTCCATGATGCTGCCGCTCCGCCGTCGTCCCGCCTGCCTGCCGCAGCTCCGGGGCGTCATCGCCCGCTGCCGCCAGCCCGACTATATCTGGCGCATTCCCCCAGACAAGCCCCGCGATGTATTGTGGTCAGACGGGGGAAAGCGCCGGTAAGGGCATGGCACGGCAAGATCACGGCAGGATGACGGTCAGCCCGGCAGGCGCGCCTTGAGAAAGTCCAGCGCAGCCTGCAGCCCGTCGGGCGAAATGCTGTGGCCGGCATCCTCCATCACATGCCCGTAGGTCTCGAATCCCGCCCTGACCAGGGCGTCGCCGGCAAGCGCCATATCCTCAAAAGGCACGACCGGGTCCTGATCGCCATGCAGCAGCAGCACGGGCGGGCGGACGCGGGTTTCGGCGGCCAGGCGGTCAGGTTCCAGAAGCCGGCCTGAAAAGGCGACGACGGCGGCAACCGGGCGGGCACGGCGCGGGGCGACGTGCAGGCTGATCATCGAGCCTTGCGAAAAGCCGACCAGCGCCATTGCCTGATCCGCCAACCCTTCGTCGGCCAGGCGCGCGTCGAGGAAGGCATCCAGATCAGCGGACGATGCCGCAAGGCCCTGTGCCGCCGCCTCGGGCGATGATCCGTCCAGCCAGGGCACCGGGAACCACTGAAATCCGAACCGGTTGCTCAGGCACGGTTCCGGCGCGTCGGGCGCGACAAAGACGGTGTCGGGCAGATGGGGGGCCAGCGGCTCTGCCAGACCCAGCAAATCCAACCCATTGGCCCCGTAGCCATGCACGAAGACGACCAGGCTTCTTGCCCGCCCCGAAAGCGCCGCCTGCCGCCCGAAGATCAATTCCCGTGTCACCGAATACCCTCCCGTTCCTTTGCCACCCGGTAGTAGGCCCACAGAAGCCGCGCTGCAACGCCCCGCCAGGGCGACCAGTCTTCGGCGCGCCGCCGCAGGTCTTTTTCCGAAGGGCGTCCGTCCATTCCGAACAGAAGGCGCGCAGATTCCTGCAACGCCAGATCGCCCGGCGCAAAGACATCCGCCCGGCCCAGCGAGAACATCGCATAGATTTCGGCGGTCCAGCGCCCGATGCCGGGCAGGGCTACCAGCGTTGTGATCACCGCGTCATCGGGGGCGGTGCGCAGCGCCATGTAATCAAGGTCTGCTCGGGCCAGCGCCCGGGCATAGCGCATCTTCTGGCGCGACAGGCCGCAGGCGCGCAAGCGGTCATCCCCGGCCACGGCCATTGCCCCGGCTTCGGTCAGGCCCGCCGCCTCCAGCCGGTGCCAGATTGCCGCCGCCGACGCGACGCTGACCTGCTGGCTGACAATCGCATCCAGAAGTGCTGCAAAGCCATCCTCGCGCCGCCGCAGGGGCAGCGGGCCGGTCTGATCGAGCGCCCGGGCGAACCGCGGCTCGCGCGCGGCCAGCCAGGCGGCCCCTTCGGCCACGCAATCCTGCGTCCTGATGATGCGTCCAACCATGCGCCCCCCCTTTTGTCATGCCGCCTTTGGCCCGCCCCGGGACCGAAGTCGCGGCCACGGCGTGCTTTCCCGCTTGCAGGCTGCGGGCCTGCCGCACTACCCATGGTCCATGACCAGCACCGCGGCTTTATCAGATGACAGGACGGCCCGGCGCAATGTCTGGGTGCTTGTTGCCGCGCAGGCGGTTCTTGGCGCACAGATGCCGATGATCTTCACCATCGCGGGTCTGGCCGGACAGACGCTTGCCTCGAACATCTGCTGGGCCACCCTGCCAATCACCATGTCTGTTGTCGGATCGATGCTGACGGCCACGCCCCTGTCCGCACTGATGCAGCGCTTCGGGCGGCGGGCCGGTTTCGTCGCAGGCGCGCTGGGGGGGCTGCTGGGGGCCGCCATCGGGGCCTGGGGTCTGATGACAGGCTCGTTCGCGCTGTTCCTGCTGGGGGCATTGTTCACCGGCATCTACATGTCGGCCCAGGGGTTCTACCGCTTTGCCGCCGCAGACATGGCATCGCCCGAGTACCGGCCAAGGGCAATTTCTTCGGTCATGGCGGGCGGGCTTCTGTCTGCCGTGGTCGGGCCGCAGCTTGTGAAACTGACCGCAGACGCCATGGTGGTGCCGTTTCTGGGCACCTATCTTGCGGTGATGGCGCTGAATATGGCGGGCGTGTTCCTGTTTGCCTTTCTTGACATTCCAAAGCCCCCCGCCCCGGCCCCCGACGCGCCGGTCAGCCGCACGCGGATGCAGATGCTGCGGGAACCGCGCGTGGCCGTGGCGGTGATCTGTGCGACGGTCAGCTATGCTCTGATGAACCTTGTGATGACATCCTCACCGCTGGCGGTGGTGGGGTGCGGATTCCGGACGGCGGATGCGGCCAACGTCGTGACGGCGCATGTGCTTGCCATGTATGCGCCCGCCTTCTTCACCGGGCGGATCATCGCCCGGTTCGGGGCCGAGACCGTGGTCGGCCTTGGTCTTGCCATTCTGGCCGCCGCCGGGGCGGTTGCGCTGACGGGCGCAGAGCTTGGACAGTTCTTCGCCGCGATGATCCTGCTCGGGATCGGCTGGAACTTCGGCTTCATCGGGGCGACCACCATGCTGGCGGGCGCGCACGCCGCCGAAGAGCGCGGCAGGATTCAGGGGATGAACGATTTCATCGTCTTTGCCGGTGTGACCCTGGCCTCGCTGTCCTCGGGGGCGCTGATGAACTGCTCGGGCGGCCCGGTGCAGGCGGGGTGGAGTGCGGTCAACCTTGCCATGCTGCCGTTCCTGGTGCTGGCGGGGGGTGCGCTGATCTGGCTGGTGATGCAGCCCAGGGACCTGCGCCGCCCCTGACCGGCAGCGGTGCCATGACACAGGCGGACAGCGGTTAGCACTCTCTTCACCGTTCTCGTGGAAAGCTGGGGTGAAATCCCTCAGCCTTGATGGTGCCATGAGCTTGAACCTGTCGATCCGAACCCGCCTGCTTGCCATCAGCGTCGTCGCGGTGGCCGTTCTGCTGCTGATCGCCGCGCTGGCCTATGTCGGCCTGAAACGCAGCAATGCCGGGCTGGAAAGCGCGATCACCGCAACGACGGCGGTGCTGAACCAGAAGCAGGCAGACATGATGCATGATGCCCTGCGGGCGGATGTGCTGTTTGCGATTGTGACCGGGCCGAACGGGTCTGCCAAAGATCGCCAGAGCGTGACTTCGGACCTTGCCGATCACGTCGCCAGCTTCGAGGCCGCGATTGCGCAGCTTCAGGCGCTGCCCCTGCCGCCCCCGATCCGCGACCAGGTTGCACAGGTGGTTCCCTTGCTGGATGCCTATGTCGCCTCGGCACAGGAGATTGTCAGGCTTGCCCTGACCTCGACAACCGCCGGACGTGCCAGGCTTCCCGAATTCATGATTGCTTTCAGTGAACTGGAGGCCAGCATGGAGGCGCTGGGCGAGCAGATCGAAAGCCGGGGGGCTGCCGTTGGCCTTGCCGCCCAACGGGCCAACACGGTTGTGAAATACGTCCTGATCCTTGGGGCGGCAATGGCCGCAGGGGCGCTTGTGCTGGTGAACCGTGGCATCGCGCGCAGCATTTCGGGACCGCTGACCGAGGTGAAGCGGGGCCTGATGCGGCTTGCAGAGGGCAATCTGGCCACCCGGATCGGCGGGGCGGACCGGCAGGATGAAATCGGCGAGATCGCCACGGCGCTGGAGGTGTTGCGCGACAGGCTGCAGCAGGCGAAAGGGCAGGAAACCGAGATGGTTCAGGGTGCCCAGCAGCGCGTGGTGCGGGCGCTGTCGATCGGCTTGCGCAACCTGTCGAACGGGAATCTGACCCAGCCGATCGAAGAGCCGTTTGCCCCGGATTACGAGACGCTCCGGCTGGATTACAATCACACCCTGGACACGCTGACCCAGACCATCGCCCAGGTTGTCGATGCCTCGGAAAGCATCCGCGCCCGGTCGGCCGAGATCAGCCATGCCTCGGAAGACCTTTCGGCCCGCACCGAAAACCAGGCGGCCACGCTGGAAGAAACGGCGGCCGCGCTGGACGAGCTGACCGCCAGCGTCAAGGCCGCCGCCGAAGGCGCGCGCGAGGTGGAAAAGGTCGTGCATCAGGCGCGGACCGAGGCCACCGAAAGCGGTGCGGTGGTGCAGGGGGCCGTGGATGCCATGAACGAGATCGAACGCTCGTCTGAACAGATCTCGCAGATCATCGGCGTGATCGATGACATCGCGTTCCAGACCAACCTTCTGGCCCTGAACGCAGGCGTCGAGGCTGCCCGCGCGGGGGATGCCGGCCGCGGCTTTGCCGTGGTCGCCTCGGAAGTCCGGGCGCTGGCGCAGCGGTCCTCGGCGGCGGCAAAAGAGATCAAGCTGCTCATCAGCGCCAGCACGCAGCATGTCGACCGGGGCGTCGACCAGGTGGGGCGAGCGGGGTCTGCGCTGACCAGAATCGTCGAACGCGTTACCGAGATTTCCAGCCTGGTGTCGGAAATCGCCTCGGGCGCGCGCGAGCAATCCGTCGGCCTGGCCGAAGTCAACATCGGCGTGACCCAGCTGGACCAGGTGACACAGCACAATGCCGCGATGGTCGAACAATCAACCGCCGCCTGCCAGTCGCTGAAGCAGGAAGCCGCAGGCATGGCAACGCTTGTCGCGCAGTTCTCGCTGCGGAAGGGCCGGGGGCGGGACGATAGCGTGCGGCAGGCCTCTGCCCCCCCAAGGCCGCGCCACGCCGCCTAGGGACAACCGGGCGTCCGGCCGCAGCGGCACCCTGGGCGGGCTGATGTGGTGTCGCTGGGGTGCCGGGATCGCGGCGCGCGCGGGGGGCAAACCCCGGGGCGGTCAGGGGAATCGGGTAAGGGATGTTGCGCAGCAATCAGGCTGACCGGATCGTCTTCGTCCCATGATTCGGTTTCCGGTCATGCCGGATGGAGCCCCTTGCCGGGGCTTTGCCCGCAAAGCTGTGGCCCATGGGTTTCAGGGCCACGAAACCGGCGGGCGCGTTCCTGGTCCGCAGGCGGTATGCGGCGTCAGGAAAGACCATGTCCGTCACCCAGTGGCGCGCGTTTTCAATGGCCCGATTCGATGGCCCGACTGGAATGGACCATCGGGCCGGGCGCATTGGCCGGGCGCACCGGCACGGCGATGCCGAAGCGCATTGCGCGCCTGACCTTAGCGTGATCCTGCGCCCGATTTCGGTCATGGCAGGGCGCTTCACACCCGCCCCCGCCAGCGCCGCGATCCGGGCCGCGAAGCACCAACGGACCGCGCCCGGCGTGGCAAGGATACCGCCGAGGAGATCCTGCGCGGGCCTGCCCCGAGGGAAGGGCCGCAAGCGCCACCGCAGCGCGATCTTCGTCATGCTGAAGCCTGCGACAGCACAAAACGTCGCCGCACCGGCCAGAACCGCCAGACCTGTGCGGCCGGATCACCCGAGCGGCGGCCCTTCGCGGATGCCACCCGAACGACCCGTGGGCGAGGCTGCGGCACTGCCTTGCGCTGCATCGGGTTCCCGCCAGGGCTGCGGCCCCGGGCAGGGGCGGAACCCTGTCTTTGCGGTACCGCCCCGCGCCCTGGCCCACAGGCTTGCGCCCACCCGTCATGAGCCTGTGGTGATCGGCGTGTCCGGTCTTTTCCATCCCAAGGTCACGCCTGAGCGTGGCGGGGATCGCCGCCGCTTTCCTTTGCGCCATATGTGCAGCACGATGTCGCAAAAGGCAAGGTCCGGGGATATCAGGGCGCAGTCCGGCGCAGGGGCAAAGCGGACCAACGGATTGAAGATACAAGCAGAAGTATGGAAAATCAATCACATAGACTGTCCGTGGCGCCTATGATGGACTGGACCGACCGGCATTGCCGGTACTTTCACCGCCTGATGACGCGGCGCGCCATGCTGTATACCGAAATGGTGACGGCCGCTGCGGTGATCCATGGGCCCAGGCCCCGCCTTCTGGGCTACAGCCCCGAAGAGCATCCGGTCGCCCTGCAGCTGGGCGGGTCCGACCCGGATGAGCTGGCGCAGGCGGTGCGTCTGGCGCGGGACTGGGGTTATGACGAGGTCAACCTGAACGTCGGTTGCCCATCGGACCGGGTGCAGTCGGGCTGCTTCGGGGCGGTTCTGATGGAACGCCCCGGGCTGGTGGCCGATTGCGTGGCGGCGATGCGCGCCGAAAGCCCGGTGCCGGTGACGGTGAAATGCCGCATCGGCGTTGATGACCAGCAGCCCGGGCGCGCGTTGCCCGAATTTCTGGAACGGGTCAGCGCCGCCGGGGTGACCCATTTCATCATCCATGCCCGCAAGGCCTGGCTGCAGGGCCTCAGTCCGAAGGACAACCGGGAAATCCCCCCGCTGGATTACCCGCTGGTTCTGGCGATGAAGCAGGCCTTTCCCCACCTGACGATCTGCATCAACGGAGGCATCACCTCGTTGCAGCAGGCGCGCGGCTTTCTGGAAGAGGGGCTGGACGGGGTGATGCTGGGCCGTGCGGCCTATCACAACCCTGCGGCCACGCTGATCGGGGCCGATGGCCTATGGGGCGACGGGCCGGGGCGCGACGCCCATCAGACCGTCGCGGCGATGCGGCCCTATATCGCGCGGCATCTGGCGGCGGGCGGGCGGCTGCACCAGATCACCCGCCACATGCTGGGCCTGTTTGCCGGGCGACCCGGCGCGCGTGGCTGGCGACGGATGCTGTCCGAAGGTGCCGGCCGCCCCGGCGCGGGATTGGCCCTGATCGACGCCGCATTGGCCGAGCTGGCGGTGCATCCCGCAGGTGTCTGACACAGCCTGCGGCCCGCTCTGGTCTTGGCGGCGGACGCAGGTTATGCCGGTCAGGTAGATGCGAAAGGTCCCGGGCCATGCCTGAACTTGCAGCCCTTCTGCCGATGGTGGCCTTGCTTCTGGTCATCGGGGCCTTTGCCGGTGTCATTGCCGGCCTCTTGGGCGTCGGCGGCGGGATTGTTCTGGTGCCCGCCTTCTTCTACGCCTTCGGGCATCTGGGCTATGGCGGTGCGCAGCTGATGCAGGTCTGTGTCGCCACATCGCTGGCCACCATCGTCTTTACCTCGGTGCGTTCGGTTCTGGCGCACAACCGCAAAGGCGCGGTCGACTGGGCGATCCTGCGCGGCTGGGCCCCCTTTATCGTAACCGGGGCCATCCTTGGCGTGCTGGCAGCGTCATCGCTGAAATCCGCCGCCCTGCAGGCCATCTTCGGGGCGCTGGGGCTGATTGTCGGGCTTTACATGGCTTTCGGGCGCGCCGACTGGCGGCTGGGGCAGGCGATGCCGACCGGGGCCGCGCGCGTCGTGCTGGCCGGTTTCGTCGGCTTTGTGTCGGTGCTGATGGGGATCGGAGGCGGCACCTTTGGCGTGCCGCTGATGTCGCTTTACGCCGTGCCGATCCACCGCGCCGTTGCCACCGCTTCGGGCTTCGGCATCCTGATTGCCCTGCCCTCTGTCATCGGCTTTCTGCTGCTCCCCGTCGCGGACAGCCCGCCCTATACCCTGGGGGCGGTCAACCTGCCGGCCTTTCTGATCGTCATGGCCACGACGGTGACGACCACCACCTGGGGGGTCAGGCTGGCCCATGCGATGGACCCGAAACCGCTGAAGCGCGCCTTCGCCCTGTTCCTGACCGTCGTTGCGCTGAACATGCTGCGCAAGGCGGCAGGGTGGTGACCGGGGCGCGCGGCTGGGCCCGCCTTGGCCCGCTGCCGGGCCTGCGCGCCTGGGCGAAGGCGGCATTGCCGGCGGCGCGCCGCCACATCGCCGCAGGCACCGAAGCCTGGCGCTGCGGCGGCACCTGGCTTGCCGGGGTTGATGCCCTGCCGAACGGGGAACGGGGCGAGATCGCGGGGGCAGCACTGCCCCCGGCGCTGCTGTCATGCCTGCCCTGGCAGCCCGCAACCTGGCACCGGGCGCAACTGTCCACGCTGCGCCCCGGCTATCCGCAGCCCTGGGACGGTGAAAGCGAGGCCGCCTTCCGCTTTCGCCGGGTCCGCGATGCCGCCCATGTCGACGGGCTTCTGCCCGTCGGGCCGGACCGGCGGCGGATGCTGCGCGAAGCGCATGCCTTCATCCTGGGCCTGCCCCTGACCGAAGCCGATCCGGCGGCGGCCCCGCTGGTGGTGTGGGAAGGCAGCCAGGACATCATCCGCCGTGCCTTCACTGCGGTGCTGGCACCGCATCCGCCCGAAACCTGGGGCGACATCGACCTGACCGAGCCGTATCATGCGGCCCGGCGTCAGAGTTTTGCGACCTGCCCGCGCGTCCTGCTGCCCGCCCGGCCGGGCGAAGCCCTGCTGCTGCACCGGATGATCCTGCATGGCATGGCCCCCTGGGCCGAAGGGGCCACCGCCGCGCCGGAGGGGCGGATCATCGCCTATTTCCGGCCGGAGTTTGACCGCGTGGCGGATTGGCTGGAGGCTGCCTGACAGTCAGCGGCCCGCACGGCCCATGCGGCCGCCGCGCCGCCTGGCCAGACGCGGTGCCCGTGCGGGCAGGTCGGCCATCACGGCTGCGCGCGCCTCGGGCGTTAGGCGCGACCAGGCGGCAATTTCCTCGATCGTGCGCAGGCAGCCGACGCAGATGCGCACTTCAGGATGCACCACGCATAGCTTGACGCAGGGCGACGGGATCTCGTCCCGTTTCCAGACTTCGTCCGTCACGCCTTCTGCTCCCGCATCAGATATCCCAGACGGTCCAGCGCCCCCTGCAGGATATACCCGGCCGCGACATGATCGATCACCTCAGACCGACGCTTTCGCGACGTATCCGCCTCCAGCAGGGCCCGTTCTGCCGCCAGAGTGCTTAGTCTTTCATCCCAAAAACCGATGGGCAAGGGGGTGAGGCGGCCCAGATTGCGGGCGAATGCGCGCGTCGCCTGGGCGCGCGGGCCTTCGCTGCCATCCATGTTGCGCGGCAGGCCAAGGATCAGCCCGGCGATGCCCCGTGCGGTGACCAGCGCCAGTAGGGCTGCGGCATCTTCGGTGAACTTCACGCGGCGAAGGGTGGACAGCGGTGTTGCCACCTGGCGGCGCAGGTCCGACACGGCGATGCCGATGGTCTTGTCGCCGAAATCAAGCCCGGCCAGCGCCCCGCTGGCGGGCAGGGCGCGCAGAAAGGCGTTGAAATCATCCTCGACGGTCATTCGGCCACCCCGGCCTGCGCGGCGGCGGCACGCAGCACCTCGATATCCGCCGCGCGGTCGCCAAAAAGCTGCTGCGCCTCGGCCCAGATCGCGCGGGCGCGGTCGGTTTCCCCCAGCACGCCATAGGCCCTGATCAGACGGGCCCATTCCCCGGCACTGCCGCCCTGCGTTGCCAGACGGTCGCTGAGCCCTGCCACCATGCCGCGCACCATCTCCTGCCGTTGTTCCGGCGTCATCTCGGCAGCGGCCGCCACGGCATCGGCGTCCGGGCCGGGGGCTGTGCCTGCCGCATCGGGCAGCGCGTAATTGTCTTCGCCCGCTTCGCTGGCCACCTGCATCAGCTGCGCGCGCAGCGGGGTGACCCAGGGGTCGTCGGGAAGCGACCGATCCAGCAGCGGCGCCCATAATGAAAAGGTCCGGTCGGGCCGACCCACCTGGGCAAACATCAGGCCGGCATAATAGGTGGCCGTCCCGTTCAGCGGATCGCGCTGAAGGGCGCGGGTGATCTCGGCCTCTGCCTCGGGCGAGACATAGCCCCCCGCGCCCAGAATCATCATCTCGGCCAGCATGGCGTGATCGTCGGCGCTGACGGCATCGCCCAGGATGGCTATGACCCGTCTTTGCGCCGCCGCCGCCGCCGCGTAATTGCCAAGGCCGGATTCGTTGCGCGCCAGCAGGCGGTGCCCCTCCAGATCCTCGGGGCGGTCCGTCAGCGCGCGGCGCAACTGGTCCATCAGCGTCGAAAAGGCAGGGTCAACAGGGCCGGGGGCCGGCGCGCGGGCGGCTGCGGCTGCCTCGGCCTCGGCCTGCGACGGACGGGTGCGATAGACCTCTTCCGAGGCCGCAAGCCGCCCGGCGATCGGCAGGTCCGGATAGCCGGGCGCGCCGAGGCGGGCATAGGTCCAGACCCCGCCCAGCATCACCGCCGCGACGAGACCCGCCATGGCAAGCGTGATGCGGCGCGGGGCCGCGTCAGCGCCCGTCCGGGCATCGTCGCCCAGGGCACGATCCGCCTCCAGCACCCGGCGCGCCACCTCGGTGCGCAGCCGCCCGGCCTCGGCGGGGGCGATGACGCCGCGGGCCAGGTCGCGGTCCACCTCGCGCAGCTGGTCACGGTAGACGCGCAGGTCATAGGCCGCCGCCGGCCCGTCACCGGCGCGCCCGCGCAGCAGCGCCAGCAGCAGCAGCACTGTTACCGCAAGACCGATCCCTGCCGCCGCAATCCAGAATGCCATGCTGCCCCCTTTGATGGGAGTGGATGTAATCGCTGGCCGCCAAGGGCAAAAGGTGCAATCTTCTGCCGGGCTGTGGTGCCGTGTCGCATTTTTCCCGATTGTGCCGCTTGTGACTGCGGATAAAACTGTGTCCCGTTCCATAGCAGCGCCACAGCCGCACAGCGATCAGGCCGCCCATGACACGCTATTCCGCTTTCGCCATCGCCCGTGAGGCGCTGCGCAACCATCAGGGCTGGCAGCGCGCCTGGGCCAGGGCCACGCCGAAGGCGCGCTATGATGTGGTGATCATCGGGGCCGGGGGCCACGGCCTGGCCACGGCCTATTACCTTGGCAGGAATCACGGCATCACCAATGTGGCGGTGATCGAAAAGGGCTGGCTGGGCGGCGGGAACACCGGGCGCAACACCACGATCATCCGGTCGAACTATCTGCAGGACCCGTCGGCGGCGCTGTATGAAAAGGCGCGCAGCCTGTATGAGACGTTGAGCCAGGAGCTGAACTACAACGTCATGTTCAGCCCGCGCGGGTTGTTGATGCTGGCCCAGACCCATCACGAGGTGCGCGGCTATCTGCGCACCGTGCATGCCAACATGCTGCAGGGGGTGCAGACCGAATGGATCGGGCCGGACCGGGTGAAAGACCTGGTGCCGATCATCAATATCGACGGGCCGCGCTATCCGGTGCTGGGGGCGCTGTATCAGGCGCGCGGTGGCACGGCGCGGCATGATGCCGTGGCCTGGGGCTATGCCCGGGCCTGTTCGGCGATGGGCATGGACATCATCCAGCAATGCGAGGTGACCGGCGTGCGGTCCGACGCAGGCCGGGTGACGGGGGTGGAGACCACAAAAGGCTTCATCGGCACAGGCAAGCTGGGCATCGTCGTGGCCGGCCATTCGGGGCAGGTGGCCGAGATGGCCGGTTTCCGCCTGCCGGTCGAGGCGGTGGCGCTGCAGGCGCTGGTGTCTGAACCGATCAAGCCCTGCATGGATGTGGTGGTGATGGCCAATACCGTGCATGGCTACATGAGCCAGTCCGACAAGGGCGAAATGGTGATCGGCGGCGGCACCGACGGGTTCAACAACTTCACCCAGCGCGGCAGCTTTCACCATATCGAGGAAACGTTGCGCGCCCTGATCGAGACCTTTCCGATGATCTCGCGCCTCAAGATGCTGCGCCAGTGGGGCGGCATCGTGGACATGACCGGGGACCGGTCCCCCATCATCTCCAAGACCCCGCTGGGCAACTGCTTCATCAACTGCGGCTGGGGCACCGGCGGGTTCAAGGCGATTCCCGGCTCCGGCTGGGCCATGGCCGAACTGATGGCAAAGGGCGAGCCGGGGCCGCTGGCGGCGGATTTCGGGATGGAGCGGTTCCGCGAGGGGCGGTTCATCGATGAAAGCGTGGCGGCGGGGGTCGCGCATTGATGAGTATTGAGCACTTTAGTTGGTGGAATATTGTTCCTTCGCTAGTCGGGGGATTAATGTCTGCGGCTTCTGCAGTTGGAATGTTTTATCTTGCTCAACGTACTGAGAGAAAGAAGCGTGAGGCAGAAGGAAGAAGGAAGTCTGCTCAAGCGGCCTTTGAGGGTTTTTGGAAGCTGCGGGCTATAGCAGCAGGGCAAATAAACCTGAATAGAGAGATCACGGATCAGTACATCGAAGCGCGACTTTCTGGTGCCGAAGATATGCTTCCTGCCAACAAGGTACTTGGGATTCTTGGGGCTCCTAATGGGTATGAGCACCTAGCCTCTTCCGAATATCTCTTCTTGATAAAGCAAAGGAAGGCGGAACTAATTGCCGAGATTGATCTCGTCGTGCGAAGAGCAATGAATAATGAAGTTTCTGCGCAAAAGTATAATGAATTGCGAATTGATTTCGAAGAATTTATTGCGAAGAATGCTGATTTTATTGCGCCTCATGCCGGGACAAGAGCATCAGTTGAACTTAAGGGAAATGCTGGCTCTATCGCAGATATCAAAATTAGTAGACTAAACAATCTTCTTGGTCAAATTGAAGAACATTTGGACGAGGATTGCAAGAATTCAAAGAAGGTGGTTGAGGAATTCCTCATGGCTGCGCGCGCTGAATTTGGTGAAGATTTCCCCAAATTCAAATTCGAGTGGGAATAGCAATGCTTCTCCTGACCTGCCCCTGTTGCGGCATTGCCGCCGAGGAAACCGAGCTTGCCCCCGGCGGTGAGGCGCATCTGAAGCGCTTTGGCCCCGGATCGTCGGATGACGATTTCGAGGCCTACATGTTCGCGCGCAAGAACCCCAAGGGCGTGCATTTCGAACGCTGGCGGCATGCCTATGGCTGCGGCAAGTGGTTCATGGCCGCGCGCTGCACCGCCACGCTGGAGGTGTTCGGCACCTATCCCGCGCAAGTGCCCGGCCCGCCGCCCGAAATCATGGCCCGGATCAAGGCCCGCCGCCCCGGCTGGTCCCCCGAATGACCCGCTGCCATCCCCCCCTTCCATCCTCCCCCACAAGGGGGGAGGGGCCGGTCGCGCCCCCCTGCGCCGTCGGCCCCCGCATCCTGACGACGCTGCCCACCCGCGCCTGCTTGCCCCCTTGTGGGCGAGGGTTGGGGTGGGGGGCCGTCCACCAAGCCGCAGGAACAAGAGCATGAGCACGCGTCTGGCCCGTGGCGGCCGCCTGATCGACCGGTCGTCGGCAGCCGAATTCACTTTCAACGGGAAGCGGTTGCGCGGCTACCGGGGCGATACGCTGGCCTCGGCGCTTTTGGCCAATGACCAGATGCTGGTCGGGCGCAGCTTCAAGTACCATCGCCCGCGCGGCATCGTCGGGTCCGGTCCGGAAGAACCAAATGCGCTGGTCAACCTCGGGCAGGGCGGGCGGCTGGAACCCAATCAGCGCGCCACCACGACGGAGCTTTTTGACGGGCTGGTCTGCACCAGCCAGAACCATTGGCCCAGCCTTGAATTCGATGTGGGCGTGCTGAACAATTATGCCGCGCGCCTTCTGCCGGCAGGGTTTTACTACAAGACCTTCATCCACCCGCGCGCCTTCTGGAAACATGTGTTCGAGCCGGTCATCCGCAAGGCGGCCGGCCTTGGCAAGGCACCGAAGGACCGCGATGCGGACCGCTATGAACAGGCCTATGCCTTTTGCGACCTGCTGGTGATCGGCGGCGGGATTGCCGGGCTGGAAGCGGCCCTTGTCGCGGCCCGTGCGGGCCTGCGCGTGATGCTGCTGGAACAGGCCGCCCATTGGGGCGGGCGCGCGCCCGTGGACGGGCTTCAGATCGATGGCAGGCCGGCGCAGGACTGGGTCGATGCCACGGTGGCCACCCTTGCCGCGATGGACAGCGTCACCCTGCGGCTGCGCTGCACCGGGGCCGGGGTTTACGATCACGGCTATGTCCTGGCGGATGAACGGGTGGCCGACCATACCCCCGGCGACGGGCGGCCCAAACACCGGCTGTGGCGCATCCGCGCCGGGCGCATCATCACCGCGACCGGGGCCATCGAACGCCCGCTGTCCTTTGCCGGCAATGACATTCCCGGCGTCATGCTCGCCTCGGCAGTGCGCGACTATGTCGTCAACCAGGCGGTGTCGCCCGGCGACCGCACCGTGGTTGTCACCAACAATGACGATGCCTACCGCACCGCCATCGCGCTGGTGGAGGCGGGCCTTTCCGTACCTTGCATCATCGATGCCCGCAGCACCGCGTCCGGCCTGCTGGCCGACCGTGCCCGCGCGCTGGGCATCCGCATCGAGGCGGGCCGGGCCATTGCAAAGGTCCGGGGCGGCAAGCGGGTGACGGGCGTGTCGCTGTGCCTCCAGGCGGGCGAGGGATCGGTGCTGGAAGAGATCGCCTGCGACGCCGTCGCCATGTCGGGCGGCTGGTCGCCCGTGGTGCATCTGTGGAGCCATTGCGGCGGCAAGCTGATCTGGGATGGCGCGCAGGCCTGTTTCCGCCCCGACCCCGACCGGCCGCCGCTGACCCATGACGGCAGCGCCATGGTCATCGCCGCCGGTGCCGCCAATGGCGCGCTGGACGATGGGGCGGTGCTGGCCGATGCCCATGCCGCCGGTCTGGCCGCCGTGACGGCCGCAGGGGCCAGGGCGAAGAAACCGGCGGCCCCGGTGGTTGCCGACCCCGTCGCCCCTGCGGTGGAACCGGTCTGGGTGATGCCGCAGGGGGCTGGCCCCGACCTGCGCGCCAAGATGTGGCTTGACTATCAGAACGATGTCAAGGTTTCGGACGTGCAGCTTGCGGCGCGCGAGGGCTATGAGAGTGTGGAGCATACCAAGCGCTATACCACGCTGGGCATGGCGACAGATCAGGGTAAACTTAGCAATATCAATGGGCTGGCCGTTCTTTCTCAGTCGTTGAATGAAGATATCCCGCAGGTGGGCACCACCACCTTCCGCCCGCCTTACACCCCCGTTACCCTGGGGGCGCTGGCAGGCGAGGCGCGGGGCGAGATTTTCCAGCCGCTGCGCCGCACCCCGATCCACGGCTGGCACGAGGCTGCCGGGGCTTATCTTGAACCCGTCGGCCTGTGGCGCCGCCCCTATTGCTTTGCGCGACCGGGCGAGACGCATGAGCAGGCCGTCCACCGCGAGGTTCTGAACGTCCGCCAGGCGGTGGGCCTGCTGGATGCCTCGACCCTGGGCAAGATCATCGTCAAGGGCCCCGATGCGGGCCGGTTCCTGGACATGCTTTACACCGGCGTGATGTCGACCCTGCCCGTCGGCAAATGCCGCTACGGGCTGATGTGCGGCGAATCCGGCTTTCTGATGGATGACGGTGTTGTGGCGCGCATCGATCAGGAGACCTGGCTGTGCCACACCACCTCGGGCGGGGCGGACCGCATCCATGGCCATATGGAAGACTGGCTGCAATGCGAATGGTGGGACTGGCAGGTCTTCACCGCCAATGTCACCGAACAGTTTGCGCAAGTGGCCGTTGCCGGCCCCAACGCGCGCAAACTGCTGGAAAAGCTGGGCGGCATGGATGTGTCGAAAGAGGCGCTGCCCTTCATGACCTGGGCCGATGGCACGCTGGGCGAGTTTGCCGTGCGCGCCTATCGCATCAGCTTCTCGGGCGAGCTCAGCTATGAAATCGCCGTGCCGGCCAGTCACGGGCTGGCGTTCTGGAAGGCCTGCGTCGCGGCGGGCGAGGGGCTGGGCCTGATGCCCTACGGCACCGAGGCGCTGCATGTGCTGCGGGCCGAGAAGGGCTTTATCATGATCGGGGATGAAACCGACGGCACCGTCATTCCGCAGGACCTTGGCCTGGGCTGGGCGATCTCGAAGACGAAACCCGATTATCTGGGCAAGCGCGGGCAGGAACGGCCCTTCCTGGCCGCGGCCGACCGCTGGCGACTGGTCGGCCTTGAAACGCTGGATGGCTCTGTCATCCCCGATGGTGCCTATGCGGTGGCCGAAGGGACGAACCCGAACGGGCAGCGCAACGTGCAGGGGCGCGTCACCTCGAGCTATTTCTCGCCGACGCTGGGGCGCGGCATTGCCATGGGGCTGGTGCGCCGCGGGCCGGAGCGGATGGGCGAGGTGCTTGAATTTCCAAAGGTCGGGGGCGGGTCCGTCATGGCGCGCATCGTGGGTCCGGTGGTTTACGACAAGGACGGGGAGAAGCAGCATGTCTGATCCGGTCAGCGCCTTGGGCCATGCCGCCTTTGACGGATTCGCGCGCGTCCGCGAAATCGGGCCGCTCGGGATGATCACCCTGCGCGCCAGGGCCGATCTTCCGGCACTTCCTGCCGCCGTCGCAGCTGCCACCGGCCTTGGTCTGCCGGCGGTGCGGCGCATCGTGACGGCAGGGGACCGGTCCATCGCCTGGATGTCCCCCGACGAATGGCTGATCGTGCTGCCCTATCCGCAGGTCGCGCAGACGCTGGCCGGGCTGGCAGAGGCGCTGCAGGGCCAGCATCATCTGGCTGTCGACGTTTCGGACGCGCGGGCGGTGTTGCGCATCGAAGGGGCAAGGGCCGGTGACGTGCTGATGAAGCTGTCGCCGGTTGATCAGGCGCGGCTGGAACCGGACGAGGTGCGCCGGACCCGCGCCGCCCAGGTCGCCTGCGCCCTGTGGCGCGAGGGCGATGGATACACGCTGGTCTGTTTCCGGTCGGTGGCGGGTTATGTCATGGGCCTGCTGACCCATTCCGCACAGCCCGGAAGCGAGATCTTTCCGGCCTGAAGCGGCTGGTTCCCGCCTGCCCGGCAGGGCCTGGGGGCCTTCTGCCCCGCCTTTTCATCACGAACCACAGGGCGGCCCTTGACCTTGTCGTTGCCGGGCCGCTTATACAGCCCCAAGAGCTTCACCGAACCGAGAGGAGAGTTCCATGGCCTTCACCCTTCCCGATCTTCCCTATGCCCATGACGCGCTTGCAGCCCTTGGCATGTCCAAAGAAACGCTGGAATACCACCACGACCTGCACCACAAGGCCTATGTCGACAACGGCAACAAGCTGATCGCCGGCACCGAGTGGGAAAACAGATCGGTCGAAGACATCGTGACCGGCACCTATCAGGCCGGTGCCGTGGCGCAGAACGGCATTTTCAACAATGCCAGCCAGCACTGGAACCACGCCCTGTTCTGGCAGATCATGGGGCCGGGCGAGGCCAAGAAGATGCCCGGTGTGCTGGACAAGGCCCTGACCGAGGCCTTCGGTTCGGTGCAGAAGTTCAAGGATGATTTCGCCGCCGCCGGGGCCGGTCAGTTCGGCTCTGGCTGGGCCTGGCTGGTCAGGGACAAGGACGGGTCGCTGAAGGTCACCAAGACCGAGAACGGCGTGAACCCGCTGTGCTTCGGCCAGACCGCCCTTCTGGGCTGCGACGTGTGGGAGCACAGCTACTACATCGACTTCCGCAACAGGCGCCCGGCCTATCTGACCAATTTCCTTGAGAAACTGGTCAACTGGGACGCAGTCGCGGCACGGATGTGACGTGACACGACGCGGGTTGTTCAAGGGCCTGCTCGGGATTGCCCTGGCAGGCCTTTTTTCAGCCGTTTATGCGTTCTTTGTCGAACCGGCCTGGCGGTTCCGGGTCCGGCGCTGGCGGGTCAATGCAGCCAATTGGCCCGCGTCCCCGGTCCGGATACTGGCAATCAGCGACTTGCACCTGGGCGAGCCTTACATCGGTCTGAACCGGCTTTCCCGCATCGTGGCGCGGGCCAACGCGCTGGACGCGGACATCGTCGTGCTGCTGGGCGACTATGCGGCAGGGCACAGGTTTATCTCTGCCCCCGTCAGAATTGCCGATGCCGCACCGGTCCTTGCCGGATTGCGCGCCAAACTGGGCGTCTATGCCATTCTTGGCAATCATGACTGGTGGGATGACCGGAGCGCGCAGAAACGGGGCGGTGGTCCGAACCTTTATGCGACCGCGCTGGAGGTTGCGGGAATACCGGTCCTGTCCAACCGCGCTGTCCGGGTGCGGGATTTCTGGCTGGCGGGGCTGGAAGACCAGTTGGCCCTGCTGCGCAAGGAAAATGGCATCGTCGGGCTGGATGATCTGCCGGGTACCCTTGCGCAGGTGACCGACGGGGCGCCTGTCATCCTTTTGGCGCATGAGCCCGACATCTTTCCCAAGGTGCCGGGACGGGTGGCGTTGACACTGTCCGGCCACACGCATGGCGGGCAGCTTCGGTTATTCGGTTGGTCACCTGTTGTGCCGTCGCGCTATGGCAACCGATACGCCTATGGCCATGTCCATGAAGAAGGGCGGAGCCTGGTGGTTTCGGGTGGGATCGGCTGCTCCATCCTGCCGGTTCGGTTCGGCGTGCCGCCCGAGATCACCCTGGTCGAGCTTGGCCCGGCGCTGGCCTGACTGCTCAGCCCAGCGCCCCGCGCAGCCGCAGGGCCAGCGCGGCCACATCATCCACCACCGTGGCATAGCTGCGCATCGGTGCCTCGGCAAAGCCCTGGTCGATGACATGATCCACCAGCGCGATCAGCGGGGTCCAGTAGCCGTTGGTGTTCAGCACGTAGATCGGCTTGCGGTGCAGCCCGATCTGCCGCCAGGTCAGCACCTCGAAAAACTCGTCCAGCGTGCCCGCGCCGCCCGGCAGCACGATGATCGCGTCCGAGTTCATGAACATCACTTTCTTGCGTTCGTGCATGTCCTCGGTGATCACCAGCGTTGTCAGGTCGCGCCGCCCCTGTTCGCGTGCCATCAGATGCGTGGGGATCACGCCCAGCGTGCGCGCCCCCGCCCCTTGGGCGGATCGTGCCACCTCGCCCATCAGGCCGACGTCGCCCGCACCATAGACCAAGCGCCAGCCTTCTGCCGCGATCAGCGCGCCCAGGGCGCGCGCCTCATCCGCATAGGCAGGATGCCCGCCGGGGCGTGAACCGCAGAACACACAGACGGATCGAAGCTGGGTCATGACGGGGCGACTTCCTGAAATCAGTTGCGTTGTCCCCAGATATCGGGGTTTCTGTGACAAGGACAAGCACGGGCCGGCACAGGCCCGGCGATGACAGCGGCAGGGGACCCCGCATGACGGCGTGGAAGGATATGGGCAGCAGCGCGCGCGCCCTTTGGATCGGGGGTGCGGCCGTGGTGGCCGCGGCGGCATGCGCCGCACTTTGGATAGGATTGGCCGGACCTGTGCCTGCCCCTGCGCCCCCCGTTCCGGACCCCGAGGCTGCCGAAACGCCAGCCCCCGCCGCGACCGCCGCCCCCGAACCCGTGGCCACCACGGCCCCCGAACCCGTGGCCACCACGGCCCCCGAACCCGTGACCACCACGGCCCCCGAACCCGAGGCCACCGCCGCCCCCGACCCCGTGGCCACCGCCACCACCGAACCCGAGGCCACCGCCACCACCGAACCCGAGGCGGCCACGGCCCCCGACCCCGAGGCCACCGCCGCCCCCGACCCCGTGGCCACCGCCGCCCCCGAACCCGAGGTCGCTGCGGCCCCAGAACCCGAGGTCGCCACAGCCGCAACCCCGGCCTCAACGCCCGATGCGGCTGCGGACCCCGTCGCAGAAGCCGCCCCTGCCGCGTCGGCCCCCGGGCCGGTCGCGGCACAGCCCCCCTTGCCCGGCTTTGACGTCGTGCGCGTCTCGCCCGAGGGCGATGCCGTGATCGCGGGTCGGGCAGAGCCGCGTTCGGCGGTTCTGGTTCTGGTGGATGGGGCGCAGGCGGCCAGCACCACGGCGGATGCGCAGGGCAAGTTTGTGTCTCTGTTCACCCTGCCGCCCGGTGCGGTGCCGCGCATCGTCACGCTGCAATCGGTGCTGGCGGACGGGCGGACGCTGACCTCGTCCGAGTCCGTGATCCTTGCCCCGACTCCGCAGGCACCGCCCGCCGGCCTGGCCGATGCCGCTGAGTCGGTCACAGATGCCGCAGACCCCGCCGCTGAAATCGCGACGGCAGAGAATGCCGCCCCCCCGGCAGACCCTGCCGCCGGGACGGGTGCGGCGGCAGATCCGGCGGCGACTGCCCCCGCACCCGCCGCCCCCGCCCCCGCACCCGCCGCCCCCGTCCCCGCCACCGAAGAGGCGTCCGCTGCTGCACCCGAACCTGCCCCCCCGGCGGCGCTGTTGCTGGGTGAGGGTGGGGTCAGGGTGCTGCAAGCCGCCAGTGGCGACGAAATCGACCCGCGCAATGTCACGATCGACACCATCTCTTATTCGGCCGGGGGGGATGTGCAGCTGTCGGGTCGCGGGCAATCCGGGGGATTTGTACGCCTTTACCTTCACAACCAGCCGCTGATGGATATCGGGGTCGCGCCGGACGGAACCTGGGGCGCAACACTTCCCGCCGTGGCGGTCGGCAAGTACCGGTTGCGCGCCGACCAGATTGATGCGCAGGGCAAGGTGCTGTCGCGCTATGAAACGCCCTTTCAGCGCGAATCCCCCGAAGTTCTGGCCGCTGCCGCCCCGGACGGGGCCGATGCGCCGATGGCCGTCAAGGTCACGGTCCAGCCGGGTTTCACGCTGTGGGGGATTGCCAGGCAGAACTACGGCAGCGGTCTGCTGTATGTGCAGGTCTATGAGGCGAACAGGCAGCTGATCGCCGATCCTGACCTGATCTATCCGGGGCAGGTCTTCAACGTTCCGGTCCGCGCGCCGGAGCCTTAGGGGCGATTGCCCCAGGGGCAGGGGGCTGGCAGCAGGCCCGCACTTCGGGGTGGTCCATGCAGCAGTCGCGCAGCAGGGAACCGATGGTCTGGCCAAGCCCGCGAAGGTCGGCCATGTAGAAGACCTTGCGCGACACGCGGCGCGACCGGATCAGCCCGGCCTGTTCCAGTGCCGCCAGATGGAACGACAGCCGCGACGAGGTCATCCCAAGATGACGGCCGATCTCTCCGGCTGAAAGCCCGGTTTCACCCAGGGGCATCAGCAGGCAGACAAGCTCAAACCGCTTGTCATTGGCAAGTGCGGACAGGGCCGCCAGGACTTTACTTCGATCCATCTTTCAAATACTCAACAATCATTGAACTATCGATGCATACCCCAGGATCAAGGCCGGATCAACGGCGCTTCTGCGGGGGAGGGTGCCGGGAAAGGGCTTTCGATGCGCAAGCTAACCACCACCGCGACCAGCGCCGATGCGGCAGACCGGCCCACAAGCGGGCTGCAGACCATCCGCCGCGTGCTGCCCTATCTATGGCCGGATGGACAGGCCTGGGTCAAGCGCCGCGTCGTTCTGGCGATGTTGGCGCTGGTGGCGGGCAAGCTGATCTCGGTCACCACGCCCTATCTGTACAAGGTTGCGGTGGACGCGCTTGCAAAGGAACAGCACGACGATGCCTGGCTGCTGGCCTATGGCGCGGTCGGGCTGACGGTGGCTTACGGTGTAGCCCGGCTTGGGGCGGTGGCCTTCAACGAATTGCGCGATGCCATCTTCGTGCGCGTCGGGCAAAGGGCGCTGCGGGCGCTGGCGCTGGAAACTTTTACCCATATCCACCGTCTGTCGATGCGCTATCACATCACCCGCAAGACCGGCGGGCTGAGCCGCGTGATCGAACGCGGGGTGAAGGGTGTCGATTTCCTGCTGCGGTTCATGCTGTTTTCCATCGGGCCGCTGATCCTGGAACTTGTGCTGGTGGCGGGCATCTTCTGGACGGTGTTCGGCTGGCAATACATGGCGGTCGTTCTGGTCACGATCACGCTTTATGTCCTGTTCACCTTCCGGGTCACCGAATGGCGCGTGAGGATCCGCCGCGAGATGAACGATCAGGATACCGATGCCAACCAGAAGGCGATCGACAGCCTGCTGAACTTTGAAACGGTCAAGTACTTTGGCGCGGAATCGCGCGAAGCACAGCGCTATGACGCCGCCATGCAGCGCTATGAATCGGCTGCGGTGAAGACCGGCCTGTCTCTCAGCTTTCTCAATGGCGGGCAGGCCTTGATCATCACGACCGGTCTGGTTCTGGTCATGGTCATGGCCGCGCTGGGGGTGCAGAGGGGCGCGCTGACGGTGGGCGATTTTGTCATGGTCAATGCCTACATGATCCAGATCACCCTGCCGCTGGGCTTTCTGGGCACGGTCTACCGCGAAATCCGGCAGGCTCTGGTCGATATGGGGGATATGTTCGGTCTTCTGTCGCAGCCTGCCGAGGTGACCGACAAGCCGGGGGCCACGGCCCTGCGGGTGACGGCGGGCGAGATTGTGTTCGACGGGGTCGAGTTCGGCTACGAGGACAGCCGCAGGATCCTGAAGGGCATCTCGCTGCGCGTCGGACCCGGCGAGACGATTGCCCTGGTCGGCCCCTCGGGCTCTGGCAAGTCCACGATAGGGCGGCTTCTGTTCCGCTTTTACGATGTCACCGCCGGGGCGATCCGGATTGACGGCCAGGACCTGCGTGATGTGACGCAGGACAGCCTGCACGCGCAGATCGGGGTGGTGCCGCAGGATACGGTGCTGTTCAACGACACGGTCCATTACAACATCGCTTACGGCAACCCCGATGCCGGGCCCGAGGCGGTTGAGGCGGCCGCGCGGGCCGCAAAGATTCATGACTTCATCCTGTCCCTGCCGGACGGATACCAGACCACGGTCGGCGAACGCGGGCTGAAGCTGTCGGGCGGCGAAAAACAGCGCGTCGGCATCGCCCGCACCCTGCTGAAGAACCCGCCGATCCTGCTGCTGGACGAGGCGACCAGCGCGCTGGACACCCAGACCGAGCGCGACATCCAGGACAGCCTGAAGGCCATGGGGAAGGGGCGCAGCGTGATCACCATCGCGCACCGTCTGTCCACCATCGTGGACGCCGACCGCATCATCGTGCTGGAAGACGGCCATATCGTGGAAGAGGGGCAGCACGAGGCGCTTCTGGCCCGGGGCGGGCGCTATGCCGCGATGTGGGCACGCCAGTCTTCCGAGGAAGAGGCCGCCCGGGCCGCCTGAGCCGGGGCGGCCTTGGGGTGCCGGGGTTGCGCGGCGGGCAGCGCGCAAGTATGACACTGCAAAACCACGGAGGCCTGCGTGAGCAACCCGGAAAGTTTCATCGACGAAGTGACCGAAGAGGTTCGGCGCGACAAGCTTTTCGGCTATTTCCGCCGCTATGGCTGGATCGGGGTCCTGGCTGTGTTTCTGCTGGTGGGCGGGGCGGCCTACCGCGAATACCAGCTTGCCGCGAAACAGGCCGACTCCGAAGCGTTCGGGGACGCCGTGCTGGATGCGCTGGACCGGGATGACCCTGCCGAACGAAGCGCGGCCCTGGCCGCTGTTGACGCGCCGGGCCAGCGGCGGGCCCTGCTGGGCCTGCTGCAATCAAGTGATCCCGAAACCGACAAGGCCGCCGCACTGGCGGCCCTTGCCCTGGTTGCCGGGGATGCGACGCTTCCCGCCAGTTACCGGGATCTGGCGGTTCTGCGCCGCGTGATCGTCGCCGGGGCGGACCTGCCCGCAGAGGAACGCCGCGCGCTGCTCAATCCCATCGCGGAACCGGGGCGGCCCTACCGCACGCTGGCGCTGGAGCAATTGGCGCTGCTTCTGGTCGAAACCGGCGAGCCTGCTGCAGCGATCACGGCGCTGGAGGCCCTGCGCCAGGATCAGGAAGCAACGCCCGGCCTGCGCCGCCGGGCCGGGCAGATGATCGTGGCGCTGGGTGGAAAACCTGCAACCAACTGACGGCGCGCCCGTTCCGTCGCGGCGCAGGGGAGAGGAAGATGCGGAAGGCTCTGGTTGCAGGACTTGCGCTGGCTGGCCTGCTGGCAGGCTGCGCCGAAAGGGAAGTGATCCTTTCCGGCGAACGCTTTGATGTCCGCACCCCACTGGATGCCAGCATTCCGACGGAAGGCGCGCCCGCCCCGACAGAAGCAGCCATCGAAAACCGCAGTGTCCCGATCAGCCTGCCATCCCCTGTCGTGAATGCCGACTGGACCCACCGGGGCGGCAACGCGCGCCACCTTGCCCCGCATGTGGCCCTGTCCGCACAGCCCGTACGGGTCTGGACCGCCGAGATCGGTGAAGGCAACTCGCGCCGCAACCGGATTGCCACGACGCCGGTCGTGGCGGAGGGGAGGGTCTTCACGCTGGATTCCCGCGCCACCCTTACGGCAACCTCGACGGCGGGCGCGACCCTTTGGCAGGTCAGTTTGGTACCCGCGAACGACGACGGGTCCGAAGTGTCGGGCGGCGGTCTGGCTTTTGGCGATGGCAAGGTCTTTGTCACCACCGTTTTCGGCGAGTTGGTGGCGCTGGATCCGGCCACGGGTGCCATCATCTGGCGGCAGCGCTTTCTTGCCCCGATCACCAGCGCGCCGACGGTCGCGGAAGGCATTGTCTATGTGGTCGCCGATGACAATTCGGCCTGGGCGGTGACCGCCCTGGACGGGCGCCTGCGCTGGGAGATTCCGGCAGCACCTTCGACGCCCGGTCGGCTGGGCGGGGCGGGGCCCGCCATCGCCGACGGTCTTGTTCTTCTTCCCTTCCCAAGCGGCCAACTGGTTGGCGCGCTGCGCAAGAGCGGCGTCGAAGCGTGGCGGGCCTCGGTGGCGGGCCGGCGTCTGGGGCGGGCCTATGGCATGGTTTCCGAAATCAGCGCCGATCCGGTCGTGGCCGGGCCTGTCACCTATGTCGGCAATGCCAGCGGACGCCTTGTTGCGCTGGATACCCGGTCGGGGGAACAGATCTGGGCCGCCGTCGAAGGGGCCACCGCCACGGTGGCCGTCGGCGGCGGATCGATCTTTCTGGTGAATGACGAGGCACGGCTGTTGCGCCTTGATGCCGCCAGCGGCCAGGTGATCTGGCAGGTTGAACTGCCCTATTTCGTCAACGACAGGCCCAACAGGCGCAAGGCGATTTTCGCCCATTACGGGCCGATTCTGGCGGGGGGCCGGGTTGTCGTCGCCTCGTCCGATGGGCTGCTGCGGTTCTTCAGCCCCACGGATGGCAGCCTGGCGGGATCGCTTGAGATCCCGGGCGGCGCGGCGGCATCCCCCATCGCGGCGGGGGGTGCAGTTTACGTTGTCGGGACCGAAGGGCAACTTCACGCTTTCCGTTAGGCGGCGTTGCGTGTAGGGCCATCCGCCTGACGGTCGAACCGGCCCGCGGAGGGCGTGATGAGCTTTACCCTTGCCATTGTCGGACGTCCCAACGTCGGCAAATCCACCCTGTTCAACCGGCTCGTCGGGCGCAAGGTGGCACTGGTTGATGACCAGCCCGGTGTCACCCGCGATCTGCGCGAGGGGGACGCCCGCATCCTTGACCTGCGCTTTACCGTGATCGACACCGCCGGGCTGGAGGATGTGACCGATGACAGCCTGCAGGGCCGGATGCGGCGGCTGACCGAACGCGCGGTGGACATGGCGGACGTCTGCCTGTTCCTGATCGACGGTCGCGTCGGCGTCACCGCCGCCGATCAGGTCTTTGCCGGGATTCTGCGCAAGAAGAATGCCCGCGTCATCGTCGGCGTGAACAAGTCCGAAGGAAAGGCGGGCGAATCGGCCGCGCTGGAGGCCTATGCGCTGGGTCTGGGCGACCCGCTGCGCCTGTCGGCCGAACATGGCGAAGGGATTGACGATCTGTACCATATCCTGCGCCCCATCGGCCAGGAGTTTGCCGAACGCGCCGCCCTGGATGCGCCGCAGGTCGATCTGGACCTGTCCGAGGACGAGGCCGGGGCCGGTGCCGATCCGGACGCCCACAGGCCCACCGAAAAGCGGCCGCTGCAGATTGCCGTCATCGGCCGCCCGAACGCGGGCAAGTCGACGCTGATCAACCGGATCCTGGGCCAAGAGCGGATGCTGACCGGCCCCGAGGCCGGCATCACCCGCGATGCAATCTCGGTCCGGGCCGACTGGATGGGCACCCCGATCCGCATTTTCGACACCGCGGGGATGCGCAAGAAGGCGCGGATCAGCGACAAGGTGGAAAAGCTTTCCGTGGCCGACGGCCTGCGGGCGGTGCGCTTTGCCGAAGTGGTGGTCGTTCTTCTGGATGTCGGCACGCCGTTTGAACAGCAGGATCTGCGTATCGCCGATTATGCCGAAACCGAAGGCCGCGCGGTGGTGATTGCCGTAAACAAATGGGATCTGGAGGGCGGCAAGCAGGAAAAGCTGGCCGAGTTGCGCGAGATGTTCGAACGCCTGCTGCCGCAGCTGCGCGGGGCACCGCTGGTCACGGTTTCTGCCAGGACAGGGCGCGGACTGGACCGGCTGCATGCGGCGATCCTGAAGGCGCATGACATCTGGAACCGGCGTATCCCCACCGCGCGGCTGAACACCTGGCTGGGTGCCATGACCGAGGCGCATCCCCCGCCCGCCCCCGGCGGGCGGCGCATCCGGCTGCGCTACATGACCCAGGTGAAGACCCGCCCGCCGGGGTTCATCGCGATGTGTTCGCACCCCGATCTTTTGCCCGAAAGCTACCGCCGTTACCTGGTCAACGGGCTGCGCGACCATTTCGACATGCCCGGCACGCCGATCCGCATCACCCTGCGCGGGCAGGGCGACAAGAACCCGTTCAAGGACCGCAAGTTCCACACCCCGTCCCGGCTGCGCAAGCATATGGAACGGAATACGGGCGAGTGACGCGGCGTTCAGAGGACCCGAAAGCAAACGTCCAGTGGACGTTTGCCGGGTCCGATTGCCGAAGGGCGCAAGCCCGCAGGCAAGGGGCCTGCCGCGTGCGCCACGGCAGATAATCCGTCCGCGCCTGACTGGGCGGGCGCGAACGCGCCTGCCACGGGCAGGCAGGCGCGGACGGATTTGACGCGGGTCAAATCCGTCAAGAAGACAAGGGAATCAATATTTTCTGGGGGAAGTTAAGGCGATCTGCCCCGCCGTACCCGCCAGGCTGCCGCCAGCATGACCGCGCAGCCTGCCGCAGCCAGCGCGGTGACCGCAAGGTTCGCCGCCCCGTTGCGCACACAGACGGCAACCAGCGCCCAGACCACGGTCAGCCCGTATTCCGGCGCCCGCCCCAGCCGCAGCTGCACCGATACCGCCAGCGCCAGCACGCAAGCCAGCAGGACCATCGCCGCGCCCGTGTCGGGCAGCCAGCCAAAGCCCGCCAGCAGCACGCCCAGCGACACGCCCGTGGCCGCCGTGAGCCAGCCCGCATAAATCGCCAGCGGGGCCAGCAGCAGCCAGCGGTCAGGAACGCCGGGCGCGCGCAGCAGCGCCACCAGCGCACCCGCCAGCATCACCGCAATCAGCACGCTGGCCCAGACAGGATCGCGCACCGCGACAAACAGCCAGACGGACCCCACCGCCAGCGACAGGAGCAGGGGCGCGCGGACGCCATCCCAGATGGGATCATCCGCGCGCCGCCACAGCCCGAACCCGGCATGCAGGACCAGCCACAGATAGATCAGCCCCCAGATGCCAAAGGCATAGCCCGCCGGCAGGATCGCCGGGGCGTCAAGGCGAACCGGAAACTGCGTGGCGTCATAGCCCCGGAAATCCGGCGTCAGCAGGGGCGACAGGCCAAAGGCCAGCGCCATCAGCAGCACAAGGACCGGTGCGGGGCGCAGCGCGGGGCCGGTCATTGCAGCGTCCCGTCGGCCGCAATCCGGGTCTTGCCACCCAGATAGGGCACCAGCACGGGCGGCAGATCGACCGATCCGTCTTCCTGCTGGCCGTTTTCCAGCACCGCAATCAGCGTGCGCCCCACCGCCAGTCCGGACCCGTTCAGCGTATGCACAAATTCCGGCTTGCCGCCTGCGGCGCGGTAGCGCGCATTCATCCGCCGCGCCTGAAAACCGCCGCAGACCGACACGGAACTGATCTCGCGGTAGGTGTTCTGCCCGGGCAACCAGACCTCCAGGTCATGGGTCTTCTGCGCGCCAAAACCCATGTCACCGGCGCACAGCAGCACGGTGCGATAGGGCAGGCCCAGCTTTTCCAGGATCGCTTCCGCGCAGCGCGTCATGCGGTCATGTTCGGCCAGGCTGGTTTCGGGCGTGGTGATGCTGACCATCTCGACCTTTTCGAACTGGTGCTGGCGCAGCATTCCGGCGGTATCCCGCCCCGCCGACCCGGCTTCAGAGCGGAAGCACTGGGTATGCGCGGTCATCCGGACCGGCAGTTGCGCCGCCTCCAGCACCTCACCCGCGACGGTATTGGTCAGGGTGACTTCCGACGTGGGGATCAGCCACCAGCCATTGGTGGTCTGATAGCTGTCTTCGGCGAATTTCGGCAGTTGGTTTGTCCCGACCATCGCCTCTTCCTTGACCAGAACCGGGGTCCAGACCTCGGTCAGACCGTGTTCGGTGATATGCGTGTCCAGCATGAATTGCGCCAGCGCCCGGTGCACCCGGATCACCGCGCCTTTCAGCACCACAAAGCGGCTGCCGGAAAGCCTGGCGGCGGTTGCAAAATCCATCCCCGGCTTTACGCCTGCGATGTCGAAATGTTCTTTTGGGGGAAAGGCGAAATCGCGTGGGCTGCCCCAACGGCGCACCTCCACGTTATCCCCTTCGTCCGCACCATCGGGCACGTCCGGATGCGGCAGGTTGGGAATGGTCAAAAGCGTGTCGCGCAGCTGCATGTCCAGCGCCGCCGCCTGAGCCGCAAAGGCTTCTGCCGCCGCCTTGCTGTCGGCCACCCGCCCGCGCAGCGCCTGAAACGCAGCCTCATCGCCCTTTGCTTTGGCGGCCCCTGCGTCTTTCGACAGGACGTTGATCGCCGCCTTCGCCTCCTCCGCCTGCCGGATGGCTGTTCGCCGCGCCTCATCCAGTGCCAGGATTTCCGCCGACAGCCCGGACAGACCCCGGCGCGCAAGGGCGGCGTCGAAGGCATCGGGGTTGTCGCGGATGGCGCGGATGTCGTGCATGGGTCTGGGTCCTTTGCGGTCTTCGTCGCCCCATATGCCCGATTGCGCCTTTGGGTGGAAGGGGCGCGCTGCGCGGGTGGTGGCGGCAAGGGGCGGGTTAGGGCCGCGCAGGCACGCCGCCTGCGCCCCTGGCCCGAACCGGCACCCGATCCGGCCCGGTACCGCATCGCCCCGGCGCTGCGGGCGGGATTTACTTCCGCCGGCGCGGTTGAACCGCCCCGCACCGCGCCACATATCCCGCCGACCCCTTGCCTTGCCATCCCCCGGCCCCGGCGATAGGGTGCGGCGCAATTCAGACCGGGGGGCATCCCCCGGACCCGACCAAGGAAAGGACGATCCATGTTCGTGACCCCCGCCTTTGCCCAGGCTGCCCCCGGCGGCGCGGCAGGTGCCTTTACCAGCTTTGTGCCGCTGATCCTGATCTTTGCGATCATGTATTTCCTGCTGATCCGTCCGCAGCAGAAAAAACTGAAGGAACACAAAGCCATGGTTGAGGCGCTGCGGCGCGGCGACCAGATTTTGACCCAAGGTGGCATCATCGGCAAGGTCGTGAAGGTGCATGACGACGGGGTTCTGGAAGTCGAGATTGCCGAAGGCGTGAAGGTGCGCATGCCGCGACATACCGTCGCCCAGGTGATGTCGAAAACCGAACCGACCGCCTGATCTTCCGCGATCCCTGACCCCGGACCTGCCCGATGCAAACGCCGCTGTGGAAGACCATCCTGATCTGGGGCATCTGCGCCGCGGGTCTGCTTTATGCGCTGCCGAACCTGTTTTACACCAGGGTCGAGCAGCACAATGACGCGCTGCGCGCGGTTGAACTGGCCGGGGTGTCAACCCCGGATCAGGACGCCGCCATCGCGCAGTGGCCCAACTGGCTGCCCTCGGGTCTGGTGAACCTGGGCCTTGATCTGCGCGGTGGCGCGCATCTTCTGGCGGAAGTGCAGGTGGCGGATGTCTACAAGGACCGCATCGATGGCCTGTGGCCGGATGTGCGCGATGCCCTGCGCAGCGAACGCGATGCCATCGGCAATGTCCGCCGCGAGCCGTCCGATCCCGGTGTGCTGAAGGTCAAGATCGGCAATCCGGCCAATATGGCCAGGGCGGTTGAACTGGTGCGCGCGCTGGCCCAGCCGGTGGTGACGCTGACCGGTGTCGGCCAGACCGATATCGAGGTGTCGGCACAGGGTGACACAATCACCGTCCAGCTATCGGAGGCGGAACGCGCGGCGACCGACAGCCGCACCATCCAGCAATCGCTTGAAATCATCCGCCGCCGCGTGGACGAGGTGGGCACCCGTGAGCCGACGATCCAGCGGCAGGGCACCGACCGCATCCTGATCCAGGTTCCCGGCATCGGATCGGCGGCGGAACTGAAGGCGCTGATCGGGACCACCGCGCGGCTGACCTTCAACCCGGTGCGCGGTCGCACGTCGGATGAAAACGCCGATCCCGGCTCGCGCAACGTGCTGCTTCCAGCGGCAGACGAGCCGGGCATGTTCTATATCATCGAACAGACGCCGGTGGTGTCCGGCGAAGACCTGGTCGATGCCCAGCCCGCCTTTGATCAGAACGGCCGGCCTGCCGTGAATTTCCGCTTCAATCCCTCGGGCGCGCGGAAATTCGGTGATTACACGGCGGCCAATATCGGGCAACCTTTCGCCATCGTTCTGGATGACGAGGTGATTTCCGCCCCCGTGATCCAGTCGGCGATTCCGGGCGGATCAGGCATCATCACCGGCAGCTTCACCATCGAGGAAAGCACTGATCTGGCCGTGCTCTTGCGCGCCGGGGCATTGCCGGCAGAGCTGATCTTTCTGGAGGAACGCACCATCGGCCCGGAACTGGGCCAGGACAGCATCGATGCGGGCCGGGTCGCCGCCGTCATCGCGATGATTGCCGTGTCGCTGTTCATGTTTGCCAGCTACGGCCTGTTCGGCCTGTTTGCCAATATCGCGCTGGCCATCAACATGGGCCTGCTGTTCGGGGCGCTGTCAATGATCGGCGGCACGCTGACCCTGCCCGGCATCGCCGGCATCGTGCTGACCATCGGCATGGCGGTGGATGCCAACGTTCTGGTCTTCGAACGCATCCGCGAGGAATTGCGCGGCCAGAAGAACCCGGTGCGCGCCATCGAGATCGGCTATGAACGGGCGATGTCCGCCATTGTCGATGCGAACCTGACCACATTGATCACCGCCGCTGTCCTGTTTTCCTTCGGCGCGGGGCCGGTGCGCGGATTTGCCGTGACCCTGGCCCTTGGCATCATCACCTCGGTCTTCACGGCGCTGCTTGTGACCAAACAGCTTATCGCACTCTGGTACGGCTGGCGCCGTCCCAGGACCATCACGGTTTAAGGAAGACGGATATGGCCTGGCGTTTGCGGCTTGCCCCTGAAAAGACCAACATCGATTTCTTCCGCTATCAGTGGCTGACCTTCGGCGGGTCCATCGCCCTGATGCTGGTGGCCTTTGTGGCCTGGGGCGTGATGGGGTTGAATTATGGCATCGACTTCAAGGGGGGCACCACGATCCGCACCGAATCCACGACGCCCGTCGACATCGGGGTGTATCGCGGGGCTTTGGCACCGCTGCCGCTTGGCGATGTGTCGATCACCGAGGTGTTCGACCCCGGCTTTGCGCCCGACCAACATGTGGCGATGATCCGGATATCGGCCCTGGACAATACCCAGTCGGTGACACCCGAGGTGATCCAGCAGGTGGAAGATGCGCTTGTCGCCGTCGATCCGGCGATCAGCTTCACCTCTGTCGAATCCGTTGGTCCGAAAGTGTCGGGCGAACTGGTCTGGTCTTCGATCCTTGCGGTGGCGATCACCAGTGTCGGGATATTGCTGTATATCTGGCTGCGCTTTGAATGGCAGTTCGCCTTGGGCGGCGTGCTGGCGCTGCTGCATGACGTCTTCATAACCATCGGCATCTTTGCGGTGTTTCAGCTCAAGTTCGACCTGACGATCATCGCGGCCCTTCTGACCATCCTGGGATATTCGATCAACGATACGGTCGTGGTGTTCGACCGGCTGCGCGAGAACCTTGTGAAGTACAAGACCATGCCGCTGCGCGACGTGATGAACCTGTCGGTGAACGAGACACTCAGCCGCACGCTGATGACATCGATCACCACGCTGATCGCGGTGGGATCGATGATGGTCTTCGGCGGGGATGTGATCCGCGGCTTCAGCTTTGCCATCTTCATGGGTGTTCTGCTGGGCACATATTCCTCGGTCTATGTGGCCAAGAACATCGTGCTGATGATCGGCCTGGACCGCAGCGACAAGCCAAAGTCTGACCAAGGCAACCAGTTTGCCGGGATCGATGCCTGAACCGCAGGGGGGGGCTGATGCGCCTGACCGAAATCACCTATTCCGAAGCGCAGCCGATTGACGGCTATGGGCCCGGATTCTTCCGGGTCGGCGGGCGGGTGATGCAGGGGGCGGTGCTGGTTTCGCCCTGGTCGTCGCAGGTCTGGGGCGGGCTTGACGATACGGCAACGCCTCTGGCGCTGGCCGACAGGATTGACGTGCTGTTTGTCGGCACCGGGGCCGAAATTGCCCATCTTCCGGCCGGTTTCCGCCGCATTCTGGAAGAGGCCGGGATCGGGGTTGAGGTGATGAATTCCCCTGCGGCGTGCCGCACCTATAACGTGCTTCTGTCCGAAGGCCGCCTGATTGCCGTGGCGCTTTTGCCGGTCTGACCCCTTGCCTGCGCCCGGCTTTTCGCCGGGGCAGGCCGGGCACAATGAAGGCATCCGTTTCGCATGACCCGCCGCATCGCCTGCCCCGTTCCCGTTCCCGTTGCCCCGTCGGCTGATCGGGGTGCGTTGTGGACCTGACCGTCACCGATCTGGCCTGCGCGCGGGGCGGGGTCACCGTGCTGGCGGGCGTCAGCCTGGCAGTTCCGGCGGGGCGCGCCCTGGTGCTGCGCGGCCCGAACGGCATCGGCAAGACCACCCTGCTGCGCACGGTCGCAGGGTTGCAGCCTGCCGTTTCGGGCCGCGTGCAGGCTGACCCCGAAAGCCTGACCTATGCCGCCCACGCCGACGGTCTGAAGGCGGCCCTTACGGCGCGGGAAAACCTGGCCTTCTGGGCCGCAGTCCACGGGCAGGGGGGCGTTGACGCCGCCCTGACGGCGCTGAACCTGACCGCGCTGCAGGACCGCCCGGCACAGCACCTGTCGGCCGGGCAGAAGCGCCGTCTGGGCCTGGCGCGCCTTTTGGTAACCGGGCGGCCGGTCTGGCTGCTGGACGAGCCGACCGTTTCGCTGGACGCCGCTTCGGTCGCCCTGTTTGCTGAGGTGCTGCGCGGGCATCTGGCAAAAGGCGGGGCGGCTCTGATCGCCACCCATGTCGATCTGGGGCTGGATGAGGCCGCCGTGCTGGACCTGACCGCGTTCCGGGCGCAAAGCCGCAGCCTTGGCGGCGTCTTTGACGAGGCCTTCGCATGACCGCCCTGCTGCTGCGCGACTTGCGCCTTGCCACACGGGCCGGTGGCGGTTTCGGCCTTGGGCTGGCGTTCTTTCTGCTGGTGGCGGTGCTGGTGCCGCTGGGGGTCGGGCCGGAACCCGCCCTGCTGGCGCGGATTGCGCCCGGCATCCTTTGGGTCGGGGCCCTGCTGGCCTGCCTTTTGTCGCTGGACCGGATTTTCGCGCTGGATTTCGAAGATGGGTCGATGGACCTTCTGGCCATTGCGCCCATTCCGCTGGAAGGGGTGGTTGCGGTCAAGGCGCTGGCGCATTGGCTGGTGACGGGCCTGCCGCTGACCCTGCTGTCGCCGGTGTTGGGCGTGCTATTGAACCTGCCCGGCCCGGGCTATGTCTGGCTGGTGCTGTCGCTGGGGCTGGGAACGCCTGCCCTGTCGCTGATCGGGGCCTTTGGTGCGGCGCTGACGGTGGGTTTGAAGCGGGGCGGGCTGCTTCTGTCGCTGCTGGTGCTGCCGCTTTACGTGCCGACGCTGATCTATGGTGCCGAAGCGGTGCGGCGCGGCGTGGACGGGCAGGGCGCACCGACGGCTTTGCTGTTGCTGGCCGGACTGACCGCCGGGGCGGCGGCCCTGCTGCCCTTTGCCGCGGCTGCGGCAATCCGCGTCAATCTGCGGTGAGACATCCATGTTAACACTTGAGCGCAACCTGCAGAGAGCCTAGCTAGCCCGCATGTCGGTATGGGAATATGCAAATCCAAGGCAGTTCATGCAGACCTCTGCCCGTCTGCTTCCCTGGCTGGCGGGGCTGTCCGCCCTGTGCCTGACGACAGGCGGCATCTGGGGCTTTTTCTTTACGCCGGATGACTTCCGCCAGGGGTCCACCGTGAAGATCATTTATCTTCACGTGCCTGCCGCCATGATGGCGATCAATGGCTGGATCATGATGCTGGTCACCTCGCTGATCTGGCTGATCCGGCGTCATCATGTGTCGGCGCTGGCGGCAAAGGCGGCAGGCCCTGTCGGGCTGACCATGACCATGATCGCGCTGGTCACCGGTGCGCTTTGGGGGCAGCCGATGTGGGGCACCTGGTGGGCCTGGGACCCAAGGCTGACCTCGTTCCTGATCCTGACCCTGTTCTATCTGGGCTACATCGCGCTGTGGGCGGCGGTGGAAGACCCCGACACGGCGGCAGACCTGACAAGCGTGCTGTGCATCGTCGGTTCGGTCTTTGCGGTGCTGTCGCGCTATGCGGTGAATTTCTGGAGTCAGGGGCTGCATCAGGGTGCGTCCCTGTCGCTTGACAAGGAAAAGAATGTCGCGGACGTGTTTTTCCTGCCGCTTCTGGTCTGCATCGCGGGGTTTGTGCTGCTGTTTGTCACCCTGGTGCTGGTGCGCACCCGAACCGAGATTCGCGCCCGCCGCCTGCAATCGCTTCTGGCGCGGGAAAGGATGGCCTGATGCCCGATCTTGGCAAATACGCGGTGGCGGTGCTGGCCTCCTACGGGGCGACGATCATCCTTCTGGCCGTGCTGGTGGCCTTGAGCCTGTGGCGCAGCGCCCGGATGCGCCGGGCCCTGCGCGAGGTGGAGGCCCGGCAGGGGGCGACCCATGGTTAAGCCGCTGATGCTGGCCCCGCCGCTGATCTTTGCCGGGCTTGCCGTGCTGTTCTTTGTCGGTATGCAGCGCAGTGATCCTGACCAACTTCCCTCGGCCATGGAAGGGCGCAAGGCGCCTGCCGTGCAGGTCGCGGCCCTGGGCACCGGGCCGGAACTGACCGATGCCATGCTGCGTGAACCGGGCGTGAAGCTGGTGAACTTCTGGGCCAGCTGGTGCGCGCCCTGCCGCGCCGAGCACCCGGTGCTTAAGGCCCTGTCGGCCGAAGGCGTGACGATCCTGGGGGTCAACTACAAGGACAAGCCCGAGGCAGCCCTGCAGTTTCTGGAGGAACTTGGAAATCCCTATGCCGCCATCGGGGCCGATGACAACGGCCGCATGGGGCTTGACTGGGGGCTCTATGGCGTGCCGGAAACCTTTGTGATCGACGGTGACGGCAAGGTCATCCTGCGGCATGCCGGACCGATCACGGCCAGCATCCTGCAAGAGCGGATTCGCCCGGCCCTTGTCGTAGCGGCGGGCGGCTGATGCGGGCTTCTGCGGCTGCCCTGGTCTTTGCGGCCTGCCTGCCGGCCACGGCCCCGCTGGCCAAGCCCGGCACGCCGGGGCCGCATTACTTTGCCGGAACCTTCGAGCGTGTCGGGCGGGCGGGGGGCACCGATCCGGCCCTGCTGGATGACCGGGTGACGATCACGCCGCAGGGGCAGGCCGTGGTGATCGAAAGCTGTTCGGGACCGGACATCGTGATGGACTTCGGCCCGGCGTTCGAGGTGGAGAACCTGATGACCGGCAGCATGGAAGAGACGGCGGTTGAATGCCTGTTTCACAACAACGGCTACAACCGCCCGCTGCTGACTTGTCGCGCGGAAGACGGGACGGTTTTCACGCTGTGGCCCGTCAGCGGCGCAGAGGCCGGTGTGCCGCTGGACTGCGGGGGGTGAGGGCCGCCCGGACGATCTGCCAGTGGCAGATCGTCAGGCGAGAGCGCACTGCGCGCAAGCGCAGGGCCGGGACGCCACCGGCCCGACACCCGATCATCCGGCAAATGCGAGGAAAGTCGGCTGATGGAGGCAATGCGTAGACCCGGGGTCCATGCGCGGCGGCGTCCGTCTGCGGTCCGCAGTTCAGGTCCCCGGGCGGTAATGACGCCCTGGCACCCGCCTTGACAGGGTGCTGAAGAGGCAATCCGACCGCCTGCCTGCCGGGAAAATCTTCCCGGTCCGGGGACAGGGATTGCCCCTTTGGGCGGGATGAGGAAACGCGACCCGCGTTTCCCCCGCCCGAGCGGGACGGTACCGTGTAGACCGGCGGGTCCGAGAACGACAGAGGCCAGCGCCCGGCCCGGCGGGGGCGAAGCGCCCGCCGGGGGCGGGGCGGGCGCTGGCCGGGGGCTTTGGCCCCCGGCTGGCAATGGGCAGCGTAGTGCTCTGGCAGGGGCGATGGCCCCTGCCATTGAAGC
>JADCEF010000016.1 GCA_020250445.1 Rhodobacter sp.
CTTCCACCACCGAGCCAAGGTACATAACCACCACGCGACTGCAGAAGTACCGCACGAGCCCAAGGTCGTGGCTGATGAAGATGTAGGTCAGGCCCATGGAGGTCTGCAGGTCTTGCAAGAGCGAGATGATCTGTGCCTGGATGGACACATCCAACGACGCTGTCGGCTCATCAAGGATCAAGAGGTCCGGCGACAGGGCCAGCGCGCGGGCGATCCCGACCCTCTGGCGTTGGCCACCCGACAATTGATGCGGGTAGCTCTGGGCCATGGCGCGCGAGAGGCCCACTTGGTCCATGAGCGCCTCGATCCGCCCCTTCGGCACCTTGGCACCCTGGGCGACACATGCCTCGGCCAGGCAGTCAGCCACGCGACAGCGGGGGTCGAGGCTGGAATAGGTGGCCGGAAAGACAACGGCTAAGGTCGCGCGCGCCTTCTGCAGCGCGCGGCGGGACAAATCCGTGATGTCTTTGCCCTCATGCAGCACGCGACCCGACGTCGGCTTCGCAAGGCGAAGGATCAAGCATGCCAATGTAGATTTGCCGCAGCCGGTTTCGCCCGCTATTCCGACGACATCACCCTTTTGAACCGACAGCGAGACGTCACTCTCCGCCTTCATCTTGCGCGGTTTCCGGAAAGCCCCGACGGGTTGCGTGAAGGCTTTGGTTAGGTGTTCCAGCCGCAGGATCTCTGTCACGGGCGGGGTCCTTCCGGCGGGTTGTGGCAGGCCAGCGCACTGTCCTTGTCGACAGCCAGCAGCAGCGGCGGTGCGGAAGTTTCGCAAACCTCGGTCTTGCAGAGGCTGCGGGGATGGAAGCGGCAGCCTGCGGGGCAAATGGCAACTGAGGGGACAAATCCCGGAATGCCTTTCAGCGCGCCCTGTCACATGTCATGCGCAGAACGCTGGCCATCGCGGCCTTGGAATAGGCCCGACATAGCAGGCATCGCTGTGCGGCAAATCCATGACGCAGCAAATCCATGAAGAAGAACTGCGCGGTCTGTTCGACACCGCCGATGACGGCCACCGCCTCGCCAAAGTCGGCCTGGGCAGGACCGGGCGGATGCGTCAGCGGCACGGAGATCTCGTGCCCGCGGGGTTCGCGTCGGCGCACACAATCCTTCACGATCGTGCCGCCACCGGTGAAGTCGTGCTTGGCCCCGGGCCGCTCGCTCTGAACCGCGCCGGCTCATACCTTTCGCCCAGGCCAGTCAAACCTTACGGCACAAGTCAACGGTGAAAATTCTCCCGCCCTCCCTGCCGCAAGCCAGGGTAAAGGTGCACGACGTCTGCGTTCTACGCCGACCGCGGCAGGCTCATCCCGCCGCTACAATCGCCAGCTTTCTCACCGCCGTTCTCACGTGGCGTCGACATGATCGACGCCACCGGGATGGACGGGAATTGCCCGACGTTGCTTGATCCAAATCAATCAAACGATGCCAAAAGCGACTATGCTTCACCAAACGGCAAAAGAGGGGGCCATGCCGCAGGATCGTTATCAGACGGTGCAGGAAGTTGCCGACAGGCTTGAAGTGGCCGAAGCCACGGTTCGGCAGTGGATCAGGGCAGGTGCGCTTCGCGCCATCGACATTGGAAAGGGATGGCGCATTTCCGACACCGATCTTTCGCGGTTCCTGACCGCACGTGAGACGACGCCGAGACATGGTGCCACCGAAGCATCTGCAACTTCGGGCTCCCATCCATAGCCCCAAGATCGTGGACATGGTTCGAAGGCATCCTGAATGGGCAAGAAACACGGCCCTTGAACCGGCCTGCGCGAGAAGGCCGCGAGATTGGCGCTTGTGAACCGGCATGGCGCCGAACTGCCCGCAGCCGTGCGTCCGGGCATGGACTGAAGAGGTCAGAACCAACCACGTTGATTCAATGGGAAAGGCAAACAGATGAAACATATCTTGTGCTGTATAGATGGGTCCGAACACGCAGACATCGCCTTGCGTGCTGCGATCGAGCTTTCAGCAAAGCTCTCTGCCGATCTCTCGCTACTGGTGGTGAATGTCACCTTTGGTCGATCCCCCCGAGGGCCGCTGGCCTTGATCTGGACCAACGACGAGGCGCAGGCCATTCTGGATAAGGCCTGCGATGTTGTCGCCAAGGCCGGGCGGAAACCGGCCCAAGCCGGGATCGCGGTTGCGCGCGAGGTTTCGGCCGGGATCGTCGACCACGCGCTTGAACATGACATTGATGCCATCGTCATTGGCACCGGCGACAAGCGCGGGCTGTCACGGCTGTTTCTGGGCTCGGCCGCGATGGATGTGGCCAACCGGGCACCCTGCACCGTCATCATCGCGCGCTGATCCAGTCGTTCGGTCAGCACGGACGTGAACTTCATGCCTTCAGGACAGGGTGCAGTGCCACGCCTTGGCAGGTCAATCCAGATCAGGAAAGGACAAGACCATGAACCGTCTTGACTCAAGAACTGCAATCGTGACCGGGGGTGCCGTCGGCATCGGCCGCGCCTGTGTGATCCGCATGGCCGAGGAAGGTGCAAAGGTCGCCATCCTTGATCTGCTGGAGGCCGAGGGCAAGGCACTGGCCGCCGACTTGGTGGCAAAGGGCCATGAGGTTGCCTTCTGGCCGGTCGATGTCGCGGACGAGGCCGGCATGAAAGCCGCAATCGACGCCGCCGCCGTCCGGTTTGGTGGCCTGCATGTGCTGGTGAACAACGCCGGCATCTCCGGCAGCCCCAAGCCCACCGATCAGGTGACCGAGGCAGAGTGGGACCGGGTTCAGGCGGTGAACGTGAAGGGCGTGTTCTTTGGCACCAAACATGCCATTCCGCATCTTCGCGCGGCCGAAAAGGGCTCGATCATCAACCGGTCGTCCATCGCAGGGTTGATCGGCATTGGCGGCATCGCGCCCTATCATGCCTCCAAGGGTGCGGTGCGTCTGATGACAAAGAATGACGCCATCACCTATGCGCCCGAAAAGATCCGGGTCAACTCGATCCACCCCGCCTATATCTGGACGCCGATGGTGGAAAACCACCTGCGCGCCACCGCCCCTGATCTGGAGGCGGCAAAGGCGGCGGCGGGGGCTGCGCATCCGATCGGCTCCATGGGCGAACCCGACGACATCGCCTGGGCCGTGGTGTGGCTCGCTTCGGACGAGGCGAAATTCGTGACCGGGGCGGAGATCGTCATCGACGGCGGCTATACGGCGCGGTGATGGACCTGACAAGCCCGCACGCCACCCCCGTCGCCGATTGCCTTGCCAGCCTTGCCGCAACACCCGATGGCCTTGCCGCGACAGAGGCTGCGCGGCGGCTGGCCGACCATGGGCCAAACCGCCTGCCGGAAGTGCGGGCGCGCGGGCCGGTGGTCCGCTTCCTGCAGCAATTCCACAATGTGCTGATCTATGTGCTGATCGGTGCGGCGGTGGTGACGGGGGCCCTGCAGCATTGGGTCGATACCGGTGTGATCCTGGCCGTGGTGCTGGCGAACGCAATCATCGGCTTCATCCAGGAAGGCAAGGCCGAGGCGGCGATGGCGGCAATCCGGGGCATGCTTGCGCCGAAGGCTGCCGTGTTACGCGATGGGCGGCGGGTTTCCGTGCATGGGGCCGACCTTGTGCCGGGCGACATCGTTCTTCTGGAGGCGGGCGACAAGGTGCCCGCCGACCTGCGCGTGATCCAGGCACGGGGACTGGCCGCGCAAGAGGCGATCCTGACCGGCGAGTCGGTGCCGGTGGAAAAGGGCCAGAGCCCGGTCGCCGCCGACGCCGCCCTTGGCGACCGCCGGTCAATGCTGTGGTCCGGCACGCTGGTCACCCAAGGCACGGCGCGCGGGCTGGTGGTGGCGACGGGCCAGGCCACCGAAATCGGCCGTATCGGCGGGCTTCTGGCCGGGGTCGAACAACTGACCACGCCGCTGGTCGCGCAGATCGACCACTTCGCACGCTGGCTGTCGTTTCTGATCCTTCTGGTGGCGGGGCTCTTGCTCGTCTGGGGCTACTACGTCGGCCATATGCCCTTTGCCGATCTTTTCATGGCTGTGGTCGGCGTCGCCGTGGCGGCAATTCCAGAGGGCCTGCCTGCGGTGATGACGATCACGCTCGCCATCGGCGTCCAGGCCATGGCGCGGCGGAACGCCATCGTGCGCCGCCTGCCTGCAATCGAGGCCATAGGCTCGGTCTCGGTCATCTGCACCGACAAGACCGGCACCTTGACCCGCAACGAAATGGTGGTGGCCGCGGCAGAGACAGTGGACGGCGCCTTTGCCGTCGGTGGCGCGGGGTATGCGCCGCAAGGGGCTATCACCCCGCCCGGCAAACTTGAACGGCTTGCCCGGGCGGCGGCGCTGTGCAACGACGCCTCCCTTCACCACAAGGACGGGGTCTGGACGGTTGAGGGCGACCCGATGGAGGGCGCACTTCTGGCCTTTGCGGGAAAGGTCGGCGGCGATCACGCGGCCCGGCGGCTGGATGCCATCCCCTTCGACAGCCGCCACCGTTTCATGGCCGTGCTGACGGAGGGGCCGCAGGGACGCGTGACTTATGTGAAGGGTGCGCCGGAACGCGTTCTACGGATGTGTGGCGGCATCGACATGCATCACTGGCACGACCGGGCCGAGGCAATGGCGCGGCGCGGTCTTCGCGTTCTGGCTCTGGCAGAACGGCCAGAGGTGGGCGAGCATATCGACACAGCCATGCTGGACCATGGCCTGACCTTCCTTGGCCTTGTCGGCCTGATCGACCCGCCGCGCCCCGAGGCGATTGCCGCCGTCGCCGAATGTCGGGCAGCAGGCATCCGGGTTAAGATGATCACCGGCGATCATGCCGGAACCGCCGCTGCCATTGCAGCACAAATCGGGCTGGCGAACCCCCATCGCGTGCTGACCGGGGCCGATCTTGACAAGCTGGACGATGCGCAACTGGCACTGGAAGTGACGGATGTCGATATCTTCGCCCGCACCAGCCCCGAGCACAAACTGCGCCTTGTGACCGCGCTGCAGGCGCATGGCCTGTCCGTCGCGATGACCGGCGACGGGGTGAACGACGCGCCCGCGCTCAAACGCGCCGATGCGGGCATTGCCATGGGGCTGAAAGGGTCCGAAGCCGCCAAGGAGGCCGCCGATCTGGTGCTGGCCGACGACAACTTTGCCAGCATCGCCGCGGCGGTACGCGAAGGCCGCACGGTCTATGACAACCTCAAGAAGGTGATCAGCTGGACCCTGCCCACCAATGCCGGCGAGTCGATGGTCGTGGTGCTGGCCCTGCTGGCCGGGCTGGCCCTGCCGGTAACGGCGGTGCAGATCCTCTGGATCAACCTGATCACCGCCATCACGCTTGGCCTTGCCCTGGCCTTCGAGCCGACCGAGACCGGCACAATGGCCCGCCCGCCGCGCGCCCGCAATGCGCCGATCCTGTCGGGCGGACTGGTCTGGCATGTCGTTCTGGTGGCAACGCTGTTTCTGGCGGCGGTCTTCGGTATCTTCACCTATGCCATCGACAGGGGCTATCCATTGGCTTTGGCCCAGACCATGGCGATGAACACGCTTGTGGTGCTGGAAATCTTCCACCTCTTCTTCATCCGCAATATCCACAGCACGTCGCTGACATGGGCTGCAGCGCGCGGTACCCGCGTGGTCTGGACCGTGGTTCTCATCATCACTGCCGCACAATTCGCTGTCACCTACCTGCCGCCCTTGCAGGCAGTGCTGGGCACAAGCCCCGTTCCGCTGGTGGACGGACTGTTGATCGTGGCCGTCGGCGCTGCCTTTTTCGCACTGATCGAAATCGAAAAGCAGATCCGGCTGGGGCTGAGAGGATGACCTGTCATACCAAACACCCCGGTCCTTGACTCGGGCGGGGGTCCCGTCGGTTTGCCGCTGTGGTTCTGCTCCATCGGAGCATGGAGGTTCTGAGGGCGGTTGCGATCACACGAAGGGATTTGTCGGCGCGTGAGTTTCGGGCAGCGGCGGCGAAGGCGAAGGATGCCAGGGCGGCGCGGCGCATGCTGGCGATCGCGCTGGTGCCGGGGGGGGACAGAGCGCAAAACCGCCGCCGGGAGCTGCGGGACGGACCGGCAGAGGCTGAGGGACCGGGTTCACCGCCACAACGCCGAAGGGCTGAAAGGGCTGTCCGGCCGTCGCCCGGCCGGGCCCGCGTCGCGCCTGAGCCCGGCTCAGAAGGCGGAACCCGCGCGCATGGTGCGGGAGGGTCCCGACCCTGCCGCAGACGGGGTGGTGCGCTGGCGGCGCATCGACCTGCAGCGCAGGATCAAAGCGCGCTCCGGCGCCGCCATGGACGAGCGCAGGGTGGGCAAGCAGCTGGCCGCGCCCGGATTTCGCCGGCTGCCGGTGCGCCCGCAGCACCCGAAATCTGATCCTGCGGCGCAGGAGGCGTTCAGGAAAACCTCGCCGCGACCGTAACCGCTGCCCCGCCGGATCACGCCCGCGACAAACCTTTGGGAGATGTGGTTCCAAGAGTTCGCCATGGTGCCGCCACCGGTCCAGGGCCCATGGCGGACGCACGGGTCGGCCAGCAGGGCACGCTCAGCCGCATCCGGGCCCCGCGCGGCAGTCGCCCGGGCGTGCCCCGCGATACC
>JADCEF010000017.1 GCA_020250445.1 Rhodobacter sp.
CCATCGCCCCTGTCCCAGCGTTGCGCAGGGATCAGGACGGGCCGGGGGCCAAAGCCCCCGGCCAGCGCCCGCCCCGCCCCCGGCGGGCGCTTCGCCCCCACCGGGTCGGGCGCTGGCCTCTGCTTCTCCCGGACCTGCCGGTCTACGGGGCACCGTCGCGCGCGGGCGGGGGAAACGCGATGCGTTTCCTGTTCCCGCACGAACTGACGACAGCCACGCCCCTGCTTCAATGGCAGGGGCCATCGCCCCTGCCACAGCGCCGCGCCGGGATCAGGACCGGCCGGGGGCCCAAAGCCCCAGGCCAGCGCCCGCCCCGCCCCCGGCGGGTCGGGCGCTGGCCTCTGTCCTTCCCGGACCCGCCGGTCTGGTCGGCACGGTCCCGCGCGAGCGGGGAAACGCGATGCGTTTCTTTGTCCCGCCCGAACGGGCGAAGGCACCCTCACCGCTTCAATGGCAGCGGCCATCGCCCCTGTCCCAGCGTTGCGCAGGGATCAGGACGGGCCGGGGGCCAAAGCCCCCGGCCAGCGCCCGCCCCGCCCACGGCGGGCGCTTCGCACCCGCCGGGTCGGGCGCTGGCCTCTGTCCTTCCCGGACCTGCCGGTCTACAAGGCACTGTCGCGCAGGGGCGGGGGAAACGCGGTGCGTTTCCTGTTCCCGCCCGAACAGCCGAAGGCACCCTCACCACTCCAATGGCAGGGGCCATCGCCCCTGTCCAAGCGCCGAGCCGGGATCAGGACCAACCGGGGGCCCACAGCCTCCCGCCAGCGCCCGCCCCGCCCCGGCGGGCGCTGGCCTGCCGTTACGCGGGTGGCGACGGCCCTTGTGGCACCTTCCCGCAGGGGCGGGGAAACGCGCTTCGCTTCCCCCGCCCGAAGGGCCAATCCCTTTGCCCGGATCGGAAAGAGCTTCCCGGCAGGCAAACGCCCGGATTTCTGTTTCGACACCCGGCCCGGGCCGGAAGCCGTTGGGTCGCCATGATCCCGCTGTCGGTTCCAGAGATGTCCTGCGGGGGCTGCAGGGCTTCGGTCGAAAGGGTACTGGGGCCGCTGGCGGCACCCTCGGCCCTGAGCATCGACATGGCCGCACGGCAGGTCAGCTTTGACGGACCGGTCGATGCCGATCAGATGATCGCGGCGCTGGCCCGGATCGGTTTCGCGGCCCGCCCCGCCTGAGCGCACCGTTCCGTTCCACAGGCTGCGCGCTGATTCCTCTTGCCGTTCAACGCCGAAGGTCCGTTCACCATGGCGTGCAACCTGCAGGAAATGAAAGGATTATCTGCAAAAGGCGGATTGATTTCATCGAATCGGGCGCGTAGCTTGGTGCAATCCGGTCCCGGACGGGCCAAACCCCTGACGCAATGCGGGTCATCCCTGTCCGGCGGCCGGCCGTGAAAGACGGCACCCCGAGGCAGAGAGCAGACCTTCCGGAGCAGACAGAATGACGAAGACACCGCATCCCCCCGTGCAACAGCAGGGCGGGCAGACCACAGCCCAAGGCCAGATGGCTGGCACCAGCACCCCCGCCCCCCAGCAGGGCCAGACGCCCGTCATCCGGGACTGGGCATCGATCTGACCGGCGTTTTTGCTTTCGGGCCCCTGACACAGGCTGACGGCCCGAGCGCGCCGCAGGCACCATGAGCACACCCGTCTCTTCCATCCCCAATCTGGGCCCGGCGACCGAAGCCGCCTTTGCGCGCGCGGGCATAACATCGGCGGAAGAGCTGCGCGCGCTTGGTGCGGATGCCGCCTATCTGCGGTTGCTGGATACCGGGACGCAGCCGCATTTCATCGGCTATTATGCCATCGTTATGGGGCTGCAGGGCCGCCCCTGGAATGATTGCCATGGCGCGGAAAAGGCGGCGCTGCGCAAGCGGTTCGATGCGCTGAAGGCCAGCGTTCGCCCATCCCGCAGCACCGCGCTGGAAGCAGCCCTTGATGCTATTGGCGTGGTTGCGCCAAGACGCACAGGTTCCGCGCCGGACCGAACCTGAAATCCGGGCGGCAAGGCCCGGCTTTGATGGCCGGATTGATCGCCCGTCACCAGACAGGAATGCCGGGCCCTGCATGATGCGGCGGGGCCAGGCAGCCTGCCGTGGAGCTGTCACGCCTCAGCCGACCAGTTCAAGACCTGCAAAGAAATAGGCAATCTCCTGCGCCGCGGTTTCCGGCGCATCTGATCCGTGGACCGAGTTTTCGCCCACCGACAGCGCAAATTCCTTGCGGATCGTGCCGGGCGCGGCATTGGCCGGGTTGGTGGCCCCCATCACCTCGCGGTTTTTCGCAATCGCCCCTTCGCCCTCCAGCACCTGCACAACAACCGGTTCGGACGCCATGAATTCGGTCAATTCGCCGAAGAAGGGGCGGTCCTTGTGAACCTCGTAGAATTTCTGCGCCTGGGCCAGGCTCAGGTGGATGCGCTTTTGCGCCACGATGCGCAGGCCCGCCTCTTCAAACTTGGCGTTGATCTTGCCGGTCAGGTTGCGGCGGGTCGCGTCGGGCTTGATGATCGACAGCGTGCGTTCGATGGCCATTCAGGACCCTTTCTTGAGACTGCGGCGCGGGCCCCTGCCCGCCCCCGGATTGCGCGGCCCTGCTAGCACGGGCCACTGCGCTTGAAAAGGCGGCAAACCGGCGGAGCGGCGGTTGACGCGCCATCTGCCTTCGGGCAGGGAACGCCCATGCTGCGCATCACCGACATCACCTTTTCCGTCGAAGGCCGCCCCCTGTTCGAAGGGGCAACGGCGACGATTCCTTACGGCCACAAGGTGGGGCTTGTCGGGCGCAACGGCACCGGAAAGACCACGCTGTTCCGCCTGATCCGGGGCGAGCTGGCGCTGGAGGGCGGCGAGATCACGCTGCCCGCCCGGGCGCGGATCGGCGGTGTGGCGCAGGAAGTGCCGTCCTCGCCGACCTCGCTGCTGGACACGGTGCTGCAGGCCGATACCGAACGCGCGGCCCTGATGGCCGAGGCGGAAACGGCGACGGACCCGCACCGGATTGCCGAGGTGCAGCACCGCCTGGCCGACATCGATGCCTGGTCGGCAGAAGGCCGGGCCAGTGCCATTCTGAAAGGGCTTGGCTTTGACGCCGCCGCGCAAGCCCGCCCCTGTTCGGATTTCTCGGGCGGCTGGCGGATGCGCGTGGCACTGGCCGGGGTGCTGTTTGCCCAGCCGGACCTGCTGCTGCTGGACGAGCCGACCAACTATCTGGATCTGGAAGGCGCGCTCTGGCTGGAAAGCTATCTGGCCAGGTATCCCCATACCGTCATCATCATCAGCCATGACCGGGGCCTGCTGAACCGGGCGGTGCAGGGGATTCTGCATCTTGACGCGCGCGAGCTGACCTACTGGACCGGCCCCTATGACCAGTTCGCGCGCCAGATGGCCGAACGCCGGGCGGTGCTGCTGGCCGAGGCCAAGAAGCAGGAATTGCGCCGCGCCCATCTGCAAAGCTTTGTCGACCGTTTCAAGGCGAAGGCCAGCAAGGCCGTGCAGGCGCAAAGCCGGGTCAAGATGCTGGAAAAGATGACGCCGATCACCCCGCCGGAAGAGGCGCGCAGGCAGGTCTTCACCTTTCCGGCCCCGGAAGAGCTTTCGCCCCCGATCATCAATCTGGACGGGGCCGCCGTGGGCTATGGCGGCAGGCCGGTGCTGCGCAGGCTGAACCTGCGGATCGATCAGGATGACCGGATCGCGCTGCTGGGGCGCAACGGCGAAGGCAAATCGACCCTGTCCAAGCTGCTGGCGGGCAAGCTGGCGGCCTGCGAGGGGCGCATGACGCGGTCAGGCAAGCTGCGCATCGGCTATTTCGCGCAGCATCAGGTGGATGAGCTGCACATCGATGAGACGCCCCTGCAGCACGTCATGCGCCTGCGCCCTGCCGAAGGGCAGGCGCGCCTGCGCGCGCGCCTGGCGGGGTTCGGCCTGCTGGCCGATCAGGCGGAAACGGCGGTGGGCCGCCTGTCGGGCGGGCAGAAGGCGCGGCTGTCGCTGCTGCTGGCCACCATCGATGCGCCGCATCTGCTGATCCTGGACGAACCGACCAACCACCTGGACATGGAAAGCCGCGAGGCGCTGGTCGAGGCGCTGACGGAATATTCCGGGGCCGTCATCCTGGTGTCGCACGACATGCACCTTCTGGGGCTGGTCGCCGACCGGCTGTGGCTGGTGAAGGACGGCGCGGTTGAACCCTTTGCCGAAGATCTGGAGGAATACCGCCGCCAGCTGCTTGCGGGTGACGAGACGCCCAAACAAAAGCCGGCCGCGCCAAAGCCCGGGCGCGCCAGCCGCGAAGAGTTGGCCGCCCTGCGTGCCGAAGTGAAGAAATGCGAAGAGCGGATGGACAAGCTGAACCGGATGCGCGACCAGCTGGCCGCCAAGCTGGCGGAACCCGGACTTTACGAGCAGGCCCGTGCGGGTGAGCTGGAAACCTGGCAGAAGAAATATGCCGAGGTGATGGAAGGTCTCGACCGGGCCGAAGCGATGTGGCTGAAGGCCGAGGCGCGGCTGGAAAGCGCCGGCGGCTGATGGACAGCAGCTTTCTGATCACCAGTTTCGTGACGCTGTTTGTTGTCATCGATCCCTTGGGTCTGGTTCCGCTGTTCATCGCGCTGACCCGGGGCATGGCCCCGGATCACCGCCGCGCGGTGGGCCTGCGTGCCTGCGTGATTGCGGCGCTTCTGCTGACGCTGTTCGGCCTGTTCGGCCAGAAGCTGCTGGATTTTGTGGGCATTTCCATGCCCGCCTTCCGCATTGCCGGGGGGATCCTGCTGTTCCTGACCGCGCTGGACATGCTGTTCGAACGCCGCACCCAGCGGCGCGAGGGGCAGATGCCGGATGCCGACCATGATCCTTCGGTGTTCCCGCTGGCGATGCCGCTGATCGCGGGGCCGGGCGCGCTGGCGGCGATGATCCTGCTGGTCGGCCAGTCAGGGCCGGGCCTGCAGGGAAAGGCTGTGGTTCTGGGCCTGATGCTTGCGGTGATCGCCGTGATCCATGTCCTGTTTCTTGCCGCCGGCCCGATCGAGCGGGCCCTGGGGCGCACCGGAACCATGGTGATCACCCGGCTTCTGGGCATGCTGCTGGCGGCCCTGTCGGTACAGTTCGTCATCGACGGCATCATCGGCACGGGTCTTGTCGCAGCCGTGTGACGGGGCCAATTGCCGCGCCGTCCAGGGGCAAAGAAGGGTACCCGGAAAAAATCCCCGCCTGCCGGGCAGGAGAATGATCCTGATCCCCTGGAAACCGGCTTCTGTTCCGGGCGAGGTCAGGAAACGCAGCGCGTTTCTACCGCCCGAGCGGGACGGTGCCCTGTAGACCCGCAGCTCCTGGACCAGCAGAGGCCAGCGCCCGACCCGGCGGGCGTGAAGCGCCCGCCATGGGCGGGGCGGGTGCTGGCCGGGGGCTTTGGCTCCAGGTCGGTCCTGATCGTTGCGTGGCACTGTGGCAGGGGCGATGGCCCCTGCCGGAGTTTCCTGGCATCTGCGAGAACGCCCGTTCGGGCGGGAAGAGGAAACGCACCGCGTTTCCCCGCCCGCTCGGGACGGTGCCCTGTAGACCGGTCGGTCCGGGAAGGACAGAGGCCAGCGCCCGACCCGGC
>JADCEF010000018.1 GCA_020250445.1 Rhodobacter sp.
CGCCTTGTTGTAGGCCGGCCAGTTCCGGGTCTTGCAGGTCGGGGATGTCGGTCTGCTCATGCAGCCCAACTACCACACTGGATTCACGAGATGAATCCCCTCAGCCGATTTGTGCAACAGAGACGGGCGGATGCACAAGATGACTCCCCTACGGCGTGCCGACGACGGGGCCCCATCGGTCGCGACGAACACCTGCCCTGTCGGGTCGAAGGTCAGGTTGCCGGGGGTCACAAACCATGCGCTTCCCGACGCCTGCTGATGGAACCATGCGCGATGCGACGGGGTCCTTCAGGTTTCCTGCCAGCGCGGCCAGATCCCGCAAGCGTCCGGGAAATGCCGCAAGGCAGGCTGTAAGGCGAAAAGGCAATGCAGACCCTGGCGCGCCGCTATCAGGCCGTCCCCGAGGTCGGGGTGACCGTATTCTGCCCTGTCCGCCGACCCATGCTCGCGCCCCACAAGACCATCCATTCCCCATCCGATCGGGATGACGCCGCCACGATGCCCTGCTGTCAAACCGGCAGGGCCGTGGTTTTGAACACCGTCCGCAGGGCGAAGCTCGAATGCATCTGCGCCACGCCCGGCAGGCGGGCAAGATGCTGGCGGTGAATGCGCGCAAAGTCGTCTGTGTCCTGCGCCACAACCTTGAGCAGGTAATCCGCCGTGCCGGCCATGAGGTGGCATTCCAGCACATCCGGCACCCGCTTCACCTCGCGCTCGAATGCCTCCAGCACCTCGTCGGCCTGGCCCGACAGGGTGATCTCGACAAAGACAGTCGTCGGGCGGCCCAGCTTGCGCGCGTCCAGAAGGGCGACGTAGGCCCCGATGATCCCTTCCTGCTCCAGCCGCTGCACCCGGCGGTGACAGGCCGAGGGCGACAGGTTTGCCGACTCGGCCAGATCGGCATTTGTCATGCGGCCATCCTTCTGCAAGGCAGCCAGTATCCGGCGATCTGTCGCGTCAAGTTCCGTCATGGCGCACGATCCTTCGAATAGACTGTGGTTTTGCGGAATTTTCTACCAGATCGGCGCCCTTTGGCCACCCAGTTTTCAAAACAATCCCGCCACAAGTCGCGCATACTCGGCGCATCGGATTCAAGAGAGGAACGCCATGAAGATCGGTTGCCCGAAAGAGATCAAGCCACAGGAATTCCGCATCGGCATCACCCCCAATGCGGCACGCGAGGCGGTGGCCCGCGGTCATACGGTGATGATCGAAACCAACGCTGGCACCGGTGCCGGCTTTTCCGATGCCGATTACCTGGCGGCCGGGGCCAGGATCATCGCCACGGCGGAAGAGGTGTTTGCCGCATCGGACATGATCGTGAAGGTGAAGGAGCCGCAGGCGGCAGAGCGCAAGCGCCTGCGCCAGGGCCAGGTCCTGTTCACCTATCTGCACCTGGCCCCGGACCCGGAGCAGACACGCGACCTTCTGGCCAGCGGCGTGACCGGCATCGCCTATGAGACCGTCACCGACGGGCGGGGCGGGTTGCCCCTGCTGGCCCCGATGTCCGAAGTGGCCGGCCGTCTGGCCCCGCAGGTTGGTGCCTGGAGCCTGCAGAAGGCCAATGGCGGCCGCGGCGTGTTGCTGGGCGGGGTGCCGGGCGTGGCACCGGGCAAGGTCGTGGTCATCGGCGGCGGCGTTGTTGGCACCCATGCCGCCAGGGTTGCGGCGGGCATGGGCGCGGATGTGACCGTGCTGGACCGGTCGCTGCCGCGTCTGCGCTATCTTGACGATGTGTTCGGGCGCGACTTCAGGGCGGTCTATTCGGATGCGGGCACCACCGCAGAGCTGATCCGGGACGCCGACATGGTGATCGGCGCGGTGCTGATCCCCGGGGCAGCTGCCCCGAAACTGATCAGCCTGGCACAGCTTGCCACGATGAAGCCGGGCGCGGTTCTGGTGGATGTCGCCATAGATCAGGGTGGCTGCTTTGAAACCTCGCGCGCCACGACGCATCAGGACCCGATCTATCAGGTCGACGGCATCCTGCATTACTGCGTGGCCAACATGCCCGGCGCGGTCGCCCGCACCTCGACGCTGGCCCTGGGCAACGCGACGCTGCCCTTCCTGCTGGCCCTGGCCGACAAGGGGTGGAAGCAGGCCTGCGCTGATGACGCGAATCTTCTGGCGGGCCTGAACGTGCATGCGGGCCACTTGACCTATGGTGCGGTCGGTGCCGCCCTTGGGCTTGAGGTGATGGCCCCCGCGCAGGCGCTGGCGGCCTGACCCGATCTGCGCCCCGTCTTGCGGTCCCGGCGGCGGGGCGCTGTCTGACCGATCAGACTGCGCGCGAAGATGGCCCGCCCGGACCGGGCGGGTGATTGCGCCACCGGCACGCAGGGTCATTGCACTGATGCAGTCGGCGGCATCGAACGCTGCAGGGCTGTTCACGGCCCTTCCGGCGATGTCCCCCACCCTGCCATAATGCCCCACCGGACCCGGTGACCGGAACCCCGGTTTCTGCAGCGGACTGGCGCCGACGCCGGCAGGATTTTTATCATGCCGACAGCCTTGGTGGCCTGGCGATCAGCATGCCTGCCCCCTGCGGCGGCGACTGCGCCTTAACAGGATGCTGAAAACGTGCCAACCGCGCGGGCTGCCTGACCGAAAAGCGGGAACCTCTTCCGCCTGTGCGCGCCTTTCGCATTCCGGCAGGGGCCGTTGCCCCTGCCACAGTGCCAGGCTGATCCTTGGCCCGCCCCGGCCCCCCGGCGGGCGCTGGCCTGCCGTTGGTGCGGGTTGCACCGGTCCTGGTGGCAGCGTCGCGCGCGGGCGGGGGAAGCGCAGGTCACGTTTCCTGATCCCGCCCGGAGCGGGAATCCCTTTCCCCGGACCGGGAAGCGTTTTCCGGCAGGAAGGCGGTCGGATTGCTTTTTCCGCAGCCTGTTAACCGATCGTGCGGATCAGCTTTCGTTCCAGAACCTTCAGAACGAGACCAAGATCATGCCCGCGCCGAACAATCTGCCCATCCATCGCAATGACGGAATAAAGCCCCTGTCTGGCGCGCAGTTTGGGCCGCTTTTCGATCCGGTACAGCGGATACTCCGCCGTCCGGCGGAAGACCGAAAAGACGGCAACGTCACGCAGGCAGGACATGCCATAGTCGCGCCATTCCCCGGCAGCGACCATCCTGCCGTAGAGACCAAGGATCAGGCCAAGCTCGCGCCTGTCGAAACAGACCTGCTCGGACATCTGGGCAGAAAGGGGAAGAGGTGTCGGCGTCTGGACCGTCATCCGCCAAGATTACCGCAGGCAGGTGTCAAATCAAGCGTTCTGCGGCCAGGGATTGGTGCATCCGTCCCGGAATTGGTGAGATCGACACGGGTAACGGGGCCGCAGCCGCGCTGCCGGCGACCGGACAGACCCCTGGCCGGGTCTGTGTGAACAGGGTGCCATGGCCGGAAAAACCGCAAGCCCCGGGTCGGTCGCAGGGCCGCAACACGGGGCCGACTGCCATCGTCAAGGGCCACCCCGCGTCGCGCATGGACACCCCCTTTTGCCCAGGGCCTTCGTGGAAACGTCAGGCTGAATTCCCGAAGGGCCCGCACACCGCTTTCAAGGTTCAACACCTGTCGCTTAGCCCATCACGAAAAACCGCGTGGCGGTCCTGCCGACGCGGAAGGTGCGGGTCAGCGTTGAAACACAGGGGATTGAGGCCGAAATCCGGGCGGCGCAGCGGAGTCAACCTGTTGACGCTTCCGTCGGCGGGATAAGCTTTGCGGCGTTTCGCTTTCGCGGACTTGCAGGTCATGGCCGGTCTCTGTGGTTTAGGACAGGTCGCAGACAGCCCCGACACACAAATCGAAGCAACTCCCGAATAGTTCCAGAGCGTGCTGCGGCCATTCCGATTCGGGAATCCCATGCGGTTCGATTTGTGACTCCCGCTGCCCATGGCAGATCTTGGGGGTCATGGATTGGCAAGCTACTTTCTGTGGAGCTTTGTCAGCGCATCGTTGCTTTCGTTGAGGAAGGCCAATCACATCGTTCGGCGGCGGCGCGGTTCCGCGTGTCGGTCAAATTCGCCAGCGACATGGTGCTGCTGAAGCGCAGGATAGGGTCGCTTGAGCCTGGGTCCAAGGGCGACGGTGGCGGGCATGGCTGGCGGGCGGGTGCGGCGGGTTGGATCGAAAGCCGGATCAATGAGAAGCGCGATCTGACGCTTGACGGACCGGTGGCCGAGTTGCGCAAGGCGCTGGACATCAAGGTTCACCGTGTCACGGTCTGGCGGCACCTGCGCGGCCTTGGTCTGACACACAAGAAAAGACCTGCACGCCGTAAAGATGAAGCGGCCTGATGTCGCGCGGGTGCGCGATGTCCGGACCAGCCGCCGCCAGCCCTCCATGCGCAACATGCTCACATGCACAGGTTTCATCGATAAGACCCCGCTCAAGACCAACACGGCCAGGACCACCGGATGGTCCCATTGCGGGGCGCGTCCGGTCGATCATGTCCCCTTTGGCCACCAGAGCACACAGGCCGCCGCGACCCTGAACAACATCGGCACCTGGTTCCAGTTCCCGCCGACCTGCAGCCCCGACCTCAATCTCATCGGGATCAATCGGGCATTCCCTTGGACCAGTGGCGTTCCTGCCCTGAAATTCGCCAGACTTAAGGCTTTGATCCGATAAGCCGCAGCCCGACCCTGCGGTCAGCTCTGGAAGGCAGTCGGCCAGGTCTGCGGACTTTTGAAGGAAAAGGAATGCCAAATCGTCTTCAAAGCCGCAGGACATGACACCGAAGTCGCGCACCACGCTCTCACATGAGCATCTGACCCGAACGAAACCGGGACAGGTCCACAGATCAAGCGCACCGGTGCCGGAACCTTCGCACACCTTCCCAAAGACATCGGCAATCCCTGCAACTTTTTCGCGCCGGAAGAATGACACACCTGGTTTCACGCCGCAGGACACGATGCAACGTCAGCGCGAGATACTTTGGCTTGCACGGCAAAGCTTTCTCCTTAAAGTAAGCGTTCGGATACCGGCAGGTGTAGCAGACCGACACAGGCCCCGGTCAGGACGAACGATGGAGGGGGGAATGTCGGACCCGGATGTTGCTGCCGTACTGACCGCCGCGATGGACGCACAGCTTGACAGCGAGCGATGGGGCGAGGTCTGCGACTTGGTCGCTGCAACGACCGGGGGCACCGCCTTCATGGTGTTTGAATACGACTTCTCCACCCACAAGGCCCCGATTTTCCATGGCTGCCGCACCACCCGCGAGAAAGGGGGGGGGCGTGCTGAAAGCACATATGGAGGGCGCAGCGGTCGAGGACAACGCCGGCTACGATCTGTTCTCGCGGTTTCCGGCAGGGCGCATGATCCCCGAACACGAGGTCTTCGGTCTGCCACATGACCGGGATCTGCCGCAGAACCGGTTCCGCGATGCGGTGCTTGCGGTGGCGGGGTCGAAGTCGCGCAGCGCGGCAAAGCTCAACGACATAGGGCCCTGGTCCGACATCGCGGCGCTGCACCTTCCGGTGTATGGTGCCGACATCCCGCCCGAACTGCGTGTGAAGGTGGATTTCCTGATGCCGGTACTTGGAAAGGCGCTGGAGACCGGGCGGTCGATCCGCAGCCTGATCGCGCGCTACCGCACGCTGCTGGACGCCTTCGATCTGCTGGACTTCGGCTGCGCGCTGGTTGAGTCCGATGGAAGGATCGTCGTCGCCAATGCGCGGTTTTCCGAGTTTTCGGGCGAGCGCGACGGGATCACCGCGACAGGTGGCTTTGTTGGTGCGACACACCCGGACGACCGCGCGGCGCTGCGCGGGACGATTGCCGCCGCACTCGATGCGTCGGCTGACCCGAAAGCCGCGCTTTGCGCTCTGAGCCGGCGCTCGGGGCGGCTGCCCTACGTGGTGCGTGGCGCGCCCATTCGGGCCGACCGGATCGACCGGAAGGGCGGCTTGCTTACGCTGTTGCTGGTGCTTGACCCCGACGACGAAGGCCGCGTCACTGCGCGCGGACTCGGTGCCTTGGGCATCCTGACGCGGACCGAGCTGGAGGTCTGCGAGCTTCTGGTGCGTGGCTTTTCGCTGACCGAGATCGCGCAGATCCGCGACAAAAGCCCCGAGACGATCAAGGACCAGTCGAAATCGGTGATCGCCAAACTGGTCTGCCGGTCACGCCTTGACCTTGTCCGCCTGGCGCTGGCCACCAATCCGCCGCTGCGCGACTCCACTGGCGATCCCCCGGCAGGGGGATGACAGCCCCCGCCGCCGCAGGGAATGTCTGAACCTGCGGGGCGGATCATGCTTAACCGGAAAGGGTCATGGTCGCGCCGCTTCGGCATCGGCGGTCGGGTGCGGATTTGCCCGGCGTGCTGCGGTCGTGTCCTTGGGTAGTGTCATTGAGAAGGAGCACTGAAATGGCGCGAATGTTATTCCCGCTGATCCTGCCGGTCGCGGCGCTGGGGCTTGCGGCCTGTTCCGGCGGCGGCTCGGACAGCGTCGGATCGCCGCCCGCACAACAACAGCCCGAACAGCCCAAACAGCCCGAACCGCCGGTGAACCGGGGGCCGACGATCCCGTCCGGCGAGGAGGCGACGCGCGTCTTTTCGCAAGGCAACGGCGACCATGGCGACGTGATCTCGGACGGCGGGACCCTGACGGCACGGTCGGTCGGCGTGTCGGGCGTCGATCTGAATTACGGCGGTGGCCCCACAGCCCTGCGGACCAGCACCGCCGCGATCCGGAAGAACGAATTTGGCGAACTGACGGTGACCGTCGACGGGGTGGATCACGTCTTTAAGCCCGAAGACCGTTTCGTCGAGGACGGCGGCGAGGTGTATGGATACGAATTCGACGACCCGGATGCGCGTGTCTACTACAGCGCCTGGAGCCATACAGGCGAGCTTGACGAATTCCTCGCCCCTGGCCATGGCTATGCCGAGGTTCTGATGATCGACACGAAAGCCGGGCAGCCGTGGCCGTATCCGAATAAACGGTTGTACGCGGTGTTCGGAACGGAAACGAAGGATGCCGATCTTGCCGGGCTTCCGACGGCCAGCTACAACGGTCGTGCGCGCCTTGACCGGTATCCGCAGACGGGCTTCGTCGATAATTCCACCAGCCGGACGGTCTACAATGGCGATGTGGCGATGACCGCCGATTTCGGTGCCGGCACGATCTCGGGCAGCATCAGCAACATGACCCAGCGGTTCGGAGACGGCAACAACGACCCGATCGCAGGTTCGATCACGATGAACCCGGCACCGTTCCAGGTGAACGCCTACCAGGGCACGCTGACGCCCGATGCGGCGTTCAGGACGGCGGCGGACATCGGTTCGTTCAATGCCGGCTATTCGGGTGCCTTCTACGGACCGGCCGCCGAGGAAACCGCAGGCACCATCAGCGGGACGGGCACCGGGACCGACGGAGCGGGCTTCAACACCTCCGGCTACTTCACCGCCGAACACGGCAACTAGGGCCGGCTGCCGCCGCCCCTGTCGCGGACGGTGGCAGGAACCACCCGCCCGCCGCCCGCCCGCCGCCCGCCCCTTCACGACCGGGGGCGGCGGGCCCGGGCGGGCACGACCGGGTTGCTGTGCCCGGGACCCCGGTGCACCCCCGGCGCGCCGGCCTCAGGTGTCGTCTGTCCGCCAGCATTCCAGGTGTGCGCCCATGCTCCGATATCTGCTCCAGATCATTGTCCTAGCAAGCATTGCAGTCCTGCCGCTTGATGCCCGGGCTGCGCCACGGACCGCCGAGGATTACCTGGCTGCGGGCGACGACGCGGGTGCCCGCGATGCCCTGGCACGGCTGGTCGCGGGGCGGCCTGACGCAGCCCTGCACCTTGCGCAGCTTGAGGCGCTGATCCTCCTGCGCGACGGCCGCACCGCTGAGGCGGCGCAGGCGTTCCGCACCATCCTCTCGGCGGAACCGCGGTATGCGCCCGCGCGCCGCGGACTGACCGAGGCGCTGGCCCGGCAGGGCGACCTTGGTGCCGCCGCCTGGCATGCCGAACGTCTTCTGGCCGCGACCCCGGACGAGGGAGAGCGCGCGGCCCTTGCGGCCTTGGTGACAGCCGCCCGCACGGGGGCACCGCAGGGCGTGGCGCTGCGCTTTGCACTGCTGCCGTCTTCGAACGCCAGGCGCGGAACCGATGCCGAGACCGTCATCATCAACGGACTTCCCTTCGAGATCGACGACGACGCGCGCAGGAAGGGCGGCGTCGGGCTGTTCTTCGGACTGAGCGCCTGGTCCGGCCGGGCTATCGCCCCGAACTGGACCGCGACCCTTGGCGCCAGCGCCGATGCGAAGCTGTACGGGGAAGGCATTGACGACGAGGCGAACCTGGCGCTGCGTCTTGATCTTGCCCGCTCCGGCCCGCGCAGGCGGCTGTCCTTCGGCCCCCGGGCCGAAGTGCAGTTCAACGGCGGGGCCGAGAACCGCCGCCGCCTTGGGATCGACGCCACCCTGGCGCAGCGCATCGGCGTGCAGAGCGACGTGACAGCGGGGCTGACGCACTGGCGGCAGTGGTATCCTGATGCGCCCTTTCGCGACGGAACGCTGACAGAGGGTCATGTCGGCTGGCGCAGCCAGATTTCGGCGACCTCCGCCGTTTTGCTGCAGCTGCCCTACGAAGTCGAACGGACGGGTCGCGACCACCTTGACCGGATCGAGACAGGGGTGGTCCTCGGGGTGGAGCGCGAGTGGCGGGGCGGCATGATCTCGGTAATCTCAGCCGACTGGTCGGTTGACGACTATCGCGGAAAGTACCCCGGTTTTCTGACGGCCCGCCGAGACGAGGTGACGTCCTTCAGCATCTCGCTGCGGCACCGGAGCATGCGGATTGATCGTTTCATCCCCGAGGTGAGCTACACCTTCACCGATCGCCGCTCGAACATCCCCTTGCACGCCTACCAGGCCCACGACTTGGGCTTGGCCCTGTCAACAAGGTTCTAAGCAAGGAGTCGTTGCTTGGCCGACGGATTTGCCTTTCGTCAGACGTTCAAGGTCTCGACGGCGGTGTGGATGGTCCGGTCAAGGGCTTCTGTACCGCTGAGTCGCTGACGGGCGGGAAAGCGGGCCTTTACAGCGGTTCGCGTCTTTCTTGAATCGAGGGGTTCCCACGGGGGTGCGTCTGTGATTGGCCCCGACAGGAAGGATTGCGCATGCCCAAGCCTTCATCGCTTGATCTTCGGCGTCGGCGCAGGTGACAGGCATGACATGCGGACGGGCCCTGTGGCCGGGAAGCAGCGCGTCAGCCGGGGATTTCGGCGGCTGCAGCCTTGTGACTGCGCAACCGGATAGCGCGGGGCCAGCGCCGGAAGGTGGCGCGCGGGCGGGGGCGGCGCGGACGGGGCGCTACGTCTGCGGCGTTCTGGGGCGGGCGATGTCGTTTGCGCCTTCCTCTTCGGGGCCAAGGCCGTAGGACATCCGCGTCATCTGGGCGATCACCCGCGTCATCTCGTCATCGGGCAGGACGGGCGGCTCACCCAGGACAAGGGCCTGCTGGTACATCCGCGCCAGTGTCTCGACCTCGACCGCCATCCAGAGGGCCGCGTCAAGGGTCTTGCCCAGCGCGATCTGGCCGTGCTGGCCAAGAAGGCAGGCCTTGCGGTCCTGCAGCGCCTCCAGCGCCGCATCCGACAGGGCCTGGGTGCCAAAGGTGGCATAGCGGGCGCAGCGCAGCGTCGTGCCGCCCATCACGCCCACCATATAGTGGAAGGCCGGGATCGTGCGGTGGTGGCAGGCGATGGATGTCGCATAGGGCGAATGGCAATGCAGGACCACATTCATGTCCGTGCGCGCCTTCAGGATGTCGCGGTGAAAGCGCCATTCCGAGCTTGGCCTGCGCCCGACATAGGTGCCGTCCCAGCCCATCTCAACGATGTCTTCGGGTTGCATCGTGTCATAGGGCAGGGACGACGGCGTGATCAGAAAGCCTGCGCCATGGCGCAGGGAAAGGTTCCCGGCGGTGCCCTGGTTGATGCCGCGCGCGTCCATCGCGCGGCAGGTGTCGATCATCGCTTGCCTTGACGCGCGGTCTTCGGGGGTCATCGGGTGTCTCCTGCAAGGGTGCGCCAGCGCGCGGCATATTCGGTCAGGCCGGGAAGGCCAAGGGCCCGGGCGGGTGCCAGATCCAGGGGGACAAGGCCGCCCTGCGCCCGGCACAAAAGGGCCGCACCCGCAGCGATGCCGTAGCTTTCGGGCGCGGTCACGGTCTTTTGGCCGGTACGAAGGGCGGCGACAAGGCCCGCAAAGGCGGGGTCGCGCAGAAAACTGCCGTCCAGTACCCAGGGACGACCGGGGTCGAGCATCTCGCCACAGCTGACAGCGAGAAGCGCGCAGTACAGGACCGCCAGGGCGTGGCGTTCCTGTGGTCCCGCCGGCGGCGGGCCAAGGATATGCCCCTTGCCCGCGCTGCCGGGGAACTGGCCGTCATTGGTCCCGAAGGTTGGCAGGGCCATGGTGCCTTGCGCGATCAGCCGCGACAGGACGTCGGTCGCGGCCCGGGCGTTTTCGGGCTGGCTGCCCGCGACGGCGGAATATTCGCGCCCGCCCATGGTCAGCACACCGCCCAGGGGGGCACCTTCCATGTCGGCATTGCAGGTCATGCCGCGCGTCTCATCCAGGCGGGCCAGGTCCATCCGGTCGGCAAAACAGACGATCCAGGTCCCGGTAGAGACAAGGACGAAGTCCCGCAGCCCGGCAGCCTGATAGCGAAAGAAGCTGACCGAACTGTCATGCGCCCCGGCGTGGACCCGCAAGGGGGGCAGGCCATGCTGCCGGGCCAGATCGGGGCGGACCGGGCCAAGGTCATCGGCGGCGCGGGCAAAGGGTGGCATCAGACGGCCCCAGCCGCGGCTGTGCACGATGGGGGCCCAGGTTCTGTCCCTGACGTTCCACAGATGGGACTGTGCGCCCAGGATCGACGCCTCGCTGACGGCGCGGCCGGACAGCCGCCAGGCCCAGTACTGCGGGATGCCAAGGCACCAGCGGGCGGTCGCAAAGGCCCGCGGTTCGGCGGTTTCGGCCCAGAACATCTGCCGGGCGGTATGGGTTGCCGCCATCATCACCGCCGATCCCCGGTCAAAGAACCCGCCTGACTGCGGCGCATAGGCGGCATCAAGGCCCGGCGGCAGGGGCTGTTCATAGTCGATCATCGGCAGGACCAGGCCGATGCCGCCGCAATCGGGATCATCCCCCACCAGCATCCCGCCAGAGCCATGGCCGGAGGCAACGAAATGCGCCAGCGGATGATGGCGGGCAAGGCTGGCCAGCCCTTCCATCACAAAGGCGTTCTGGGCGCGCAGGTCATGGTGCCGCCAGGGCGGACCATCCAGAACAGCGTTGGCAAGGCCAAGCGTTTCAAGCACATGGCCATCGGCCGTGCAGGCGGACAGCTTTATGTTCGACTTGCCGACATCCAGAACCGCGACGGTGGCCCCACCCGCTTCGGTGCCCATCACGCCCTCAGATCAGCCGGTACTGTTTGGCCTTGTTGCGCAGGAAGGGCAGGCCCTTGTCCATCACGGCTTCGAAATTCTCGGCCACCGGGCGCCAGACGGCAAGGCCGTATCCCACCTCGGGCGGCATGTTGATGAAGGATTCCATCGCCAGCCCCCCCCTGAAGCCGATGGCGGCAAGGGTTGCATAGACCTCGTCCCAGTCGCAGGTGCCTTCGCCGGGGGTGCCACGGTCGGATTCCGACAGGTGAATGTAGCGCAGATGCTCGCGCGCATCCAGGATGCCGTTGCCTGCGCCCTTCTCCTCGATGTTCATGTGATAGGTGTCGAGATGGATGAAGATGTTGTCGGCACCGACCTTTTCGATCATCCATTTCGCCTGGGCGCCGGTGTTGATCAAGTGGTTCTCGTACCGGTTCACCGGCTCGATCCCGAAGGCGATGCCCAGCTTTTTCGCGTGCCTGGCGGCGGCGGTCAACGCCCTGGCGATATTGTCGTATTCGGTCATGGTCGGCGGCAGGCCGGTTCTTTCGCCGATGCCGCCGTAGGTGACGCCCGACAGGGCCTCGCAGCCCATTTCGGCGGCCTTGTCCATGCTGCGGCAGAGATGTTCGATCGCCCCGTCGGGATTGACCGATGCCCAGTTCTTCTGCGGCAGTCCCAGCGAGGCCACTGCCCGCAGCCCGTACCTGTCCAGAAGCGCGCGGGTGTGGGCCGCATCGACGATCGATGTGTCCAGCAAGGCGATTTCGATGAAATCCATCTTGTAGGCTGCGGCGGCAGGAATGGTCTTTTCCGCCCCCGCCCGGTCCCAATGCATGGTCCACATGCTGGTATGAACGCCGAATCCTTCCATCTTCACCTCCCTCTGCGTCTTCGTTCAGATATCCAGCCCGCGCCCCAGCGCAGGATCATCACGCCGACAAGGAAAAGGCCCCAGACGGCGGTCGAAAGATGCTGGTTCGCACCCAGAAGGTTCAGCCCCGAGGACAGGACCTGCAGCACGATCAGCGCGATCACCACCGGCAGCACGCGGCCAAAGCCGCCGAAGGGGTCCACCCCGCCCAGAAAGCAGGCCAGGACCGTGACCAGAAGCAGCGCCTCGCCGTGGCCGACGCGAACCGAGTTGAAGCGGGACAGCATCAGGATGCCGGCAATGGCGCACATTATGCCCGAGAGGGTGTAGATCAGGATCAGTGTGCGCCGGGTGTGCAGGCCCGAATACCCGGCGGCGCGGATGTTGGAGCCGATCATCCGCACGGAAAAGCCGTGCCGGGTGTGGGTCAGCAGGATGTGCCACAGGACTGCGCAGACAAGGAACAGGATCAGCGGCACCGGGATGCCCAGCACCGTGCCGTGGCCCAAGGTGGCCATCCAGGCCGGAAAGCCCGAGATGTCGCCACCCCTGGTCAGGAATTCGCCAAGGCCGCGCAGGAAGATCATCATCGCCAGCGAAACAAGGATCGGATGCGCACCGACATAGGCGATCACTGCCCCCATGACGGCACCCGACAGGGCCCCGACGCCGATGGCAAGGACTGTGCCAAGGATGAACGGCCAATACCCCGCATCCACCCCGCCGTACTGCTTGAGGACGAAGGCAAGCGTCAGCCCGGCCATGTTGGCGGTGTAGATGATTGCCAGGTTGAACCCGCCCGAGATGATGGGCATCAGCATGGCCAGCGTCAGCAGCCCCAGTTCGGGAAGCTGGAAGGCGATGGAGCCGAAGTTGGCCCCGGTCAGGAAGTTCGGCGCGAAGACCCCGAAGACGACAAGGACCAGCACAAGAAAGCCCAGAAGGCCCGGCACCTCGGGCCCGAAGGCGGCAGAGAGACGGCGGTACAGACCGGTCATGCCTTTCGTCCTTTCCGGGGGACGAACAGCCTGGCCGGATCGAGGTTGGAGGTGGAGATCGCCAGCAGGATGATCACGCCCACCACCATCTTGAAGGCATAGGGTGAAACACCCAGAAGGTTCAGCCCGTTCTGCGTCACCGCCACCAGAAGCACCCCAAGGAAGCACCCAAGAACCGATCCGCGCCCGCCGCCCAGACGCGCGCCGCCCAGCACGACCGCTGCCAGCACCTCCAGCTCGCGGCCGATCAGCGCGTTCGGGACCACCTCTTTGGTGATGTGCGCCTGCATCAGCCCGGCGATCCCGGCCATCATGCCGCACCAGCCAAAGGCAATGGCCTGCATCAGCCCGATGGAGATGCCGGCGCGCCGGGCGCCTTCGGGATTGTCGCCAAAGGCGTAAAGCTGCCGCCCGGTGGTGGTGCGCCGGATCAGCACCCAGGTCGCCGCCATGCAGACGGCCATGACAAGGACCGGCAGGATCAGTTCGGCCCAGGTGCCGCTGGCGGTCTGGTATTCCCACAGGATCACGCGGCCCGACCACCAGGACGGCAGGTTGTAAAGAAACCGGCCCGACGAAAAGAACATCAGAAGGCCGAAAAAGGCGTTGAAGGTGGAAATGGTGACGACGATGGAGATGATCCGGAACTGATGGATCAGAAAGGCATTGATCAGCCCCAGCGCCAGGCCGAAGCCGCCCGCAAACAGGAACCCGATGGCCCAGTTGCCCCCGCCGATGGCCGCAAAGGCGTAGACGCAAAGATACTGCACCACGCTTGCCGCGACGGCGAATGAAATGTCGATCCCGCCTGCGATCAGCACGACCAGAAGGCCCACGGCCCAGATGACGTTGACGGCGTTGTTGTTCAGAAGGCTGGTGAAATTCACCAGCGTCAGGAAATCGGGCGATGCGATGGACAGGCCGATGCAGATCAGGATCAGGACGGCCAGCAACTTTGCCTCGGTCGGATAGGCGCGCAGGAAGCTATGCATAGACGGCGGCCTCCATTTCCGGCAGGCCGGTCTGGCGCGGGTCCCATTCATGGGCGATCCGCCCCCCCGCCATGTGCAGGACGCGGTCGGCGTTCAGGAAGACCTCGGGTACCTCGTCGCTGACCAGAAGGATGGCAAGGCCCTTTTCGGCAAGCGCGCGCACGATGCGGAAGATGCCCGCGCGCGCGCCGACATCGACGCCAACGGTCGGACAGTCAAGGAGCAGCACCTTCGGCCGGGTCGCAAGCCACTTGGCCAGCACCACGCGCTGCTGGTTGCCGCCCGAAAGCGTGCTGACCGCGTCCGCCGGCGTGCCGATCTTGACCGCAAGCTCGCTGATCCAATGGCTGACGGTGGCATCCTTTTTGCGCGACGACAGCAGACCGCCCGCCCCGGTGATCTGCCTGAGCACCGACAGGACCGTGTTGTCGGCAATGGACTGCGGCTGGATCAGGCCAAGGGCAAGCCGGTCTTCGGAAACATAGGCAATGCCTGCCGCCACGGCATCGCGGTTCGAACGAAGCTGCAGGTCCTGCCCGTTCAAGACGATGCGGCCCCGGTCGGGCCGGGTCATCCCGAAAAGGGTGTGGCACAGCTCGGTCCGGCCTGCGCCGATCAGACCGGTCAGGCCCAGAACCTCGCCCGCGCGTAAGCTGAGCGAGATATCCTCGAACTCCCCGGCGCGGGTCAGGCCCTCGATCCTGAGAACCTCGGGGTTATCCCCGGTGTCGCGGGCCATCACGTCATGTGCGATGACGGTGCCGGTCATCAGCTCGGTCAGGCGCGATTGTGTCAGGCCATCGGTGGGAAAGACCCCGACCAGCTTGCCATCGCGCAGGACGGTGACGCGGGACGAGATTTCCAGCACTTCGGCCAGGCGGTGGCTGACGAACACAACCGCCACGCCGCGCGCGGACAAAGTGCGCACCACCGCCAGAAGCGCGTCGGTTTCCGACTGTGTCAGGCTGGCGGTGGGTTCGTCCATGAAGATCAGCCGGGCATCGCTGACCAGCGCCCGGGCGATTGCCACGATCTGACGCTGCGCGATGGGCAGGCTGCCCAACCGGGCATCAAGGTCGATCTCGACATCCAGCCGGGCAAGAGCTGCCGCCGCCACCTGGTGCAGCCGGGCGTAAGAAACGGCGCGCGGGCGGTTTCCCAGCATCGTCTCGAAGGCGATATTCTCGGCCACGGTCATTTCGGCGAACAGCGCAAGGTCCTGCCAGATGACCGCGATCCCCGCCCGCCGGGCCTGCGTGGGGGAAATCTGGGCATAGGCCTGCCCGAATATCTCCATCCCGGCACCCGGTTCGGGCTGATAGACGCCGGTGATGATCTTGATCAGGGTCGACTTGCCGCAGCCGTTCTCGCCGGCAAGGCAATGCACCTCTCCGGCACCGACCGTGAATGACACGTCATCCACCGCCTTCACCCCCCCGAAGATCTTGGAGATTCCGGAAAAGCGCAGCGCGTCTGGGGGAACGGCGTCGGCGGGCATCGTCATTCCAGGTTGGTGTGGTTCGCGCGCATGGCGTCGGCGGAAATGTTCAGCCGCGCCTTCAGTTTCAGAACCATCACCTCGAACAGCACGAAAAGCGCGCCTTCGAACAGGCTGCCCATCGGCAAGACCGAGGTCTTCCTGTCGCCCAGGTCGTCCGCCATGGTCTGCGCGGGCAGATGCAGGACCAGATCAGCAAGGGGTGCACAGCGGCCGCTGGGCTGGGCCGTGATGAACAGCACCTCGGCCCCCGCCTGCCTGGCCACGCGCATCAGCGCCTCGGCGGTGGAGATATGGCCCGGCCCGCAAGTCACCAGAAACACGTCGCCGCCGCCTACGGCAGGGGTGGTCATGTCGCCTTCCACGGCGGCATTGAGCCCCATGTGGAACAGGCGCATCGCAAAGCCCATGATCTGCAGCTTCTCGCGGCCGCCGCCAAAGACCACGATCCGCCGGGCCAGCGCCAGCCGTTCGACCAGTGCATCCACCGCGCTGTCATCAAGGCGCGCAAAGGTGCCGCCCAGTTCATCCAAGGCAGTCTGGTAAAGGCTCATGTCGGTCCCTTTGGCAAGACTCCGGGGCCGCAACAGCGGCGGCCCCGGAAAAGCGATCGGTCAGAGACCAAGGTCCGCCAGGCCGTCCACCGTCTCGGCGTTGATGGCGATCAGGTTGTCGGTGATGATGTCGCGGTTCTCGACATCGGGCGAGACGACGCCCAGGCCCGGTATGTCGGTGCCTTCGGTGATTTCCGCCCCGTCAACCAGCATCTTGCCCATGGTCACAAAGACGCGCCCCGCTTCGGCCGGGTTCCACATGAACCCGCCCGAGATTGCGCCCGCCTTCACCAGATCGCGACCCTGCCCGGGCGAGAACGGCCCAAGGACATGGACCTGGCCGACCATCCGCCGCTCTTCCACGGCGCGCCCGGCACCGATCGGTCCCTGGCTGCCGAAGGCAAGAAAGCCCGTGAGGCCGGGGTTCGCGGCCATCAGGTCAAGCGCTGTCTTGCGGCTGTCGTCCACCGATTCGGCCACGCCATAGCGTTCGCCGATCAGCTTCATGTCCGGGTACTTCTCGCCAAGATAGGCGATGGCGTAATCCGCCCAGGCGTTGTGCAGCGGCACGGTGAGGCTGCCGACAAAGACGGCATACTCGCCCTTGCCGCCCATCTTCTGCGCCAGAAGTTCGGCATGCGTCTCGCCAAAGCCCTTGGCCGAGGCCAGTTCGAAGTTCCAGTCGACGTTCTTGAGACCCGGCCCCTCATGGCTGACGACCTTGATGCCCGCCGCGCGTGCCTTTTCAAGGACGGGCTCCAGCGCGGCCTCGTCGTTCGGCACCACGCCGATGACGTTGACGCCCTTGGCGATCAGGTCCTCGATCGCACGGACCTGCAGTGCCGGATCGGCGCTGGTCGGCCCGATCATCGTGGCATCGACGCCCAGTTCGGCACCTTTTTCAAGGATCCCCATCTCCATGGCGTTGAACCAGGGAATGCCGCCGATCTTCACGACAACGCCCATGGTGGGCTTGTCCTGGGCCAGTGCCCCCGTGGCAAGGGTGGCGGCAAAAGCAACGCTCGCCATCAGCGTGCCAAAGGTTCTTCTTTTCATGATCTTCCTCCCGTTAAGGGCCCGCAGAAGGGCCGTACCCTCAATGCTGCATCGATTGTGCAAACTGTCTTCAAAGCAACGCGTGCTTTGCCGCATCATCTTCTGTGCCTGTCTCTCCTTCCGGGATCGATCAAGTGCACAATCGATATTGCGTATTGAGCAGCCAAGCGCCTAGACTCGTCAAGAAGTTTCTTTCGCAGACCGGACAGATCGATGCCACGCGCCAGCCGCAAGGCCACCATCTATGACATTGCCAGACTTTCAGGGGCCTCTGCCTCGACGGTATCGGCGGCCCTTGGGGAAAGCTGGCGCGAAAGGCGGATTTCCGAAGCGACGGTAGAGGCCATCCGCAGCATCGCCGCCGCCGAAGGCTATTCGGCGAACATGCAGGCACGGGGCCTGCGCAAGGCGCGCTCCGGCCTGGTCGGGATGGTGATACCCTTGCATGACAACCGCTTCTTCTCGTCCATGTCGCAAAGCTTCGAAGCCTTCGCGCGGGAACGCGGCCTTGTGCCGGTCATCGCCTCGTCGATGCGCGAGCCGGGGGAAGAGCGGCGGATCGTGGAAACCCTGATCACCTATGCGGTTGATTACATGTTCATCGCCGGGGCGACAGACCCTGATGCCGTCAGCGCGATGTGCAATGCCGCAAACCTGCGCCATGTCTTCGTTGACCTGCCGGGGCGGGGGGCACCCTCGGTCGTCTCGGACAACTACAAGGGTGCCGCCGACCTGACCCGACGCCTTCTGACGGATCGCCCGATCAGCGGCGGTACCTGCCGCGACCGGCTGTATTTCATCGGTGGCGACCCGACCGACTATGCCTCGGCGCGCCGGATCGAGGCGTTCCGCGATGCCCTGACCGAGGCCGGATCGCCGCCCGGACCCGGGCAGATCATCGCCTGCGGCTATGCCCCCCGCAGCGCGATGCGCGAAATCGCCGCGCTCTGCGACCGGCTGGGCGGCTTGCCGGCAGGCGTCCTTGTCAATTCGCTGACCGCCTTCGAAGGGGTTCTTGGCCATCTGTCCGGCCTGCCGCTTGAAGACCTGCGCAGTTCAGTCATCGGCTGCTACGACTATGATCCTTTCGCCGCCTACCTGCAGTTTCCTGTCCATATGGTGCGGCAGGACGCCCATGGATTGATCCGGGAAGCCTACCGGATCATCGATCAGAACGCGAATGATCTGGTGCTCCGGATGGTGGAACCGGAACAGATCGCCCCGCGCACCTTCTACGACCGTCTATTCTCTGACCACGGTTGACCGGCGCAAGGCGGATGCAGTTGCGGTTTCGTGACGGTCCTTTCGGCAGGCTGCGGCATTCCGGCATCGCTTGAACAGACCATGGGCCGAAGCTTTTGCCCAGGCCCAACAGCACATCGCGCACGCGGTTGCATGCCGCTGCCGAACGGCTGATCAGGGCCTGCGCGCGGCACACCCTTGCGGTCAAGCCGGCAGGCAAGACCCTTGGCGGCGGAACATCGATCAGCGGCGGGGTGCTGTTTGATCTTGACAGGTTCCATGTAGTGAGTGATTACTCACTTCATGACTGCCGGATCAAGAAAGACCCTTGAAGCAAGAAAGGACGAACTGGTGGCTGCCGCGATCCGTGAGTTCGCCGCCCGTGGTCTGGACGCAGCTTCGACCGCTGCGATTGCGAAAGCTGTCGGCATCTCGCAGCCCTATCTGTTCAAGATATGGGAAACCAAATCGCATCTTTTCCTCGCCGCCCTTGACCGGGTCTTCACTACGGTCATCGCGACCTTCGAGACCGAGGCGGTGGGAAAACCTGTTTCCGTCGAAACCCTTACGGAAGTTGGAAATGCCTATGACCGCCTGTCGCGCGTTGAGATGCAGATGTTGCTTCAGGGGTTTGCGGCCTGCGACCATCCCGAGATCCGCGATCTTGTGGAACGCAGGTGGATGGAGCTGATCGGCACCCTCAAGACCATCGCGGGCACCGGCGGGGATCCCATTCAGCATTTTCTGGGCGTCGGGCTGCTGATGACTGTCGTCCGGACTGCCCGGATGCCGGACAGCGCCCTGATTTGCTAGGGTCCGCGACCACCCGGACTGCAACGAAGAAACCACTTCAACCCAATGGAAAGGAAAAACTTCATGTCACCCGCCTCATCCCGGATCGTCGGATATGCAGTCGTCACGGCTGGCTTTCTGACCCTTGCCTACGGGCTTACGATGCTGTCCGCCGTGCTCAATTTTCTTGGCCTTGACGGCGCTTCCCTGAGCACCGTGGCTGACTTCGTGGCCAGGAATTCCACGGCGCTTCATCTGTCCCTTGTCTCGACGATGGTCGGCTATGTTCTTGCCGTGGCAATGATGCTGATCATCACCGAGGCTGCGTTCGGCGGGCAGACAGATCAACCGCGACGCAAGAGCTTTGCCTTGGGTCTGGTCTGGGCGTCTTTGCCGCTTCGCCCGCTCTGGTGGCTTGCCATCCTCACACTGCTGCCCATGCTTATGGCCGCATCCGGCCCCGAAGTCGACCCGGCGACGGCTGTCGCCACCTTCACCGGATACCAGATGCTGACTGCCTTCCTGAACGCGGTCACAGAGGATATTGCCGTGAACATCCTTGGCGGGGGCTGGTTCGTGATCGTCGGACTGGCCATTGTTGCAAGGCGGAGCATGCCAGCCCTTCTGGGGTGGATCGGCTGCGTGATCGGTGCCATGTACCTTGTTTCTTCGTCCGAGATTTTCGGCATTCCCTTTGGGACAGGTGGCAACTTCATTCCCATGGTGGCCGGTGTGGCCGGACCGTTCTGGCTGGGTGCAGCGGGGTTTCTGGCGGTTCGCAGGGTCTTCTGACCGGTCGCGCACCCTATGGCGAAGGGCCCCGGCCCCGTTCAGGCGTTGGCCCGGTTCCACCGGACCGACGACCACAGCGACACCCCGATCAGCGCGGCCCCGCCCAGCCCGGTCAGCACCTCGGGGATGTGGACGATGGCTTGGGCATACATGATCACCGACAGGATCAGGATCGCGTAAAACGCCCCGTGTTCCAGATAGCGGTACTGCGCCAGCGTGCCCTTTTCGACCAGCATGATCGTCATCGACCGCACATACATCGCCCCGATCCCCAGGCCGATGGCGATGATGAACAGGTTCTGCGACAGGGCAAAGGCCCCGATCACCCCGTCGAAGCTGAAGCTGGCGTCCAGCACCTCCAGATACAGGAACGCCCCCAGACCGCCCTTGGCCGCCGCTTCCAGCGCCTTCTGCGAGGCGTCAAGCAGTCCGCCCAGCACCTCGACCAGAAGAAAGGTCAGCAGCCCGTAGATGGCAGAGCGGAAGAAGACCTCGGCCTTATCCGGGTCCAGCAGGCGCGAAAACCCCAGGATCAGCGCCAGCACGAAGGCCACTTCGATGCCGCGGATCGTGGCAAACCGCGCCATGCGGGTTTCCAGCCACCTGACCCAATGCACATCCTTTTCCTGATCGAAGAAGTAGCTCAGCCCGACCATCATCAGGAAGGTGCCGCCAAAGGCCGCGATGGGCAGGTGGGCATCATGCATGATCGCTGCATAGTCTTCGGGCCGGGCCGCGGCCAGGATCATGGCGTCAATGGGGCCGATTTTGGCCGCAATCACCACGATCAGCAGCGGAAAGACGATGCGCATCCCGAAGACCGCAATGAGGATGCCCCAAGTCAGAAAGCGGCGCTGCCATTCCGGGGTCATGTCCTTCAGCTTGTTCGCGTTCACGATGGCATTGTCGAAAGACAGCGAAATCTCCAGCACCGCCAGCACCGCCACGATGAAGAACACGGTTGCCGTGCCCGACAGGGTGCCGGTCGTCTGCCAGCCAAGGACAAGGCCAAGAAACAGACCCAGGCCCGTCACGATGAAGGCCCATCTGAAATAACCAAGCGTGGGTCTGTCCGCTATGCCCTGCATGACAGCCACCCGGCGGATGCGGAACGGCAAGAGGCCCTGGTCGGGATCGGTCTGGCAGATCGGGTCATGGGCTGTGCATCTGACGGCAGGCTTCGTTCAGTGCCGACATCGTGAAAGCGCCGCGATACTTTCACCAGAGGGGCCCGGTCACCAGGATTCGCCCGAAGTGCGGGCACCGGCAGCTAAGCCGGATCATCCGGTCAGGGCAAGCGCTTTGCGCCCTGCGCCCGGGCCGGCACGATCTGCTGGGCAATCCCCGCCGTGCAGAGATAGACCGAAGTGATCACCAGCCCCCAATGCGCCCAGCTTTGCGGATCGAAATCCACCCAGGCGGCCCATGCCGCAAAAAAAGTCCAGGCCACGATCATCGACAGCGACAGCAGGCGCCAGCGGTCGGTGCGGATGGGGTGGATAAACTTCAGGTTGGTGAACATCGCCGCGCTCAGCGCAATGACGATCAGAAGGATTGTCCATTCGCCGGGTTTCAGCGCGAACATCACCAGCACGACCATGTTCCAGCAGGCCGGAAAGCCTGCAAAGGAGTAATCCCTGGTCTTCATCCGCGTATCGGCGAAATAGACCACGCTGCCATAGACAATAGCAATGATCGCCAGCCAGCCTGTCCATCCGGTCAGCAGGCCCGATTTGAACAGCGCGAAGGCCGGGATGAACACATAGGTCAGATAGTCGACAATCAGGTCCATCAGCACGCCGTCATAGGTCGGCCAGTTGGACTTCACGTCATAGCGGCGGGCAAGGGGGCCGTCGATGCCGTCCACCACCAGCGCCACGACCAGCCACAGGAACATCAGGCTCCACTTGCCATCTACCGCCGCCAGCATCGCCAGCATCGACAGCACCGCGCCCGTGGCGGTGAGAAGGTGAACCGAAAGGGCGTTAAGCCTGCGTGTCATGTGACCGTCATACTGAATTGTGCCCCTATCGCAATGGGTCAGGCACGGGGATGGGCCTTTTCGTACACATCCATGATCCGCGCCGCATCCACGGCCGTGTAGGCCTGCGTCGTGGACAGCGAGGCGTGGCCAAGCAATTGCTGGATCGTGCGCAGATCGCCGCCCGCCGACAAAAGATGCGTCGCAAAGGAATGGCGCATCGCATGGGGGGTGGCTGTGGCCGGAAGACCCAGTTGCAGCCGGGCCGTTTCCATCGCCCTGGCAATCAGGCGCGGGTTCAGCGCCCCGCCGCGCGCACCGCGAAACAAAGGCTCGGCCGGGGCAAGATCGAAAGGAACCAGCGCGGCATAGCGGGCGACGGCAGCGCGGGCCACCGGTATGACCGGGACCAGCCGCGTCTTGCCGCCCTTGCCGGTGATGCGCAGCACCTCGGGCAGTGGGCTTGCGGCACCGGTCAGCGCCAGGGCTTCGGAAATGCGCAGGCCACAGCCATAAAGCAGCGTGATGACGGCGGCATCGCGGGCCGCGATCCAGTCTTCCCGGGCCTGGGTTTCCACGCACCCGATCATGTCGCGTGCGCCTTGCTCGGACAGGGGGCGGGGCAGGGACCGGCGGTATTTCGGCCCGCGCGCCGACAGGACCGCGGTGGCATCAATACCCTCACGCTCTGCCAGCCAGCCCGTGAAGCCCTTGACGGCCGACAGCGCCCGCGCCAGCGACCGCGGCCCAAGGCCGCGCGCCCGTTCATGGGCCATCCAGGCGCGCAGGTCGGCCTGCGGCACGGTCAGCAAGGCCCCGGTTCCCTCGGCCGCGCCCCGGTGACGGGCCAGAAAATCCATATAGCGCGCCACATCGGCACCATAGGCAGCAACGGTGCGGGCCGCAGCCCCGTCCAGTGCCCGGATATGCGTCAGCCACTGGGCCAGCGCCGCCCGCTGGCCGGGGCTGGCCGCTGTCATTGCGTCGGCGGTCACGGCAGCCAGCGGCGCATCACCCGCTCCGCCACGCCGCCGAAGAAGCCCAGCAGGTCGGTGCCCTGCGCCGCCCTGAAGCGGCTGGGGTCGCCCGCGCCCAGGGCCAGAAGGCCGGGCAGGCGGCCCTCGCCGAAGTCAAGCCGCAGCAGGGCTTCGGACCGGATCGCGTCGGCCTGCGCCCCATAAGGGAGGTCGGAACCGGCGGGCCTCTGGCGCAGGGTCACCGGTCGCGGCGGTGCCCCGGGAGCGGTCCCGAGATAGGCGTCGACAAAGCCTGCGTCGGTCACGCAGAGCGTTGCCCCAAGGCGCTGAAGGGCCGGGTCCTGCGGGGGCTGGCGGCTTTCCAGCACCAGCCGCGCGCAGTCCACGCGCAGGGTTTGCGCCACGTCGCTGCCCAGCACCTGCAGAAAGCCCTCGAAAGTTGCGGGGGTCAGCAGCTGCAGCGTTGCGCGATGTACCTGATTGGTGCCGGCAAGGTTATCATAGACCGCCGCGATGACCGAACGGTGCGTATCCTCCAGCCGGCCCAGCCGGGCTTCCATCCGGTCCATCGCCATGCCGCGCAGATCCACGACGTTCGACCCCATGGCCCGGTCGCTGGCCGCGACCAGGGCTGCCATCACGGCGTGATCCTGCAGGACCGCCTCCGGCGAGGCAAGAATGATATCGCGCAGGTCCTGTGCGATCATGCTGCGGTGCCCGGGGCTGTCGGATGGCTTGGGGTCCGGTCTGGTGTCAGCACACATGATGTCACGTCCCGTTCTTGCAGACTGTAAGCGGCGGTCGCGCCCCGGTGCCGGTCAAAGAATCTTCTGCCCGGTCTTTGCCCAATCCGCCATGAACTGTTCCAGCCCCTTGTCGGTCAGCGGGTGGCTTGCCAGCGCCTTGATGACGGCTGGCGGCGCGGTGACGACATCGGCCCCGATCAGGGCACATTGCGAGACGTGGTTCGCCGAACGGACCGATGCCGCAAGGATTTCTGTCGGGTAATCGTAGTTGTCGTAGATGGTGCGGATGTCGCTGATCAGTTCCAGCCCGTCCATGTTGATGTCATCGAGCCGCCCGATGAAGGGGCTGATAAAGGTGGCACCGGCCTTGGCCGCGATCAGCGCCTGGTTGGCCGAGAAGCACAGCGTGACATTGACCTTGATCCCGTCCTTGGACAGAACCTTGCAGGTCTTCAGCCCGTCCCAGGTCAGCGGCACCTTGACCACGATGTTCGGGGCGATGTCTGCCAGCTTGCGGCCCTCGGCGATCATGTCGGGGGATTTCAGGGCCACAACTTCTGCCGAGACGGGACCGCTGACCAGCGCGCAGATTTCCCGGGTGACCTCCAGGATGTCGCGTCCCGATTTCAGGATCAGCGACGGGTTGGTGGTGACACCGTCCACCATGCCAAGGTCGTTCAGTTCGGCAATGGCCTGAACATCGGCGGTATCCACAAAGAATTTCATCGGGCTTTGGTCCTTGATCCTGATCGGGGTTGCGGGGGGTGCGGCCCCGTATTAGCGCAAGACGAAGGCTGGCGAAAGGTTGGCGTGTCCCGTGGCGGATGAAGTCTTTTGCGAAGGCGCGCGCGTTGGCGTGGTAACGACCGAACCGCTGGGCGGGATGGCGGGCCTTCTGGATTACCGCGCACCCGGGGGCGGTTGCGGCACAGGCGACTTCGTCGAGGTGCCGCTGGGGCCGCGCCGGGTGGCGGGCGTGGTCTGGGGGCCGGGCGCGGGCGGGATCGACGCATCGAAGCTGCGGTCGGTTCTGCGGGTCATGGACGCCGCTCCGATGCGCGAAGAGCTGCGCCAGTTCCTGACCCGCGCCTCTGACTACACGCTGACGCCGCTGCCTGCGATGCTACGGCTGGCCACGCGCGCGCCCGGTCTGGGTGAGCCGCCCGCATTGCGGCGCGTTCTGCGCCCCGGTCCTGACCTGCCCGAGCGGATGACAGAGGCGCGGGGCCGCGTCATGGCCGCGCTGGGCGGGTTCGGCGGCGCGGCGGTGACGCTGGGCGAGCTGGCCGTGCAGGCCGGGGTGACGGCATCGGTGATCAAGGGGCTGGTCAAGGCCGGGGCGGTGCTGGAGGAAGACGCGCCGCGCGACCTGCCCTATCCCCGGCTTCATCCCGACCTGCCGGGCGTGACGCTGGCCGGGGATCAGGTGGCGGCGGCCGATGCCCTGATCGCCGCCGTGGCGCTGGGCGGCTATTGCACCACGCTGCTGAAGGGTGTCACCGGGTCGGGCAAGACCGAAGTCTATCTGGAGGCGGTGGCCGAATGCCTGCGGGCGGGGCGTCAGGCACTGGTCCTGCTGCCGGAAATCGCCTTGACGGCGGATTTCCTGACGCGGGTCGAGGTGCGTTTCGGCGCGCGGCCCGCCGAATGGCATTCCGGCGTGACCGTCACCGAACGCCGCCGGGTCTGGCGGATGCTGGCCACGGGGCAGGCGCAGCTTGTGGTGGGGGCGCGCTCGGCGCTGTTTCTTCCCTTCCGCGATTTGGGGCTGATCGTGGTCGATGAGGAACATGATCCCAGCTACAAGCAGGAAGAGGGCGTTCTCTATCACGCCCGCGACATGGCGGTGCTGCGCGCGGCGATCTGTGGCGCACCGGTGGTGCTGGCCTCGGCCACGCCCAGCCTGGAAAGCTGGGCCAATGCCGAGGCGGGGAAATATGCGCGCCTTGATCTGGGCTCCCGCTTCGGGGCCGCAGAGTTGCCCGAGATACGGGCCATCGACATGCGCGGCGAAAAGCTGCCCCCGGACCGCTGGATTTCCGACACGCTGGCGGCGGCGGTGACGGCCGGCCTTGCGCGCGGGGAACAGGCGCTGCTGTTCCTGAACCGGCGCGGCTATGCGCCGGTCACGCTGTGCCGGGCCTGCGGGCATCAGGTGGGCTGCGATGACTGCGATGCGCGCATGGTGGAACACCGCTTTCTCAGGCGGCTGGTCTGCCATCAGTGCGGGGCCACGAAACCCCTTCCGCTGGCCTGCCCCGCCTGCCGGGCCGAAGGCCGCATGGCCCCGGTCGGCCCCGGCGTGGAACGCATGGCGGAAGAGGTGGCGGCCCGCTTCCCCGATGCACGGGTGGCGGTTCTGTCATCGGACCTGTTCGGAACGGCGCGGGCGCTGAAAGAGCAGATCGCGCTGATCGCGGCGGGCGGGGCCGACATCATCATCGGCACCCAGATCGTGGCCAAGGGGCATAATTTTCCACTGCTGACGCTGGTGGGCGTGATCGATGCCGACCTTGGCCTGCAGGGGTCTGACCTGCGCGCGGCGGAACGCACCTTTCAGTTGATGCACCAGGTGGCGGGCCGGGCCGGGCGGGTCGGGCGCAAGGGTGTTGCGCTGCTGCAGACCTTTCAGCCCGGGCATCCGGTGATCCGGGCGATTCTGGGTGGCGATGAAGAAGCGTTCTGGCGCGCCGAGGCTGACGAGCGCCGGGCGGCGGGCGTGCCCCCTTACGGGCGCATGGCCGGGATCATCTTGTCGTCGCCCGATGTGACCCGGATCTTCGACATCGGCAACGAGCTGGCGCGGCGTGACGCGCCGCTGCACCGGATCGGGGCCCGTGTCTTCGGCCCGGCCCCGGCACCGATTGCGCGGGTGCGCGGGCGCCACCGCGTGCGGCTGCTGGTCAAGGCCGACAAGACCGCACCCCTGCAGCAGGCGCTGGCAGACTGGGTGGCGCAGATAAAGCTGCCTGCCAATGTGCGTCTGGCGATCGACATCGATCCGCAAAGCTTTCTGTAGGGAGTAGAGGCTGCTTTGGCTGATGACTTTGCCGCACCCGGCGCATCGGTCAGTGTTTGGCGGTGCCATGATGGGCTGGTTGCGTTTGTAAAGGACAGTTGGTCTGCCACCGCGCGGCACCTTGACCTTTCCTCAACAGATTGCCACTTTACTTGGCAGGAAAGTTAAGGCTTATCTTAACTCATGTGTGGAACTGCTGATGCAGATTGAGGGTTACACACCAGTCGGGGAACGCCATGAGACGGACGAACTGCACATGTGGGTTTCTCAGGCGGTGGTTGACTTTCTGAAGGCAAAGCGACTTGGCGCGAACAAAAATCATGTGGATAAACTGGTGCTGATCTTGGGGAACCTCCGCCGCAACGGATTTAAGGTGCTGAGCAACAACACATTGTTCGTGTATGAGGGGCGCTTTCCATCTGGAAGGCCGGGGATGGCGGACATGGCGGTGTATGCAGCGAAGTCTAACCAGCTTCGCGTCTACGGCGGCATTGTGCGGATCAAGGGCCAGTCAGTTTTTCTGTGTCCCGAGGGCGCAGTGAAGCAACAGAACAAGGCAGACCAAGCGCAACTCAAACGGGTTGCCAAGATTTTGGGAGAATATCATGAACGCTGACTGGGACATTCTGGGGCCGATGGACGAAGCCGAGCGCATCGACCTGGTTGCTGGTGGTCTGGCCGTGTCGGTTCAACTCGCTTTGCAGAAGGCGATGGTGCGGGGTGGCGTGACGCAGAAGGAACTCGCCGAGAGGATGGGCGTTTCTCCTGCCCGTGTCTCGCAGTACCTGTCCGCGCACGGTCGGAACCTGACCCTGCAAGTGCTTGGTCGGATCGCCCATGCGCTGGGTGAGGACTTCGAGTTTGTCTCCCTTTACGATCTGCGTGATTTGAAGGCGAGAGCGAAGGGCAAGGACCGTCAAGTCCTGCAGCAACTTGCCGTTGCCTATGACAACGACAGGAGCCCTTGGACGGACTTGACGGCCAACATCAACAAGTTCCCGGAGAAGATTGCAGCATGACGAAGGACGTTGCGGCACGCACCAGCGATTTCAACCCCTCCAGCAAGGGCTTCGACGCTGCAACGTATGAGAGTGTTGCGCGCAGCGCCAGCCTGCGCGAGGTTCGTCTCGTGAACAGCGCTTACAGCGCCAAGGTCATGAGCTTCATGGCCTTGGAACTCGGACATGGGACGGAGCTGAAGCAGTCCTACGCTGGAACTCCGTCCGGGCACTCTTTCATGTCGGAGCGGGGCATCGCCGTAGGTAGCTACCTTTGGACTGCCGAGGTTCGGGCCGGGCGAACGAAGGCGATGAAGCTGTCAACCGAGTATATGGTGGCCTACAGCGGTCTGAAAGATGCGCCGGAGGACTATGTGGAACTCTACTTCAAGAAGCTGGCACGATTCACTACCTACCCATATTTCCGCGCGCATTTTGCGATGCATGTGGCGGCTTCAGGGCTAATGTTGGCCCCGCTGCCGTCTTTGATGGATCGGGTTGACTGAGCCCCAGCTTCAAAGCCGCGTCAGCATAACCCCGGCCACGATGGTCAGCGCCGCCAGCGCCTTGCCGCCCGTCATCCGCTCGCCAAAGGCCAGCCAGCCGATCAGGACGGCAAACAGGATCGAGGTTTCGCGCAGCGCCGCCACCAGCGCGATGGGTGCCACGGTCATGGCCCAGATCGAAATCGCATAGGCCCCATAGGATGCGGCGGCGGCGAACAGCCCGGTCATCCAGGCCCTTGCGCCGCGCGGCACCACGGCCCAGCCGCGCATCGCGATCATGCCGGTGGAAAAGAACAGCCCGTCCGCCACAAAGACCCAGGCAACATAGGCCACGGCATCGCCCGAGACGCGGGCACCAAGACCGTCGATCATCGTGTAGCTGGCCGTGGCCAGCGCCGAGCCAAGCGCGAAGGGCAGCATCCGGCGTTCCTCGCCGTCCGAAAACACGCCGCGCGCCATCAGGGCGATGCCGCCGCCCAGCACCAGGATGCCCGCATATTCCCAGCCCGTGACCTGATCGGCCAGAAGCACCGCCCCGACCAGCGCCACGATCATCGGGGCGGCCCCCCGCGCGATCGGGTAGACCCGGCTCAGATCGCCCCGGTCATAGGCATAGGTCAGAAAGAACTTGTAGCAGAAGTGGCAGCACCCGGCGGCCAGCACCCAGGGCCAGACCCCGGGGTCCGGCAGCGGGCGCGTGGCGGCAATGGCCAGCCCGATCGGCACCTCTCCCAGCGACAGGATCACCATTCCGCCCACCTTGGAGGTGCCGACCTTGATCAGGGCGTTCCACAGCGCGTGCAGGAAAGCGGCGGCCAGAACGGCCAGAAGGATACCGATGCTCACGCGGCTGCCCGTTGTCATGAAACTGTCACAAGGGGGCTACAACCCGCCCGCGTCCGGCGCAAGTGTGGGCCCTTGGCAGATCAGGGCTATCGCATTTGGCCGATGATTGATTTTGCGAAGTCATCGGACCATCTTGCGCGTTTGCGTTTTCGGGAGACGGGGAGTTTGGGGCGGGCCTTTTGCAGGATGTTGAGGGTGAGCTTTCTCAGAATGCTGAGGTTTTCCGGGCCGTTATCTTTTCGGTTGCGGGCGCGGTCTTCGTTGAAACTCATGTC
>JADCEF010000019.1 GCA_020250445.1 Rhodobacter sp.
TATCCCAACGACCTCGGTGCGGCGTTTGATCCCGCCGTTGTGGCGCTCGATCGGGCTGGCCGGGTGCAGTTTGGCGCGGCGGGCGGCGGGAAAGCCCATACAGGCCAGCACATCATGTTCGGCATTCGCCATTGTCTCTCGGACCAATGCGGACAATGGCTCATTCCATGAGGGTGGCCAGTTTGGGGATTCTGGGGCAGAGCTGATCGGCGATGCCGCGCCATTGGGTGCCGGCGGCCTGCGCGTCGTCCCGGGCGAAGGCCGTTGACCGCGCCGACTGTCCCCCGCACAGCCGGGGGAACGGTCCCGGGGGCCGTTTCCATGCGGATCAACCCTTCAAGCGGGCGGTTCAGGAACCCCTGCACCTTCCCGTCGATGTCCCCGCACAACCGCGACACCTGGCTCTTGGAGATGCCCTTCATGCCCATCGCCTTGACCAGATCATCGACAGACCGCATCAGGATGCCCTGCACATCGTCCGGCATCGGCCTTGAACCGGTGGCGGCTCGATGCCGCACCCGGACTCACCGCCGTCAGCGTTCGCCCGCTCTCTCGGACCGGTGGCATTCGCGGGCTCACCCCCGGCCATCCGGCGCGGCTCCGGGAAAACTGGGAAAGCAGCTGCCCCTGCGCAGCTTCGCGATGCGCAACCCCACCGTGCCAGCCCGCCTGTGCCCGTCCCTCTCCCGGCAGCCGCTGCGCTGCACCAGCCGCCCGGGGGTCGTCCCGCCATACCAGGCCCCGGTCAGCGTCACATAGAGAACCAAAGGCATGATTTCAGCGACAGGATACACCACCTTGCGACGCTGGCGCGGATCATCAAGGGCCGAAAAATGGCCGGGAAGCGACGGGCGGGACATGCGGAAACCTTCAGGACCGGGGTCTGCCGTGATGCGCGCAATTCCCGACATGGGATGCCCACAGGCCTTCAAGCGATTGCCCTGCCCCGCTTCCAACGGCGGTAGACCTGCCGGTCTGCGCCGTCTAAGCTTTGCGGCATGAAGACAGAACTTGTGATCTTTGATTGCGACGGCGTGCTGATTGACAGCGAGGTCATCAGCGCGCGGATGCTGATTGCCGAGCTGAAAGGCTATGGCATCGACATGGACATGGCCTTTGTCAGCCGCCATTTCCTGGGCCGCAGTTACCCGGTGGTGCTGAAGGAAGTGCGCGAACGCTGGGGCGTGGCCCTGCCCGAACGGTTCGAAGCCGACTACCGGGCGCGCCTTCTGGCGGCTTTCGAGCAGGAGCTGAAGCCTATGGCAGGCGTGGCGGCGGTCATCGCAGCCCTGGGTCCACCCTATTGTCTGGCCACGTCCTCCAGCCCCGAACGGCTGCACCGATCCCTGGAAATCACCGGCCTCGCCCCCCTGTTCGAAGGCGTCTGCTTTACGGCAAGCCAAGTGACACGGGGCAAGCCCGCGCCTGACCTTTTTCTTCACGCAGCGGCCCGGATGGGTGCTGATCCAGCCGCGTGTCTGGTCATCGAGGACAGTCTCAACGGGGTGCGGGCCGGGCTTGCCGCGGGAATGGAAGTGTGGCGCTTTACCGGGGGCAGCCATCTTGAAGGGCTGGATGTGACCCCGCCCGGGGATGCCGTGCCGCAGGCGAGCTTTGCCGTGCTTTCCGACCTTTTCCTGCTTCGCCCCGCCCTGCGGGCGACGCAGCCGGTTGCAGGGTGACAAAGATGAACACGCCCGGTGATGCAGACCCAAGACAGGCCGACGATGCCGCCCGCGCAGGCTGGCTGTACTATGTGGGCGGGTTGACCCAGGACCAGATCGCGCGGGAACTTGGCGTGTCGCGTCAGCGCGCGCAGCGGCTGGTGTCGCGCGCGATGGCCGATGGGCTGATCCATGTTCGGCTGGAGCACCGCATCGGGGTCTGCCTGGATCTGGAAACGGCGCTGACCGACCGGTTCGGTCTGGCACGTTGCCGCGTGGCACCGGGCCTTGGGGCCGGGGTGGACCCGGTTCTGGCAATTGCCCCTGCAGCAGCGGCAGAAATTGAACGCTTCCTGCGCATGACAGAGCCGCTGGTGATCGCGCTGGGCACCGGGCGCGCGCTGCGGGCGACGGTCGACGAAATCGGCTCGCTCGTGGCCGAACATCACCGGCTGGTGTCGCTGATCGGAAACATCGCGCCCGACGGATCGGCAAGCTTTTTCGATGTCATCATGCGGATCGCGGACAAGGTGCGCGCCCCCCATTATCCGATGCCGGTACCGGTCATTTCCGCAACTGCGCAAGAGAACGAGGCCTTCCATGCGCTGGGTCCCGTCCGGCGTGTCGTGGAGTTGGCGCGGGCCGCCGACGTGATCTTCGTCGGCGTGGGTCAGATGGGCGATGATGCGCCCCTGCTTGCCGATGGCTTTCTCACCCGTGAGGAACTGCTGGCCATGCAGGCCGCCGGTGCGGTGGGTGAAGTGGCGGGCTGGGTCTATGATTCGGACGGCCGCTACCTTGATCTGGGCACCAATCGCCGCGTCGGGGGGGTGCGGGTCGATGCGGGGCGTCCCAACCCGGTGATCGGCATTGCGGCAGGCCCGTCAAAGGTGGCCCCGATCCGGGCGGCACTGAAATCGCGGATTCTCAATGGGCTGGTCACCGATGAGACCAGTGCACGGGCAATTCTTGCGGGGATGTGACCGTTTTCAGGCCAAGGTTGAAACGCGACCCCCCAGAAGAGTATTGACAGATCGGCCGGTGTCATGAGTAATTGCCCATAAGGCGATGAAATGCTCAGTCGCCGACAAGGGAGGATACTGATGACACTGACGCTTCGCGCCCTGCTGGGCGCGTCGGTTGCGGCTGGCCTGTCTACGGCGGCCCTTGCCGAAACCATCACCATCGCAACGGTGAACAACGGCGACATGATCCGGATGCAGGGCCTGACGTCAGAGTTCACGGCGGCGAACCCCGACATCACCGTCGAATGGGTCACGCTGGAAGAAAACGTTCTGCGCCAGAAGGTCACGACGGACATCGCCACCAAGGGCGGTCAGTTCGACATCATGACCATCGGCACCTACGAGGTTCCGATCTGGGGCAAGCAGGGCTGGCTGGTCAGCCTGAACGATCTGCCCGCCGAATATGACATCGACGATCTGCTGCCGGCCATCCGCGGCGGCCTGACCGTGGACGGCAACCTGTACGCGGCCCCGTTCTATGGCGAAAGCTCGATGGTGATGTACCGGACGGACCTGATGGAAAAGGCCGGTCTGACGATGCCCGAAGCCCCCACCTGGGCCGATATCAAGGCTGCCGCCGCCGCCATGACGGACAAGGACAACGAGATTTACGGCATCTGTCTGCGCGGCAAGGCGGGCTGGGGCGAAAACATGGCCTTCCTGACCGCCATGTCGAACAGCTACGGTGCCAAGTGGTTCGACATGGACTGGAAGCCCCAGTTCGATGGTGCCGCCTGGAAGGCGACGCTGACCGATTACCTGGACATGATGAACAACTACGGGCCTCCGGGCGCGTCGAACAACGGTTTCAACGAAAACCTGGCCCTGTTCCAGCAGGGCAAGTGCGGCATGTGGATCGACGCCACCGTCGCCGCATCCTTCGTGACCGGTGCGGACAGCACTGTGGCCGACAAGGTTGGCTTCGCCCTGGCACCGGACAATGGCCTTGGCAGGCGCAGCAACTGGCTTTGGGCCTGGTCGCTGGCGATCCCGGCGGGAACCCAGAAGGAAGCCTCGGCGAAGAAATTCGTCGAATGGGCCACGTCGAAGGCCTATCTTGAACTCGTCGCGTCGAAAGAAGGCTGGGCCAACGTTCCCCCCGGCACGCGCACCTCGCTGTATGAGAACCCGGAATACGCGAAGATTCCCTTTGCCAAGATGACGCTGGACAGCATCAACTCGGCCGACCCGACCAACCCGACGGTCGATCCGGTGCCCTACGTCGGCGTGCAGTTCGTCGCGATCCCGGAATTCCAGGGTCTGGCGACCGCAGTGGGCCAGCAATTCTCGGCAGCGCTTGCCGGAACGACCACGCTGGACGACGCGCTGAAGAACTCGCAGGACCTGGCGATCCGCGAAATGACAAAGGCCGGTTACATCAAGTAACCCCTTCGCCCCGGCGGGGGCCGGCTGTTGTCCGGTCCCCGCCACGCCTTGCCCCGTCTTCCCGAAGGTGTCCGACATGGCGACGCAACATTCGCGCACCGCCGCGCGCCTGATGATCTCTCCGGCCGTGATCCTTCTGTTTCTCTGGATGATCGTGCCGCTGGCGATGACGCTGTATTTTTCGTTTCTGCGCTACAACCTGCTGATGCCCGGCATGGAAGAATGGGCGGGCTTTTCGAACTACCGGTATTTTCTGACCGATCCCGCCTTTTTCACCGCGCTGCGCAACACGCTGGTGCTGGTTGCGGGTGTGCTCATGATCACCGTCACCGGGGGGATCCTGCTGGCCCTGCTGCTGGACCAGCCGATGTGGGGGCAGGGTATCGTGCGCATTCTGGTGATCGCACCCTTCTTCGTGATGCCCACGGTTTCGGCGCTGGTGTGGACAAACATGTTCATGAATCCCGTCAACGGCCTTTTTGCCCATGCCGCCAAGGCGATGGGGCTGCAACCTTATGATTTTCTGGCGCAATCCCCGCTGCTGTCCATCACCCTGATCGTGGCCTGGCAGTGGCTGCCCTTCGCCACGCTGATCCTGCTGACGGCGCTGCAATCGCTGGACCGCGAGCAGATGGAAGCAGCCGCGATGGATGGCGCCGGACCGCTGTCGCGGTTCATCTACATCACCGTGCCGCATCTGTCCCGGTCGATCACCGTGGTGATCCTGATCCAGACCATCTTTCTGCTGTCGGTCTTTGCCGAAATCCTTGTGACCACAAACGGCGGCCCCGGCACGGCATCGACCACGCTGACCTATCTGGTCTATGTGCAGTCGATGCTGCAGTTCGACGTGGGCGGCGGGGCGGCGGGCGGGATCGTCGCGGTCATTCTGGCCAATATCGTTGCGATCTTCCTGATGCGGATGATCGGCAGGAACCTGGATGCCTGACATGGCCCGCAAGACCACATCCGCGCGCAAGGCCACGGTCACGGCGCTGGCCTGGACCGTCGGGTTCCTGATCTTCTTTCCGGTCCTGTGGACGTTCCTGACCAGCTTCAAGACCGAAGGCGAGGCCATTGCAGCCCCCCCGTCCTTCCTGTTTTTCGACTGGACGGTGGAGAATTACCTGACCGTCAATGAACGGTCGGACTATCCGCGCCACTTCTGGAATTCCGTGGTGATTTCGGTCGGCTCGACCCTGCTGGGCGTGCTGATCGCCATTCCGGCAGCCTGGTCGCTGGCCTTTGTTCCCGGCAGGCGCACCAGGGACGTGCTGATGTGGATGCTGTCCACCAAGATGATGCCGGCGGTGGGCGTGCTGGTGCCGATGTACCTGATCTTTCGCGACACCGGGCTTTTGGATACGAAATCGGGCCTTGTCGGGGTGCTGACGCTGGTCAATCTGCCGATCATCGTCTGGATGCTGTACACCTATTTCAAGGAAATCCCCGCCGAGATCCTTGAAGCGGCGCGGATGGATGGGGCCAGCCTGCGGTCTGAAATCATCTATGTGCTTGCGCCGATGGCGGTGCCCGGCATCGCCAGCACGATCCTGCTCAACATCATCCTGGCCTGGAACGAAGCCTTCTGGACGCTGAACTTGGCGGCAGCCAAGGCGGCCCCGCTGACGGCCTTCATCGCCAGCTATTCCAGCCCCGAAGGCCTGTTCTATGCCAAGCTGAGCGCCGCCAGCACCATGGCCATCGCGCCGATCCTGATCCTTGGCTGGTTCAGCCAGAAACAACTTGTGCGCGGCCTGACCTTCGGCGCGGTGAAATGAGGGGACCCTGAAGATGGGCAGGATCACACTGCGCAATGTGTCCAAGCGATTTGGCGATGTCACGGTCATCCCCCCGATCAACCTGGAGATCGAGGACGGGGAATTCGTGGTCTTCGTCGGGCCGTCGGGCTGCGGCAAGTCCACGCTTTTGCGTCTGATCGCAGGGCTGGAAGATGTGTCGGGCGGCGTCATCGAGATTGACGGTGTAAACGCCACCGAACTGCCCCCCGCCAGACGCGGGCTGGCGATGGTGTTCCAAAGCTATGCGCTTTACCCGCATATGAGCGTGCGCAGGAATATCGCCTTTCCGCTGAAGATGGCCGGGATGGACCCGGCAGAGATTGCGCGAAAGGTGGAAGCCGCCGCAGCGGTGCTGAACCTGACCGGCTACCTTGACCGCCGCCCTGGCCAGCTGTCCGGCGGCCAGCGTCAGCGGGTCGCCATCGGGCGGGCTATCGTGCGCGAGCCCAAGGCCTTTCTGTTCGACGAACCGCTGTCCAATCTGGACGCGGCGCTGCGGGTCAACATGCGGCTGGAGATCAGCGAACTGCACCAGACGCTGAAGACCACCATGATCTATGTGACCCATGATCAGGTCGAAGCCATGACCATGGCCGACAAGATCGTGGTTGTGAACCAGGGCAGGATCGAACAGGTGGGCAGCCCGCTGGACCTGTACCGGGCCCCCGCGAACCTGTTCGTCGCGGGCTTCATCGGCAGCCCGAAGATGAACCTGATCGGCGGGCCGGAGGCCGCAAGACACGGCGCTGTCACCATGGGCCTGCGGCCTGAACATATCGACCTGTCCACGTCGGACGGCACCTGGCGGGGCACGGTCGGCATATCAGAGCATCTGGGGTCCGACACCTTCCTGCGCGTGCAGGTCGAAGGCCTTGGGATGATCACGGTGCGCACCGGCGGCGACAGCGGCCTGCGCCATGGCGACGCGGTCTTCCTGACCCCGCAGCCCGGCAGGATGCACCGCTTTGACGCGGACGGAAAGGCAATGGCATGAGACTTGACGGCAAATGCGCCCTGATCACCGGGGCAGCGCGGGGCATCGGGCTGGAATTTGCGCGGGCTTACCTGCGCGAAGGTGCGAAGGTGGCGATTGCGGACATCAACATGCCCGCCGCCGAGGCCGCTGCGGCGCGGCTGGGTGCGGGCGCGATTGCGATCCGGCTGGATGTGACCGATCAGGCCAGCATCGACGCCGCCGTGGTCGAAGCGGTGCAGCTTATGGGGCGGATCGACATTCTGGTCAACAATGCCGCCCTGTTCGATCTTGCGCCCATCGTGGACATCACCCGGGCCAGCTATGACCGGCTGTTCGCGGTCAATGTCGCGGGGCCGCTGTTCATGCTGCAGGCAGTGGCGCGGCACATGATCGCGCGCGGTGGCGGCGGCAAGATCATCAACATGGCCAGCCAGGCCGGGCGGCGGGGCGAGCCGCTGGTGGCGGTCTACTGCGCCACCAAGGCCGCCGTCATCAGCCTGACCCAATCGGCGGGCCTGAACCTGATCGCCCATGGCATCAACGTGAACGCCATCGCGCCCGGTGTCGTCGATGGTGAACACTGGGACGGCGTGGACGCGCTGTTCGCCCGGTATGAAGGACTGCCCCCGGGCGAGAAAAAGCGGCAGGTCGGACTTGCCGTGCCCTTCGGGCGCATGGGAACGGCGGCGGACCTGACCGGGATGGCGGTTTTTCTGGCCTCGTCCGAGGCCGATTACGTGGTTGCCCAGACGTATAACGTCGATGGCGGAAACTGGATGAGCTGACATGACCCTGCCGATGCCCGCCTATGACCGCAGCCGCCTGTCGCCCGGAATTGTCCATATCGGGCTGGGCAACTTTCACCGCGCCCATCAGGCGGTCTATCTGGACGATCTGTTTTCCAGGGGGCTGGGGCAGGATTGGGCGATCCTTGGTGCCGGCGTGCGCCCGCAGGACGCCAGAATGCGCGCGGCGCTGCTGGCGCAGGACTGTCTGTCGACCGTGATCGAACTGGACCCGGCCGAGCATCGCGCGCGGCGCATCGGTTCGATGACCGGCTTTATCGAAGTGCAGCCGGACAATGCCGCGCTGATTGCCGCAATGTCCGATCCCGCGATCCGCATCGTGTCGCTGACCGTGACGGAAGGCGGCTATTTCGTGGACCCCGCCACGGGCCGCTTCGATCCGACGTCCGCAGAGATCGTGGCGGATGCCGCGCGCCCCGACCATCCTGCCACGGCCTTCGGGGCCATCCTTGCTGCGCTGAAGGCGCGGCGGGCGGCCGGGGTTGTGCCCTTCACGGTCATGTCCTGCGACAACCTGCCCGGCAACGGCCACGTCACCCGCGATGCCGTTGTGGGCCTTGCCCGGCTGTCGGACCCCGGCCTGGCCGACTGGGTTGCGGCACATGTCGCCTTTCCCAATGGCATGGTCGACCGTATCACCCCCGCGACGGGTCCGCGTGAACGCGCGCTGGCCGCCCGCCTTGGTCTTGACGATCCGGTGCCCGTCACCTGCGAACCCTTCCGTCAATGGGTGCTGGAAGACAATTTTCCGGCGGGGCGCCCGCCGCTGGAGGCGGTGGGCGTTACCTTCACCGATCATGTCCATGCCTATGAGGCGATGAAGATCCGCATCTTGAACGGGGGCCATGCCATCATCGCTTATCCGGCCGGACTTCTGGGGATCGACCTGGTGCACGAGGCGATGGCCCATCCGCTGATCGCAGGCTTTCTGGCCAAGGTGGAACGCGACGAGATCATCCCTTTCGTGGCCCCGGTGCCGGACACCGACCTTGGCGATTATCTTGCGCTGATCCAGGATCGCTTCGCCAACCCCGAAATCGCCGATACCGTGCGCCGGCTGTGTCTGGACGGGTCCAACCGCCAGCCGAAGTTCATCCTGCCCTCGCTGCGGGACAATCTTGTCGCCGGGCGCGTGCCGCGGGGCCTGATCCTTGAGTCCGCCCTGTGGTGCCGGTACTGCGCCGGCGTGACCGACGGCGGCGCGCCCATTGCGCCCAATGATCCCAACTGGGACCGGCTGACCACCGTGGCGCAGGCCGCAAGACAGGACCCGTCCCGCTGGCTGGCGATGGAAGACATCTACGGCGCGACCGGGCGCGACCCGGCGGTTATCGCTGCCTTCGATGTGGCGCTGCGCGGTCTGTGGGCCAATGGCACTGCCGCCGTGCTGGCCGATTTCATCGCCGCCTGACCTTCCGGCAGCGGTGCCATCGCGGCCACCACCGCACCGGACGGCATCTGTGCCTGCCCGGCCCCGGGCGTGCGGCAAAGACGCCTGCGCCCCGGCGGGTCATCGCAATCGGGTGGCTGCGCGTCATCTTCCGGCAATACGGATCGCAGCCGGTCTGCGCCGGTACCCGCGCGACCCCGGCACCAGGCGCTTTCTTTCAAGACCAAGGCGCGGCGGCCTTGGCGCAGGCATGCTGCAACCGCAAAGGCCCGCCTGCCATCCTTGGTCATCGCGCCATCCTGAGCCTTGGGAACATCGGCGCAAGGGTTTCCTGAATTGCATGGCAGCCATGAAAGAATCGCAGGGCGGCGGTGCTGGAACCCGTGGCGGCGACATGCCACATACGCGCCGGACTGCGCCGCAAATACGAGAGACCATGCAGAATTCTTCGCTCTGTGCCGATCATCTGACCCGCCGGAGCATCCTTCGTTCGGTGCCGCTTTCGGTGATCCTTCTGGCCACAACCGCGCTGCCCCGCGCGGTCAGGGCACAGACATCTGCCCCTGCCGCAGCGCAGCAATTCAGCTTCGACATCCTCAGCGCCGAAATGCAGGCCCTGGCGGCCACCCCCTTTCAGGCCCCGGTCCGCGCACCCGGCTTTCTGGATGATCTGAAGTATGATGATTACCGCCTGATCAGATTCCGTCCCGACCGGGCGCGCTGGCAGCACGAAGACAGCTTCTTTCGTTTGCACGCCTTCCCGATGGGCTGGCTGTTCAAGGAGCCGGTTCTGCTGTTCGAAGTTGCGGGGGATCAGGCCGTGCCGATGCCGGTCACGACCGATGATTTCGAATTTCTCAACGACCTGTCCGCCCGCGTTCCCGAACATGCAGAGATGCCGGGTGTCGCGGGCTTCCGCCTGCACCATCCGCTGAACCGCCCCGATGTCTGGGACGAACTGGTGGCGTTTCTGGGGGCCAGTTATTTCCGCGCGCTGGGGCGGGGCAATGCCTATGGCCTGTCTGCCCGCGGCCTGGCGGTGAATTCCGGTTTGTCCACAGCCGAGGAGTTTCCCCGGTTCAGCCGCTTTTACATCGAACGCCCCGGCGGCCTTACCGGGACGATCACGGTTTACGCGGCCCTGGAAAGCGAAAGCGTGACCGGGGCCTACCGTTTCGTCATCACCCCGGGTGCGCAGACAGTGATGGACGTGACGGCACGCCTGTATTTCCGCGCCGATGTCGAACAGCTTGGCATTGCGCCGCTGACCTCGATGTTCCTGTTTTCGGAAAAGAACCGGTCGGATTTCGACGACTTCCGGCCCAATGTGCATGACAGCGACGGGCTGCGCATCCTGCGCCGCGATGGTAATGTCATCTGGCGCCCGCTCAACAATCCGTCCCGTCTGGCCGGCAGCTATTTTTCCGAAGAGAACGTTCGCAGCTTCGGTCTGCACCAGCGCGACCGCGATTTCGAAAGCTATCAGGATGCCAGCGCGCATTATGAACGCCGCCCGTCGCTGGACGTGGAACCCCTGGGCGATTGGGGCAAGGGCGTGGTGCGCCTGGTCGAAATCCCCACCGACCTGGAAGTGAACGACAACATCGTCGCCTTCTGGGTGCCGGACGGCCAGGTTCGCGCCGGAGGGGCGCGGGAATACGCCTATCGGCTGCGCTGGGGTGCGCTGGAACATGCGCCGACGGACCCGCTGGCCTATGTCAGCGAGACGCGGGCAGGGGCGGGCGGTGTGTCCGGTGTGCCGAATACCGACGGCACGCGCAAATTCGTTGTTGATTTCAGGGGCGGTCTGCTGGCCACCCTTTCCGAAGGGGCCAAGGTTGAGGCCGTTGTCACCGTGACGCAAGGCAAGATCGTGACGCAGACGCTGTCCAGGATCGGGGGAACGGACGTGTGGCGTCTTGTGCTGGATGTGGCCGCCGCCGATGGGGCCACTGTAGAGCTTTCGGCCCATATCGCGGGCTATGGACGCAAACTGACAGAGCTTTGGCTGTATCAATGGGTGGTGGCGTGATGTCTGACCCTGACCTCGCCCCGGGCGACGTCGAGGCGCTGGTGCGGCGCGTGGGGTGCCCGCCTGAGGCCCCTTTGGCCATGCCAAAGCAGCGGCTTGAACGGCCCGCCGCACCGGGGCTGCTGGCCCGGCTGTTCCCCCGGCCGCCCGCCACGGGCGGCGCGCGGACCAGCGGGGGCTAAGCGATGCTTGCCCGTGCCCATGCCGTGCCGGATCGCAGGTCGTTGCGCGGGGCCAGGTTCGTGACCCTTGCCGTCAGCATCGCAGCCGCAGTCACCGCGTTTGTGCTGTTCCTGCAGGTCGGGCAGGCAGACGGGCTGGACATGTTCGACGTGCTGCGCAGCCTGCTGATCCTGATGTCGACCTTCTGGCTGGCCTGGGGGGCCGCCCAGGGCCTGCTGGGTCTGACCACACGCCCCGTCCTGCGGCCCGACACCCGCGCTCCGATCCGGGGCCGAACGGTGGTTCTGGTTCCCGTCTACAACGAAGATCCCATCACCACCTTTGCCCGCATTGCAGCCATGGATGCCTCGATCCGGGGCGAAGACACCGGCGCGGTGTTCGATTTTGCAATCCTGTCCGACACGACTGACGATGCGGTCGCTGCGCGCGAACGTCTTTGGTTCCTGCGGCTGCTGGCGGACAGCCAGGGCGAGGGGCGCATCTTCTATCGCAGGCGTGACCGCAATACGGGGCGCAAGGCCGGCAATATCGAGGATTTCATCCAGACCTCGGGCGGTTCCTACGACTATGCGCTGATCCTGGATGCCGACAGTCTGATGGAAGGGGCGACCATTGCCGCGATGGTCCGCCAGATGGAAGCGGACCCGGCCCTGGGCCTGCTGCAAAGCCTGCCGCGCGTTGTCGGTGCCCGGTCGCGCTTTGGCCGGATCATGCAGTTTTCCGCCAGCTTCTATTCCCCGGTCTTTGCCCGTGGCCTGGCGATGATGCAGGGGCAGACCGGACCCTTCTGGGGGCACAACGCGCTTGTGCGGGTCCGTGCCTTTGCAGCCAGCTGCGGCCTGCCGGAACTTTCCGGCCCGCCGCCCTTTGGCGGGCATATCCTGAGCCATGACTTTGTCGAGGCGGCCCTGCTGGCCCGTGCCGGCTGGACTGTGCGGCTGGACGACGATCTGGAAGGATCGTTCGAAGAGGGGCCGGAAAACATCGTCGACTATGCCCGGCGCGACCGGCGCTGGTGCCAGGGAAACCTGCAGCACGCCCGCCTTGTCGGCGCGCCCGAATTGCAAGGCTGGAGTCGCTGGGTCTTCGTGCAGGGCATCCTTGCCTATATCGCACCGCTGTTCTGGCTGGCCTTCATCCTTGCCAGCATTGCGGCCCAGGCCTTTGATGCGCCGCCCGATTACTTCCCCTTGGCAAACCGGCCGTTCCCGGTTCTTCCCGCCGATGAAACGGCCAAGGCCATCGGCCTTGCGGTGGGCATCTTCGGCCTGCTTTTTCTGCCCAAGCTGCTGATTGCCATCGATGCCGCCGCCAGCGGCCGGGCGCGCGGCTTTGGCGGCAGGGTGCGGGCGATGGCCTCGACGCTGCTGGAACTGCTCTTGTCCTCGGTCATGGCCCCCATCTTCCTGATGTATCAGGCCCGTTCGGTGTTTCAGGTGCTGACCGGGCGGGATGGTGGCTGGCCGACCAGCAACCGGGGCGACGGCAGGATGACCCTGACTGCGGCCTGGGCCGCCAGCCGCTGGATCACGGTGACCGGCCTGATCGGGCTGACGGCCAGTTCCGTGCTCGCCCCCGGTCTGGTGCCGTGGCTTCTGCCGGTATCCCTGCCGATGATCCTTGCACCGTTTCTGATTTCGTGGTTTTCGCAGGACAGCCGCAGCGGCCTGATGGCTGTTCCGTCTGAACTGACCCCTGCGCCGGTCATCCGGCACCATCATCAGATCCTGCGCGCCTGGCGGGGCAACGGGGATACACCGCCCCTGCCGCCCGGCGCCCCCTATGCCGGAGCCGCGCGCCCCTAGATGTCAGAGATTGCGGCGGATCGGGCGGCAAGGGCGCAGCGCGACCTGCGGCTGGACGTGTTTCGCGGCCTGGCCCTGGTGATGATCTTCATCAACCACGTGCCCGGCACAGTCTATGAGAATTACACCAACCGGAACTTCGGGCTGTCTGACGCCGCCGAGGGTTTTGTCCTGATGTCGGGCGTGGCGGCGGGGCTGGCCTATAGCCCGCTGTTTCGCAAGGCACCGTGGTGGCCCGGCATCGGGCGGGTCTGGTCGCGTGTCTGGACGCTGTATCTTGTTCATCTTTTCATGACGGCCTGGGCGCTGGCCATCGCGGCGGGCGCGGCGCTGTGGCTGGGCACATCGCACGGGCTTCGGGTGAACGAGGTGCAGGTCCTTCTGCGCGAACCGCTGGGCTTTCTGGTCGGCGTGCCGCTGCTGACGCATCAGCTTGGCTATGTCAACATCCTGCCGATGTATGCGGTGATGCTGTTCGCGGCACCCGCCATGCTGTGGCTGGCGCTGCGGCGGCCCTGGCGTCTTGCGGGCCTGTCGGCGGCCCTGTGGTTCCTGACGGGGCTGTTTGCCTGGAACCTGCCGGCCTTTCCCAATGCCGGGGGCTGGTTCTTCAATCCGCTGGCCTGGCAGGTGATCTTCGTCACCGGCCTGCTGACGGGGGTGGCGATGCGGCAGGGCCGCCGCCTTGTTCCCGTGCGCCGCTGGGCGCAGTGGCTGGCCGGGGCCGTTGTGCTGGGGGCGCTGCTTTGGGTCCGGGTGCCGCCAGTGGGCGACACGCTGAACCATCTGATGTGGCTGGCCAACCAGAACGGCGTCGACCGGTTTTTCACCATCACCGACAAGACCTTTGTCACCTGGCCGCGCCTGATCCATATTCTGGCGCTGGCCTATCTGCTGTCGTCCTGGGGCTGGGTGCGCCGGGCCTGCAGCTCTGCCGCCGCCGCGCCTTTGGCCCTGCTCGGGCGCAATGCCTTGCCCGTTTTCGCGGCAGGCAGCGTGCTGGCCCTGAGCTGTCAGGCGATCAGGCAGGCGGTCCCGCCCGGATTTGCGCTTGATACCGCGCTGATCCTTGGCGGGCTGTCGCTGCAACTTCTGCTGGCGCTGGTCCGCGACAGGCTGGCCCTGAAGAAGTGGTGACGGTCCCGCCGCAGGACCGGTCTGACCGTATCTGACCGGCCCAGCGCCGCAATGCCAGGCACGCCAAGCGGCGGCACCCCGACCGCTGATCATCACGGTCGCCGGAACCTTGCCTGCCCCGACCGTGGCAAGGGCACCAGACGATCCACCCGGGCGGGAAGCATTGATCGCACAGCCGGACCGGCAAGGCGGCAGGCAGACCTGCGGGCGGCAGGTTCGGTCTGATTGCGTCAGGGTCTCCAGCGCAGGAAGTTCCCGATCAGCCGCAGCCCCGTTGCCTGGCTTTTCTCGGGGTGGAACTGCGTGCCCACCACGGTGCCGGACCCGACAATCGCGGTGACAGGCCCGCCGTAGTCGGCATGGGCCAGCAGATGCGCGCTGTCCGCGACACGGAACTGGAAGGAATGCACGAAATAGGCGTGGTCACCCGTCGCAATCCCCTGAAGCAGCGGATGGGGGCGGTCGATCACCAGATCGTTCCAGCCCATGTGCGGCACCTTGAGCGACGGGTCCAGGGGCGCAATCCGCGCCACCTCGCCGCCGATCCAGCCAAATCCCTCTGTCACGCCGAACTCCTGCCCGCGTGTCGCCAGCATCTGCATGCCGACACAGATGCCCAGGAAGGGGCGCCCCCGGACAGTGACAGCCTCTTGCATCGCCTCGAACAGGCCGCCGATACTGCCCAGGGCGCGGCGGCAGGCGGGAAAGGCCCCGTCGCCCGGCAGCACGATGCGGTCGGCCCGTGCCACATCCCCGGGGTGACGGCTGACCAGAATATCGCCCCCGCCCACCTCCCGTGCCATGCGCTGAAACGCTTTTTCGGCGGAATGCAGGTTGCCGCTGTCATAATCGACCAGAACGGTCAGCATTGCCTAAAGCATTCCCTTGGTCGAGGGGATGCTGCCCGCCGCACGCGGGTCGGCCTCGACCGCCAGTCGCAGGCTGCGGGCCACGGCCTTGAAGACGGCTTCGGCAATATGGTGGCTGTTCAGCCCATGGATCAGGTCGACATGCAGGGTGATGCCGCCATGAGTTGCCAGCCCCTGAAAGAATTCGCGCACAAGTTCGGTATCAAAACTGCCGATCTTGGGCGTGGGGAAGGGCACATTCCAGACCAGACAGGGCCGCCCCGACAAATCAAGGGCGCAGCGCACCTGCGCATCATCCATGGGCAGGCTGCATTCACCGTAACGGCGGATGCCGCGCTTGTCGCCAAGCGCCCGGGCCAGGGCCTGGCCCAGCGCAATGCCGCAGTCTTCCACCGTGTGGTGATCGTCTATGTTGAGATCACCCTTTGCCGTCAGCGCAATATCGATCAGTGCATGGCGGGACAACTGATCCAGCATATGGTCGAAGAACCCCACTCCGGTCGCCATCCGGTGCTGGCCCGTACCGTCCAGTGCCACGGACACCGAAATTTCGGTCTCATGGGTCTTGCGGGTGATCTCTGCCTTGCGCATCCGGGCCTCGCTTAAGCGTTCGGGGCCTTATAGGGGCGGTCGGCGGGGGTGGAAAGGGGGCTGCCTGTGCGGCGCCGGTGCCGTCCGGTCAGGGCGGCCAGCCCCAGAATGACACCCGAAACGGCTGCAATCATCCCTGCGGCGCTGACCGAACCCGCAAAGCCCAGCCAAAGCGGACCATACCCGGCAAGAACATAGCCCGAAAGCGCCGTCAGAATGGCAAGGCCAAGGCTGAGCCAGACCTGATGGCCAAGCCGGTTCGTCATCAGACGGGCCGCGGCAGGCGGGCAGATCAGCATGGCAATCACCAGAATTGAGCCGACCGCAGAAAAGGCCGCGACACAGGCCATGGCGGCCACCACGATCAGCGCCAGCGACAGCGCGCGCACCGGCAGGCCGAGTGTGGCCGCGAACCCCTCGTCAAAGGTTGCAACCGACAGCGGTCGCCATAGCGCCATCACGAACGCGCCCACCACCGCCGTTACCGCAGCCAGCAAGGTCAATTCGGGCGGAAGCCCGGCCAGCGCTTCGGGGTCCGCCAGGGACGACCATCCCTCTGCATCCAGCCAGATCAGGCTTTCCAGATTGCCGTAAAGCGCATGTTCCACGTCCAGATGCACGCCGCTTGCCCCGGACCGTTCCAGCCCCAGCACACCGGCAGCGAACATCGCGGTAAAGACGGTGCCCATCGCCGCGCCCGGTTCCACACGGGCACTGCGCACGATCAGTTCGATCAGCAAGACCGAAAACAGGGCGGCGATGCCCGCGCCCAGCAGCATCGCCCAGGGGTTTGCAGACCCTGTCACCAGAAAGGTTACGACAATTCCCGGCAGCACCACATGGCTGATGGCATCGCCCAGCATCGACTGGCGGCGCAGCAGCAGAAAATTTCCGGGCAGGGCGCAGGCAACGGCGGCAAGCGCGGCGATCACCATCGGCACCAGCGACAGCATCACAAAATCAGAGCCCATCATCCCGCCCCGTCAAGATGGCCGCGCATTCTGGCCCTGCGCAACGCCTGCGGGATCACGCCGCGCACCGGCCCCACCAGCAGCGAGATCACGAAGGCTGCAAAGGCCAGAAGCACGATCACGGCACCGGTCGGCAGGTCAGGTGCCATGGCCGAGGCCGCAGCACCGCCATAGCCTGCCGCCCCACCGATGCCGCCTGCCACGGCAACCACAACGCCGGCCCGGTCCGACCAAAGCCGTGCCGCGACCGGCGGGATGATCAGAAGGGCGACGATCAGGATCAGCCCCACAACCTTCAATCCGGTCAGCGTGACGGCCAGCACCAGCACCATCAGCATCAGATCGGTCCGCGCCGGGCTGACCCCGCGCGTTGCCGCATAACCGGGGTCAAACGCCACCAGAAGAAGGGGGCGGCGGAACAGGATCGCCAGCAGGGCAGCCGCCGCCCCGCCAAACCCGATCAACAGCGCATCAGACCGCAGCATCCCGGCGGCAGACCCCAGCAGAAACCCTTCAAGCCCGGCCTGCCGTCCGGCCGACAGCGCCTGGATCACCGTCAGGATGACGATGCCAAGGCCATAGGACACCGACAGCACCGCCCCGATGGCCGCATCAAGTGGCAGGCGCGTTCTGGTGGAAAGAAGATGCACACACAAAAGCCCTGCCAGCGCCGAAAGCCCAGCCCCCGCCAGCAGCAGGGGCAGGCTGCGCCCGTCGCCGCCCAGTGCCACCATCAACAGGAAAGCAAGGCCCACTCCGGGCAGCGTCGCATGCGCAAGCGCGTCAGAGATCAGGGATCTCTTGCGCAGATACAGGAAGGTTCCCGTAACGCCTGCCGCCATGCCCAGCAACATGGACCCCAGCGTGACAAAGGTTGCATTGTATCCCGCCTGCAGCAGAAAGGCATCAGGCATGGGCAGCGCCGCGGGCGCCATAGGTCTGGGCCAGCGCCTTTTCGGTGAAGGCCGTTGCAACCGGACCTTCCGCAATGCGTCTGCGATTGAGCAGCAGCACATGATCGAAATAGGCAGGTACCGTTGCAAGGTCGTGATGCACGGCCACAATGGCCAGGCCTTCGCCGCGCAGTGCGTGCAGCACCTGGACCAGCGCCTTTTCCGTGGCCGCATCCACCCCTGCGAAGGGCTCATCCAGCAGCAGAATATCCGCCCGCTGCGCCAGGGCGCGGGCCAGAAAGACGCGCTGCTGCTGCCCGCCCGAAAGTGCTCCGATCTGACGGCGGGCAAAGTCCGTCAGCCCGACGCGCGCGATACAGTCCATTGCCCGCTTTTCATGGGACGGCCGCAGGCGACCGAAAATGCCAAGTTCGCCGTAAAGCCCCATCAGGACAACATCGAGCACCCGCGCCGGAAAATCCCAGTCCACCCCGGCGCGCTGCGGCACATAGGCGACGCGGTCGCGGACGGTGTCCAGCGGTTCGCCGAAAAACGCGACATGGCCCGCCAGTTTCGGCACGATGCCCAGCGTGGCCTTCAGCAGGCTTGATTTGCCCGCACCGTTCGGCCCGATGATGGCGGTCATCGTCCCGCTCATGAAGCGCGCATCGACATCCCCGACCACAATCGTGTCGTCATAGGCAACACTCAGCCCGCTGATCGAAAGCGCTGGCACTGTCAGCGACGCAACCGGTGCGATCTGGCGTTGCGGGATCATCAGCTTGCCGCCGCAAGTTTGCCGTTCATCCCGCGATCCGGAACGGTCCCGCCCAATGCGCGGGCGATTGTCGTCACGTTATGGTCGATCATGCCGATGTACGTGCCTTCATAGGTGCCCTCCGGCCCCATCGCATCCGAGAACAGCTCACCACCGATGCGCACCTCCTGGCCCCTTGCCGCCGCGCCTTCGATCAGGGCGCGCACGGAACGGTCCGACACGGAGCTTTCGACAAACACAGCTCCCAGATTGCGCGACACCAGCACATCAACCAATTCTCCCACGCGGGCAAGGCCGGCCTCGCTTTGGGTGGAAATGCCCTGGATGCCCAGAACCCCGAACGCATAGCGGCGGCCGAAATAGCCAAAGGCGTCATGCGCCGTGACCAGGACCCGCGCATCTTCGGGAACCGTCGCCAGCACGGTCTGGGCATATTCGTCCAGCGCCGCCATGTCCCGGCGCAGCGCTTCGGCCTGCGCGGCATGGGTCTCGGCGGCTTGCGGGAAAACATCGCTCAGCGCGCTCTGGATCGCCTTCGTCACATCGGCCCAAAGCACCGGGTCCATCCACACATGCGGATCAAAACGGTCGGGATAGTCCGGGTCAGCCAGAAGCCGGTCCTTGGGCAGACTGTCGGCCACCGCCACCACATTCGTGCGGGAGGCCAGCATCTGAAGCAAGTCCATCAGCTGCGCCTCCAGGTGAAGACCGTGCCAAAGGACCAGGTCCGCATCTGCCAGTGCCGCGATGTCACTGCGCGTCTGCCGGTAGGAATGCGGGTCAAGCACCGGCCCCATCAGTGCCCGGACCTGGCCACCCCCGATCCGGCGCGCAGCATCCGCAATCATGCCCGTTGTGGTGACCACCTTGGGCACAGGGCCTGAATAAGCAGCCCGCGCAAGAAACGGCGATGCGACCGCCGCCCCAAGAGCGAGCCGGAGAATGTCGCGGCGACGCAGGGACATGGGCTTCCTTTTGACTGGTTTCGGTGCCTCTTACATATGCGAACGGGTCGCAAAGTCAATTTGCTTGCGATCCATTCGCAACATCATCATCGGGACGCCGCGCTGCGTTTCCGGGTCCGCCCGGAATTGCAACGCGTCTTTCCGGCGGATCGGGATGATCTTGCCGTCCGGCCAGCGGCGGCGATGCCGCTTCGGCACGCTGCTAGCGGCGCCGGTCGCGCCTTGCGCTCATCGGCTGGAACGCGACGCCGACATGGGCATCGCAATAGGGCTTGCCGGCCTGGGTCGGCAGGCCGCAGAACCAGAAATCATCCGTCGCCGGATCGCCGATCGGCCATTTGCAGGTGCGCTCGGTCAGTTCCATCAGGCTCAAGCGGCGCGCGCGCTTTTCCACTTCGCGCACCGAGGCCAGCGCTTCGGGGCTGATCTCGTTCGCCGATGGCTGCGGCGGCAGGGGCTGCCCTGCGGGAATGATCGCCTTGCGGATCGGCAGCGGCGTGATGGTGGCTCCGCCCTCGGGCGGGGCCGGAGTGTCGGGGGCGGCGCGCAGCTCTGCTGGACGCTCGGAGGCGGGTGGGGCAGGCGGATCGGCCCAAAGCGGGTCAGGGGTGGCCACGACCGGATCGTCCTCTTCCTCCTCGGCCTTGCCCGCGCCGACGCGGTTCGACAGGCCCAGGCGGTGAACCTTGCCGATCACGGCATTGCGCGTCACGCCACCCAGTTCCTTGGCGATCTGGCTGGCGCTCTGGCCTTCGGACCACATCTTTTTCAGCGTCTCGACGCGCTCATCCGTCCAGGACATGCGTATTCTCCGGTCTGGGGCTGGGTCGTGCCTGCGGGTGCGCCACAGGACCTGCTTTGTGTCGGCATTCTAGCCGGGAAGGGGCCAGATACAAGCACCGGCAGCCCGGCGCAAGAAAGACCGGGCTGTGCGGGTGCCACCGGTGCCGACGCGCCGGTTGCGGCGGCATGGGCCTGTCCCAAAGGCGGCACCGCGATGGCCCTGCGGCCCGACCCCTATCTGCATGTCGGGGCCTGCAACGCCGATGGCAACCTGTCGTCCCGCTGCCCGCCGATCATCGCGCTGCTGGCAGAGGCCGCGACAGCAGCGCGCCACTTTACAGGCGCAGCCTTTTGCGCTACCGCACCACCATGAAGCAAAGGGCCGCATCTTTCCTGCCCCGACGCCGACGCGCCCGCGCGTAAGCGACCGATCGCGCGTGTCCGTCGCGCATCCCGCCCCCTCAGCCGAACATTTGTTGACTTGCGCGCAGCCCTTTGGCACCCCTGCGGCGCGCCGTGTAAGGAACCCCGTCGATGATCCCTGCCGTCTTGCCCACCTACACCCGCGCGCCCCTGTCCTTTGTCCGGGGCGAAGGCTCCTGGCTGGTGGCCGGGGATGGCAGCCGATACCTTGATCTGGGCTCGGGCATCGCGGTGAATGCGCTGGGCCATGCGCATCCCGCGCTGGTGGCGGCGCTGGGCGCGCAGGCATCACAGCTGTGGCATGTGTCCAACCTCTACAGCATCCCCCAGCAGGAAAAGCTGGCGGCGCTTCTGGTGGAGCATACCTTTGCCGACACGGTGTTCTTCACCAATTCCGGCACCGAGACGGCCGAACTGGCGATCAAGATGGCCCGCAAATACTGGTACGATCAGGGCCAGCCGGAACGGACCGGGATCGTGACCTTTGAAGGCGCCTTCCACGGCCGCTCGACCGGGGCGATTGCCGCCGCCGGGTCGGAAAAGATGACCAAAGGCTTCGGTCCGCTGATGCCGGGCTTCCGCATGCTGCCCTTTGGCGATCATGACGCGCTGCGCACCGCTGTCACCGACCGCACGGCGGCAGTGATGCTGGAACCGATCCAGGGCGAAGGCGGCATCCGCGTGCTGCCGGACGCCTGCCTCAGGGGGCTGCGCGATCTTTGCGATGCCACCGGCGCGCTGATGATCCTGGACGAAGTGCAATGCGGCATGGGCCGCACCGGCAGGCTGTTTGCCCATGAATGGGCGGGGATCACCCCCGACATCATGATGGTTGCCAAGGGCATCGGCGGCGGCTTTCCGCTGGGCGCGGTGCTGGCCACGGAACGGGCAGCCTCGGGCATGGTGGCAGGCACGCATGGCTCGACCTATGGCGGCAACCCGCTGGGCTGTGCCGTTGGGGCGGCTGTGGTGGGGATCATTGCCGACCCGGCCTTTCTGGCCGAAGTTGCCCGCAAGGGTGCGCTGTTCCGCCAGAAGCTGGAAGGGCTGGTGGCGGCGCATCCGACCGTGTTCGAGGGCGTGCGCGGCCGGGGACTGATGCTGGGCCTGAAATGCCGCATCGCGCCCGCCGATGTGGTCAAGGCGGGATATGCGCAGCATGTGCTGACCGTGCCTGCCGCCGACAACGTGCTGCGCCTGCTGCCCGCGCTGAACATCCCCGACGAAGACCTGGCCGAGGCTGCGGCCCGGCTCGACCACGCCGCAATATCTCTGGAAAAGGCTGCCGTCGCCTGAACGTCTTCTGTTCACAAATATCCTCGGGGGTCCGGGGGCAGACAGCCCCCGGTGCAACCGCAGCAGAAAAGCACCGGACATGAACCATTTCCTTGACATCCACAAAACCGATGCTTCCGCCCTGCGCGGCATGATCGACGCTGCCCGCACGATGAAGGCAGCGCGGGGCGGCAGGCCAAAGGGGACGCCCGATGATGCGCAGCCCCTGGCGGGCCGCATGGTGGCGCTGATCTTTGAAAAACCCTCCACCCGCACCCGTGTCTCCTTCGATGTGGGCGTGCGCCAGATGGGCGGCGAAACCATGGTGCTGTCGGGCAAGGAAATGCAGCTGGGCCATGGCGAAACCATCGCCGATACCGCCCGCGTGCTCAGCCGCTATGTCGATCTGATCATGATCCGCACGTTTGAGGAGGCGACCCTGCTGGAAATGGCGGAACATGCGACGGTGCCGGTGATCAACGGGCTGACCAACCGCACCCATCCCTGCCAGATCATGGCCGACGTGATGACCTATGAGGAACATCGCGGACCCATCGCGGGGCGCAGCGTTGTCTGGGCGGGGGATGGCAACAACGTCTGCGCGTCTTTCCTGCACGCCGCCGGGCAGTTCGGCTTCGACTTCACGTTCACAGGCCCGCCCACGCTTGACCCGGAGCCGGAATTCATCGGCTATGCCCGTGACAAGGGCAGGCGCGTGACGGTGGAACGCGATCCTGCGCTGGCAGTGCAGGGGGCCGATCTGGTGGTGACCGACACCTGGGTGTCGATGCATGATCCCGAAAGCGCCAGGGAGCGCCGCCACAACCAGCTGCGCGCCTATCAGGTGAACGAGGCGCTGATGGCGCAGGCCCGGCCCGACGCGCTGTTCATGCACTGCCTGCCCGCGCACCGCAATGACGAGGTGACAAGCGCGGTGATGGACGGCCCGCATTCGGTGGTCTTCGACGAGGCCGAGAACCGCCTTCATGCGCAAAAGGCCGTGATGCGGTGGTGCCTGGGCCTGTGAGCGGGGCAGGGCCAGGGCGTCGGCGGGGTTGCGTATCATCGCCGCCGCCCATGGACGCGCCGCCCGGCTTCGTGGCATAGCAGCCACCGGCCCACCGTCGCCGCGTTGTGCCGCGACCTTTCGGGCCAGGGAGTTTTCGCCATGTATGCCGCCACGATTCCGCCGCTGACGCGCAGCCTGACCGCCCTGGGGGCGATCCTTGCCAAGGCCGATGCGCATTGCGCCGCGCAGAAGATCGATCCTGCCGCGCTGACCGCGTTCCGCCTGTTCCCCGACATGCTGCCCTTCACCCGGCAGGTGCAGCTGGCCTGTGATTTCGCCTGCCGCACCCCCGCCCGCCTGACCGGGGCCGAGGTGCCCAGCCACCCCGATACCGAGACCACGCTGGAAGAGCTGAAGCAGCGCGCCGCAACCGCGCTGGCCTGTGTCGGCACTTTCACAGAGGCGTCCTTCGCCGGGGCGGAACACCGCCAGATCACCCTGAAGATGCGCCATGGAGAGTTGCAGTTCAGCGGGCAGGTCTTCCTGTCGGAATTCGCGCTGCCGAATTTCTATTTCCACCTTACCACCGCCTACAACATCCTGCGCCACAACGGCGTGGTGCTGGGCAAGGCTGATTTCATGGGCACCTGACCTGGCTCAGGGGGTGGCGGGGACCGCGCCGATGTGGTCCGCCGCCGCCACCCGCCCGGCCAGCGCCGCCACAACCAGAAGCAGCAGTGCCAGCACGAAATAGGTGGCACGGTAGCCGATGTGTTCGGCGGCAAAGCCGATGGCCGAGGGGGCGATCAGAATGCCCGAATAGCCCATCATCGTCACCGTGGCGATGCCGGATCCGGCGCTGGCACCGGGATGGTTCCCGGCCGCCGACAGCACGATCGGCACCATATTGGCGATGCCAAGGCCGGACAGCCCGAAGCAGGCAATGGCCAGCGCCGGGGTCGGCGCAAGGCTGGCCCCGACCATGCCTACGGCCGCAATCAGCGCCGAGACGCGCAGCGTCGTGACCGCGCCGAAGCGGTTGCGCACGGCATCCCCCAGGAACCGGATCACGGCCATGGTTCCGGCAAAGACCGAAAAGGCAAGCGAGGCCGTCTGCAGGTTTGCCCCGAATTCCCGCGTCAGATACAGCGCCGCCCAGTCCAGCACACCGCCTTCGGGCACCATGCAGAACAGCGCCATCATGCCCAGAATGTAGATGGGCCAGCCGCGCGGCCAAGGGCTGGCGCGGCGTTCGCCTTTTGCCGGGGCGGGCCGGCGCGGCTCGCTGACCAGAAAGGGCATGGCCGCCAGCATGACGGCAAGGGCAGCCAGCGTCGCCAGCAGCGCATGGGTTTCGGCCCCCAGCCGCGCGATGGCTATGCCCCCCAGCCCGCCGCCGATGAAGCCGCCCAGGCTCCAGAATCCGTGGGACGACGACATGATGGCGCGTCCGATCTGCTTTTCCGCCTCGACCGCGTTGGCATTCATCGCCACATCCATGCAGCCCAGAAAAGCCCCCATCGCCGCCATGGCCAGGGCCAGAAGCCCAAGGTTGGGCGACAGCACCACCAGCAGCAAGGTGCCAACCGCCAAGAGCGCGAACAGGCGCAGCGCCCGACGCGACCCGATGCGCGCAATCACCGCCCCCGAAAAGGACATGGCAACGACCGCCCCGACACCCAGGCCGAAGATCAGCAGGCCCAGCGTGACCTCGGTGATGTCATGGCGCGGCAACAGCAGCGGAATCTGCGGGGCCCAGGACCCGAAGAGAAAGCCGTTGGCCAGAAACATGGCCCCGACGGCCCAGCGCCCGCGCACGGCGGCCTGATGATCTGATGTCATGGAAACCTGTCTCCTGCCCTGGTGTCCCTTACTCAAAAACACCGGGGCTGGAAAGGGTTCAGGTGCCGCGCGGTTTGGCGCGCAGCGTCGGTTCCGCTTGCGTCGGGTCCTCGGGCCAGGGATGGCGCGGATAGCGCCCGCGCATGTCGCGGCGCACATCGCCATAGCTGTTGGTCCAGAACCCCGGCAGGTCTGCCGTCACCTGAACCGGCTTGCCGCCCGGCGACAGCAGCGTGATCCGCAGCGGTGTCCGCGCCGGCCCGACGGTGGGATGGCGCGTGACCCCGAACATCTCCTGCAGGCGGACCTCGATTGCCGGTACCTCGCCGTCATAATCGATTTCGACGCGCCGCCCCAGCGGTGTCTCGTACTGCGCGGGGCACAGACGGTCGATCAGATGCATCTGGTCCCGGCCCAGCGACTGGCGCAGCGGTCCGGTCAGATCGAGCGCGCGCAGGTCGGCCTCTGTCCGCAGGTCCGCAACAAAGGGCAAAAGCCACCCTTCGGCCCGCGCCAGCAGCGCGGCATCCGAACAGTCGGGCAGATCGGCCCCGCCGCCGCGCGCCAGTTCGATCCGGGCACGCAGGCGGCGGGCGGGGTCGGTCCAGGGCAGGCCCAGGTCGCGCAACCCGTCCAGCGCGGCCCGCGCAACCGCCTCGGGCGGGACATCGGGCCAGGGGTGATCGGACAGTACAAGGGCACCCAGCACCTCTTGCCGCCGAGCCGTTACCCGGCCCTCGCGCCGGGACCATTCGCACAGGGTACGTTGCTCGATCCGGTCGGCGAACAGGCTGCGCAGATCGTCCTCGTCCAGCTGGATCGCCTGACGCACCCGCGCCTCGCGCAGATCGCCGTCAAGATCGGTCGCCACGATCAGCCGTGCCCCCGACAGGGGCAGCCCGGGGTCCATCGCCGCGCCCTTTCCCCCTGAAAGCACCCAGCGCGGGGCATCGCCCTTGCGGCGCAGCCCGATGCGGTCGGGGTAGGCAAGGGCGGCCATCCCTGCGGCGGACAGGTGCGGGCCAGCGCCCTGCGGGACGGCCCGCGCCAGACGGCGGGCCTCCTCGCGGATACGCTCGACCGTGGGGCGGTGCAGGGCACCCGGGTGATCGCGGTCGAACCGCAAGGGGTCGCGCAGCGCCGACAGACGTTGCACAAGGTCGGGCGGCGCGCCGGGCAGCGGATCACGTTCGGCCAGCAGGGCGGCCAGGGTCGCGCCCGCAGGCCCGGCGCGCAGCAGCATATGGCCAAGGCGCGGATGCAGCGGCAGGGTGGCCAGCGCACGCCCATGACCGGTGATGCGCCCCTGCGTATCCAGTGCGCCCAGCGCGGCCAGAAGGGCGCGCGCCTCGGCCAGCACGCCGGGATTGGGGGGTGTCAGAAAGGCAAGGCCCGCCTCGCTGCCCCAAAGCGCCAGTTCCAGCGCAAGGCCCGTCAGATCCGCCGCCTCGATCTCAGCGGGCGGAAAGGGGGCAAGGCCGCCCTCTTCGGCGCGCGACCACATCCGGTAGCACAGCCCTTCGGCCACGCGCCCGGCCCGGCCGCGCCGCTGGTCCGCCTCGGCCCTGGTCACCCGTTCGGTCACCAGCCGCGACATGCCGCTGGCCGGGTCAAAGCGTGCGCGGCGCGACCGGCCGCTATCGACCACCACCCGGATATCGGGCAGGGTCAGCGAGGTTTCGGCAATGGACGTGGCCAGAACGATGCGCCGCCCCTCGGCTACAGGGCCGGTTGCGGCGCGCTGGGCGGCGAAATCCATCGCCCCGAACAGCGGGCGCACCACGCAGCCGGGGGGCAGGCGGCCCTTCAGAAGCGTCTCGACCTTTCTGATTTCGCCCTCGCCCGGCAGAAAGGCCAGCACACCGCCCTGGTCCGTCTCGGCAACGGCCTGCAGGATCAGCCCGGCCATGGCCGGCTCAAAGCGCACCGGGCCCGGCGGTTTGGGCAGCCAGCGCGTCTTGACCGCAAAGGCCCGCCCTGCCGAGGTGATCACCGGCGCACCCCCCATCAGGGCGGCGACCGGCGCGGCATCCAGCGTGGCGGACATCACGACAAGAACAAGGTCTTCGCGCAGGGCCGCGCGCACCTCAAGCGCCAGGGCCAACCCAAGGTCGGCGTTCAGGGACCGCTCGTGGAACTCGTCAAAGATCAGCGCCCCGATTCCGTCCAGCGACGGGTCGGACTGGATCATCCGGGTCAGGATGCCTTCGGTCACCACTTCGATCCGGGTGGCGCGGCTGACCTTCGCCTCGCCGCGAATCCGGTAGCCGACCGTCGCCCCCACCGCCTCGCCCAGCGTTTCGGCCATTCGCTCTGCGGCGGCGCGGGCGGCAAGGCGGCGCGGCTCCAGCAGGATGATGCGGCCCTGCACCAGACCGGACTTCAGCAGGGCCAGCGGCACGCGCGTGGTCTTGCCTGCCCCGGGCGGGGCTTGCAGCACGGCCTGGCGGGTTGCGCCAAGTGCTGCGACCAGCGCAGGCAGCGCCTCGTCTATGGGCAGGGTATCGCTCACGGATGCCTTATCGGCGTTTCAGCCGCGCATTTCCATAAATGCTTTCCATCGTCACATCCTTGACCTGCATCAGGCCCGATGCGGCAAGACCAAGCCGCAGGGTAAAGGGAAACCGCGCCTTTTCGGCCATGTCCCTGGCCGAAAAGCCTGCCAGCCGCCGGTACTCTCCGGGGCAGGCGATGCCCCCCTTGACCGCAGTCGGGGGGCCAAGCACCAGCTGGCTTCGCCGCTTGCCGTCAAACATGGTCAGCGCCTTGTTGCATTCCTTGCCCGGCGGGACATCGCGCAGCGTGGCGAACAGGGCTGTCAGCGGGTCCACCGTGCCGCCCTGTGTCGCCGGATCGATCCCGTCCGACTGCAGGTCACGGGGCGGGTTGTAGACCTTGACCTGCGGGATTCCGCGCCGGTACTCCATCACCGATTGCGATTGCCGCCGTCCGGTATCGGCCTGTTCGCTGTAGCGCGCGGGCGTGAAGCGGCCCTGCCGCAGGCTGCCTTCCGCCTGCCCGTCATAGCGGACCCGCCGCACGAGGCCCGCCAGACCCGTACTTTCCAGCCGACCCGACACGGCGTATCGCCCCCCGGCGGCCTCGCCGGAAAAGCTGAGCGTGCCCACCCTGATGCCGCGGATCGACAGATCAAACACCACCGGGGCTTCGGCAGCACAGGATGACGCGGCGAAACCTGCCGCAAGAACTGCAAGTGCCAATCTGCGCCACATGCCGGGTCTCCTTCGGGCTGCGTTTTGGGGCCGCCGGGATACCACTTTACCATTCCGGCGCAACAGGGCGTTGACTTTCGCGTGCGCCCGCGCGCCGATGCGCAGACCCTTGCCGGAGCCCTGGACCATGATCGACGCAGCCGAACTGGCCCCCCGCCTGCGTGCAGGCGACCGCCGTGCCCTGGCGCGGGCGATCACGCTGGTGGAAAGTGCCCGCGCCGATCACCGGGTGCAGGCGCAGGCGCTGGTTTCGGCGCTGCGGGCCACGGGGCGGCAGGCGCTGCGCATCGGCCTGTCGGGCACCCCGGGCGTGGGCAAGTCCACCTTCATCGAAAGCTTCGGCCTGATGCTGACGGGTCAGGGACGGCGGGTGGCAGTGCTGGCGGTGGACCCGTCATCGGCGCGCTCCGGGGGCAGCATCCTGGGGGACAAGACCCGGATGGACCTGCTGTCGCGCGACCCGAACGCCTTCATCCGCCCGTCGCCGTCGCAGACCCAGCTTGGCGGCGTGGCGCGCCGCACGCGAGAGGCGGTGGCGCTGTGCGAGGCGGCGGGCTTTGACGTTGTGCTGATCGAAACGGTGGGTGTGGGACAATCCGAAACCATGGTCGATGATCTGTGCGACCTGTTCGTTCTGCTGCTGGCCCCGGCGGGCGGGGACGGGCTGCAGGGGGTCAAGCGCGGCATCATGGAGATGGCCGACCTGATCCTTGTGAACAAGGCCGACGGCGATCTTCGCCCGGCGGCGCTGCGCACCTGCGCCGATTATGCCGGCGCGCTGCGCCTGATGCGCCCGCGCCCGCAGGACCCCGAAGGCTTTCCCAAGGCGATGACCGTGTCGGCCACCGAACGCGCCGGTCTGGCCGAGGCCTGGGCCGAGATGCAGGCGCTGGCCGCCTGGCGCAGGGACAGCGGCCACTGGCAGGCCCGCCGCGCCGCCCAGGCACGGCGCGCCTTCGAGGAAGAGGTGCGTCACGGCCTGCTGGCCGCACTGGCCAGCAAACCGGTGCGCGCCGAGATGGAGCGTCTGGGCCAGGCGGTGGAAGCCGGACATACAACGCCAGAGGCGGCCGCGGCCAGCCTTTTGTGGCTGCTGAACCGGGCAGGGGACCCGCATCCGGAAATCTGATCTCGCGGCGGGGATTGGATTGGGGTCGAGGGCTGTCTGCCTGAAGAGGAGACGCGATGATTTCGGTCTTGCAGTTTCTGCGGGATGTTCCGGCCCCCTCCGGACCGGGAACGCGGCGCGTCATGACCTTCCGACAGAGTGCTGAGAAGAAGCGCCAGCCGCATGGACCGCTGGCTGGAGAACAGGAAACTGTTCCCCAGGCCCCCGGCGGTCAGGCCGGGGCCATTGCCCCCCGCCGGCACCCTGCCAGGCGGGCAAACGCGCGGCGTTTCGGGGTCCGCCCGGAATGGCATCCCCTTTTCCCCGGATCGGGAAGGTCTTCCCGCCCGGCAGGCGGCGGGGACGCATTTTCAGCACCCTTCGGAAGGTGCGGGCGATTGCTGTTTGTGCTTTTGGCTGTCGGCGATGCTGCCCCGCTTTGCCGCGAACCTGTCTGCCGCCTGACTGTGCTTCACAGGATTCGTTCCGGCGTGTCTTGCGGGTTGTTTCGCCGTCTGTGTTTTGCCGCCGGGGGTGTTCCGGCGCGCAGTGGCATCCGGGGGAATCGGCGGTCGGGGTGCGGGGCACGCTGATCTGCAAGACCGGCTTTCCGGGTGCCCCGGTTGCGGTGGCCCTGCCGGGGCCGCAGGCAGCAGGGTCGGCGCCTGTGGTGCCGGCCAACGACCTGATCGTGTCTTGCCGGGTTTTCACGCGGGTTATCACCGGGATGCGCAAGGGGCAGATGCCACCCCGCAACCTTTGCAGGCCGGGACCGGGTCTGCCGGGGGCCGCGATGATTTTTTCTGCGGCCCCCGGTCTGTTCCGCCACGGGTCATGCCGTTCCGGCGGTGGTGAATCATTTCCCGCAGTGTCCCGGCGGCTGCCGCCATGCCCCGCGCGCTGTGTGCCGCCGGTGCTTCGCTGGCCACGCGGGCGGCCAGGCGTTGCGGCCCGGCTCCGCTTCTGCAAGCGGGTCCTGCATGGACGTTGCCGCCCCTGGCCGTTTCTGCGGGCAGGGCCGCAGGCGGCAGGCGTGAGGATTGGCGCCGGTGCGCAGCGCTGCCGCAGGCGGCGTCTGTATCCCGGCCCGGCAGTACGGTATTGCACCGCAGGGCATTTGCGTGTCGAACCTGATCGTCGCGGGTGTCATCATCCTGACCGTCACCATGGTGATCCCCCGGGTGCCGGCCTGCAACGCTGGGCGATGAAGAGGAAGAAACGATGAAGACACTGTCGGAAAACCGGGCCTTCGGCGGCGTGCAAGGCACCTACAGCCACGCGTCCATTGCCTGCCGGTGCGACATGACCTTTGGCCTGTTCCTGCCTGCCGAGGCCGAGTGCGGGCCGGTGCCGGTGTTGTGGTACCTGTCGGGTCTGACCTGCACCCATGAGAATGCCATGGTCAAGGCCGGGGCGCAGAAATGGGCGGCAGAGGCGGGCGTTGCGCTGGTCTTCCCGGATACCTCGCCCCGTGGCGCGGGTGTTGCGGATGATCCGTCCTATGATCTGGGGCAGGGGGCGGGGTTTTACGTCAATGCCACCGAAGCCCCCTGGGCAGCCCATTTCCGCATGTGGGATTACGTGACAGACGAATTGCCGCGCGTGCTGTTCAACGCCTTTCCCGTCGCCGAAGACCGACAAAGCATCACCGGTCATTCGATGGGCGGCCACGGTGCCCTGACCGTGGCGATGAGCTTGCCGGGACGGTTCCGGTCGGTGTCGGCCTTTGCGCCCATCGCCCATCCTGCTGCATCGGACTGGGGCCGCAGGCAGTTTGCAGCCTATCTTGGGCCGGACGAGGCAAAATGGGCCGCGCATGATGCCACCCTGCTGATGCGGCGGCGCGGGTTTGACGGGCCGATCCTGATCGATCAGGGTTCGCAGGATGCCAATCTGGACCTGCTGACGCCCGAAGCGCTGGCCGAAGCCATGATGGCCCGGCGGCAGAACGGCACGATCCGCATGCACAAGGGCTATGACCACAGCTATTTCTTCGTGGCCAGCTTTATGGAGGACCACATGGCGTTCCACGCGCAGGCGCTGCATGACTGAGACGCGCCTTTTCATCGATGCCGATGCCTGCCCGGTAAAGGCCGAAGCGGAACGGGTGGCCACCCGGCTTGGCGTGCGGATGCTGATGGTCTCGAACGGGGGTATCCGGCCTTCGGCCAACCCTCTGGTCGAAAGTGTCTTCGTGGCCGACGGCCCGGACGAGGCCGACAAGTGGATCGCAGAACGCGCCGGGCCGCGCGATGTGGTCGTGACCGGCGACATTCCCCTTGCGGCGAAATGCCTGGCCGCCGGGGCGCGCGTGATCAAGCCCGATGGCGCGGTGCTGAACGCGGCGAATATCGGCATGATCCTGGCCTCGCGCGATCTGGCCGCAGACCTGCGGGCGGCAGATCCGTTCCGGCAGGGGGGCGGCAGGATGTTTTCCAGGGCCGACCGGTCGCGCTTTCTGGATGCGCTGGACCGGATGCTGCGCGCGGCGCAGGCAGACCGGCCACTGTCGCAGGCGGAACAGACACGAGGGCGGCCACCCGGCTTGATCGGGCGGTGACTGCCCAGCTTTCCCAGCCCCGCCGCCTTGCACTGATCGGCATCTTTTCGGCCATCGGCGGATCGCTGGTGTTTTCGGTCAATGATGTAGCCATCAAGTTCCTGAGCGGGGACTACGCCCTGCACCAGGTTGTGCTGATCCGGTCCCTCATCGGCCTTGCGATGATGATCTGCCTGGTGCTGCCGTTCCAGGGCGGGTTTGCGGCGCTGCGCACATCCCGTCCGGGCACGCATCTGCTGCGGGCGCTGTGCGTGGTTGCTTCGAACCTGTTCTACTTTCTGGGCCTGGCCGCCATGCCGCTGGCCGATGCCGTGGCGGTTTTCTTCGTGGCCCCGCTGATGATCACCGCCCTGTCGGTGCTTTTGCTGGGCGAGCATGTCGGCCCGCGCCGCTGGGTTGCGGTCGGTCTTGGTCTGGCCGGGGTCATCGTGATGCTGCGCCCCGGCCCCACGACCTTTCATGCCGCCGCCCTTCTGCCGCTGGCCTCGGCCCTGTTTTATGCGCTGATGCACATCCTGACGCGGCGGATGGGAAGGGCGGAACGCGCCGTGACCATGGCCTTCTATGTGCAGGTGTCGTTCATCGTCGTCTGCCTGTTCATGGGGGTGATCGTGGGCGACGGGCATCTTGCCAAGCAAAGCGATCCGTCGCTGGCCTTTCTGTTTCGCGGATGGACCTGGCCGGATTTGGCGGACTGGCCGGTCTTTCTGGCCTCGGGCATGGCCAGCGCGCTGGGGGGATTGCTGATTGCCCAGGCCTACCGGCTGTGCGAGGCGGGGCTGGTCGCCCCGCTGGAATACGTCTCGATGCCCATGGCGATCTTCTGGGGGGTCGCGGTTTTTGGCACCTGGCCGGACGGAACCGCCTGGACGGGTATTGCGTTGATCTGCGGCGGCGGGCTTTACATGCTGTGGCGCGAGGCAGCACAAAGGGGAAAGACGGGATGACGCGACCGCAGGCGGTGATCTTTGACATCGGCAATGTGCTGATCGAATGGAACCCGGAACGCTATTACGACAGCCAGTTGGGCGAGGCGGCCCGCCGCCGGCTGTTTGCCGAGGTTGATCTGCACGCCATGAACGAGCAGATCGATGCGGGCGGGCCGTTCCGCGAGACGGTCTATGATCTGGCAGACCGCACCCCCGACTGGGCTGAGCAGATCCGCTGGTGGCATGACCGCTGGATCGAGCTTGCCTCGCCCCGGATCGACCGCTCGCTGGTGCTGCTGCGGGCCCTGCGCCGCAACGGCGTGCCGGTGTTTGCGCTGTCGAATTTCGGCGTCCACAGCTTCGCCTATGCCGAAACCCGATATGAGTTTCTGGGCGAGTTCGACCGGCGCTATATCTCGGGTCATATGGGGGTGACCAAGCCGAACCCGGAGATTTACCGCAAGGTAGAGGAGGACTGCGGCCTGCCACCCGAGGCCCTGCTGTTCACCGATGACCGGGCCGATAACATCACGGCCGCCCGTGCCCGCGGCTGGCAGGTGCATCTTTTCGACGGGCCGGAAGGTCTTGCGCGGCGGCTGGTCGCGGCAGGCCTTCTTGCGGCGGCAGAGGCAGCGGCATGACCATGGACATGATCGGGCCGGAGGCCGAGACCTATCTTTCCTGGGACGGGCTGGTACAGGCCCTGATCGACGGGCACCGCCTGCCCCGCGCCGGAATTGCCGATACCTTTCTGTACCGGGGCAAGGATACGCAGCTGAACCGCGCCGCCTGGATCGACGGGCTGGGACTGCTGGTCAAGACCGCAACGATCTTTCCCGGCAATCCGGCGCGGGGGAAACCCACGGTCAACGGCGGCGTCTGCCTGTACGGCGACGCCACGGGCGAGATGGAGGCGGTGATTGATTTCCACCTTGTGACCAAGTGGAAAACCGCCGGGGACAGCCTGCTGTCCGCGCGGCAACTGGCCCGGCCCGACAGCCGCAACATTCTGATCGTCGGGGCGGGCACCGTGGCCCGGTCGATGGTGGAGGCCTACCGCAGCGCCTTTCCGCAGGCAGAGTTCACGTTCTGGAACCGCACTCCGCCGGGGGCGGCAGCGCTGGCGGCGGCAACCGGCGGCACCGCCACGACCGATCTGGAACAGGCCGTGCGCCAGGCCGATATCATCGCCACCGCCACGATGAGCCATGAACCGCTGGTGATGGGCGACTGGCTGAAGCCCGGCACGCATCTTGACCTGATCGGCGCCTACCGCCCCGACATGCGCGAGGTGGATGATAACGCGCTGACCCGCGCCCGCCTGTTTGTGGATGCCCGCGCCACGACGGTTGACCACATCGGAGAGCTGAAAGACCCCATCGCGCGCGGCGTCATTTCCGAAAGCGATGTCGTGGCGGATTTCTATGATCTGGCCAAGGGCACCTATGACCGGCGTGGGCCGGAGGAAATCACGCTGGCCAAGAACGGCGGCGGCGCGCATCTGGATCTGATGACGGCGGCGTATATTCTGGCGGCATGGCGGGGGCGGTAAGGTTCACCGGACAAGTTCAAAGTCGGGCCAGAGTCATCGGCAAGCCTTACCCCATGAAGGGAAGGGTCATCCCTATCTCCCGCTTATGCCTTCGGTCGTTCAGCAAAGAAAGGCAGGTCACGCGGCCACTCCGCCATCGTTGTCCTTGCCAGGCGGCATCACAGCGGTTCAGTTGATGTGATAAACCGAAATCACAACGGCTGTGAGAATGCAAATCTGACAGTGTGCTGAAAAACACCTCGACCGCCTGAATGCCGGGAAGATATTCCCGGTCCGGGGAAAGGGATTGCGCCTTTGGGCGGAAACGGGAAACGCGACCCGCGTTTCCCCCGCCCGCGCTGGACGCCGCCCTGTAGACCGGCAGGTCCGGGAGGAACGCAGGCCAGCGCCCGACCCGGCGGGCGGGAAGCGCCCGCCAGGGGCGGGGCGGGCGCTGGCCGGGGGCTTTGGCCCCCGGCTGGACAAGGGGCAGCGTGGCGCTGTGGCAGGGGCGATGGCCCCTGCCAGAATGCGCAAAGCGCGCGCGCAGGCGCAAGAGGTTGCCGCTTTTTTGGTCAGGCAGCCCATGCGAAGGGCACTTTCTCAGCACGCTGCCACGCCCCTGGCCGCGACGCCAAGTTGCATATACAACTGCATCAAGATCGTCTCTCTTTCGGTATTCCTGTAGGCTCGCCTCGCGTTGCAACGAGGGAGCGTTTTGGAATGACTTACGACGACTGCCTCCGATCGACCATTCTTGATGTTCAGAGCTGGGCCTTGGTGCTGGTTGGGCTGGCCGTCGCGCTTGCGTTCCGTGCCTTCGGAAAAACCTATTGGGCAGTCGGAGCAGTCATCATGGGGGTGGCCCTTGGGCTCATCTGGGCCGTTGGCCACTACGAGATGAATTGCGTGGAGCTTTACCTTTGACCGGGGGCCAATTTCGTTCCCCAGGGCAACCCATGCCATTCGGGCGGGCGCGACCGATTCCGTTCCGTTGCATGCTGGCGACACCCTGCCGACCCTTGTGGTCTGCTTATCGCCTGTTTGCGCCGTGCATCACAGCCCTGCGCCGGGGCGCGCGTTGATCGCATAAGCGTTCGCCTTATTTCGGGCAAATCTGGTCGGAGCGAGAGGATTCGAACCTCCGACCCCCTGCTCCCGAAGCAGGTGCGCTACCAGGCTGCGCTACGCTCCGACCGATGCTGGGGGTTAAACCGAACGCCGGGGCATTGCAAGGGGGCGCGGGCGGCTATTCGCCCTGATCGCGCGGCCCCTTTCCGAACGGTGTGCCGACGCGCGGCATGACGCCCGTCTCGGGGCGCGCGCGTGACAGGCTGACGGGGTGGGTGGTTTCCACCTTGCCGCCACCCTCGCGCAGCACGATGTAGACGCCGCTGGCAATGATGATCGCGGTGCCGATGGCGGTCATCAGATCGACCGTCTCGGAAAAGAACAGCCAGCCGTAGAGCACGGCCCAGATGATCTGCGAATACTGCATCGGCGCGACGACCACGGCAGGGGCCGCGCGATAGGCCTGGATCACCAGCATGGCCGCGACGAAACCCAGAAAGGACATCAGCACCAGCAGGCCGAAATGTTCCAGCGGCATCGGGCGGTAGACAAAGGGCATCATCGCCCCCGATGCCACGAAATTCGCCATCATCGGATACAGCATCAGCACGGCAGACCGCTCATCCCGCCCGATCTTGCGCACGATCACCGACACCAGCGCGCCGGTCGTGGCGGCCACCAGCGCCGCAAGCTGGCCCAGGCCCAGCGGCACCTGCCCGGGCCGCAGCACCACGATGACGCCGATCAGGCCAACCACCACGGCCAGCCCGCGCCGGATGCCCACCTTTTCACCCAAAAGCGGTATCGCCATCAGGGTGATCATCAGCGGCATGGCAAAGAACACCGCATAGGCCTGCGCCAGCGGCAGGACGGAAAAGGCATAAAAGCCCGACACGACGTTGACGATCGCCGCAATCGTGCGGATCCACACCCACATCGGCTGGCGCGGGCGCAGGTTGCCGTCGGTCTTGTCGCGCAGCAGCATCAGCGTGACGAAGGGAAAGCCCAGAAGAACGCTGAAAAAGATGACCTGGAACGGCGAATACTGTGCGCCAAGAAACTTCACCACCGCATCATGCGTTGCATAAAGGCCAAAGGCGGCAAGCGACATCAATGCGCCGTTGAGGTTCGTCTTGTGAAACACCACGGGAGGATTGCCTTGTTCCGGGGGCTGTCACCCGGCAGAAACCTGTGCGTCACTTTCGCTTGACGCGGGGCAGACTGCAAGCGGCGGATCGGAAATTGGGCGACACATGGCTGCATGTGCCGCCGCCCCGTTTTACCTGGCCTGCACTCAGAGGCTGGCGTCCAGTGCCGCGATCACTGCCGCGCCCATTCCGGTGGTGCTGACAGGCGTGCCACCTTCAGGCCCCATCAGATCGGCGGTGCGTACACCGTCCGCCAGCACCTTCTCCACCGCCGCCTCGACCCGCGCCGCCTCTGCCCCCAGATCGAAGGAATAGCGCAGCGCCATGGCAAAACTCAGGATGCAGGCAATCGGGTTGGCCTTGCCCGTGCCGGCGATATCCGGGGCCGAGCCATGGACCGGCTCGTACAGCGCCTTTGGACGGCCATTGGGGCCAATGGCCCCCAGGCTGGCCGAGGGCAGCATCCCCAGCGATCCGGTCAGCATCGCGGCGCAATCCGACAGCACGTCACCGAACAGGTTGTCGGTCACGATCACATCGAACTGCTTGGGCCAGCGCACAAGCTGCATGGCACCGTTGTCGGCATACATATGCGACAGCGCGACATCGGGGTATTCGTGGTCATGCACCCACTGCACTTCCTCGCGCCACAGGATGCCCGATTCCATGACATTGGCCTTTTCCATCGAACAGACCCTGTTCGACCGCCGACGCGCCAGTTCAAAGGCGGATCGGGCCACGCGGCGGATCTCGTTCGTGGTGTAGCGCTGCGTGTTCACACCGACGCGCCCGCCCTCATTGTCCGGGAAGATGCCGCGCGGCTCGCCGAAATAGACGCCGCTCGTCAGCTCGCGGACGATGACGATGTCCAGTCCGGCGACAACCTCTTTCTTCAGGCTGGAAAAATCGGCCAGCGCATCAAAGCACTGTGCCGGGCGCAGGTTGGAAAACAGGTCCATCTCCTTGCGCAGGCGCAACAGGCCGCGTTCGGGCTTCACGCTGAAATCCAGCACGTCGTACTTCGGCCCGCCTACGGCGCCCAGCAGAACGGCATCCACCGCCATCGCCTTTGCCATGGTGGCATCCGACAGCGGCACGCCATGCACATCATAGGCCGCGCCACCGACCAGGTCTTCGGTCACGTCGAAATGGATGCCGCGCTTTGCGCCGAACCAACCGATGATCTTGTTCACCTCGGCCATGACTTCGGGGCCGATGCCGTCGCCCGGCAGGATAAGAAGGGAAGGATTGGCCAAGATGCGCCCCCGGTGGGTTGATTGCCTGTGTCCGGGGCCTAGCCAAAGGGCGCGCAAGGGTCAAGCGCCCGTCAGTCCGTTTCGATGTCCACCCAGACAAGCCGGTGCCGCGAGGCGGCCTTTACAACGGGCAGAAACGGGTCCCCTTCTTCGGGCCAGACCACGCCCGAGGCGCGCACGGTCAGCCCGGCAGAGGGCAGCACGTAATCTGCGCGCATCCGGCCCGGACCGCCCGCTTCGGCGAAATCCGCCGTCGCCATGCCGCCCGCGCCTTCGGGACGGGGGTCTTGCAGGCCGGGATGCGCCAGCAGCAGGCGCAGGGCAGCGGGCCGGCCCTCGCTGCGGTCCGGGTCCATGTTGGCATTCCCCAGAAGGACAAAGGGCGGGGCGGGCGGGGCATCGGGCAAGGCGCCGTCCAGCAGGCGCAGCCACAGCGCCGCCTCGTCATGGTTGCGTCGTCCGTTGCGGTCTTCGGGGCCGTCGAACACCGGCGGGGTCGCATGCCAGGCCAGCAGGCGCAAGGTGCCACCCCCGGGCAGCCGGACCGGCACATCCCAGTGCCCGGTTGTGGACAGGCGTTGGGCCTCTGCCACCTGCGGTTCCATGCCGTCCGGCAGGATCGCCCCCGGCAGATCGCGCCAGAGCAGGCCAGACAGGTCCCGCACCCCGGCCGGATCGATGGGAAGGCGCGACAGTACCGCCATTCCGCCTTCGCCCGCGAAGCGGCCATAACCCTGGGCATCGCGGGGGCCGCCCAGGCGACCATCCCCATCCATGTCGAGGCCGGTCGCGTACCCGGTGTTCGGGCGCAGGGCAAAACGGTGGGGATAAACGCTGCCTGCGGCGGCCACACGATCGGCAAAGGCACCCAGCGCCACAAGACCATGGTCGTAATCGATGCCGAGCAACACCAGTACATCGGGATCGGCAAAGGCGATGACCCGCGCCGCAGCCTCGACCTGCGGGTCAGACCGCAGGATGTCGCGCAGCAAAAGCCCCGGCCCGTCCCGCGACAGTTCAGCGTGGAAGGTGGCGACGCGCAGCGTTTCGGCCAGGCACGGGCCTGCCCAAAGGCAGACGAGGAAAAGACTCAGCCGACCGCACAGCCACCGGTGCCACCGATGCCGGTGCGGCGGCATACCCTGCGGATCCTGTCCGCGCTGCGGCCTGTCGCAATGCCGCGCATGAAAAGACTGGCGGTAAGAAAGGCCCATGCCGACATTGCCCGTATCCGTGTCTGCGGACAGGTGAAGGGCAGCGGTTCAACCCCGTTTCCGGCCGCCCGCACCTCCGCCGGGACCGACAATGGCCGCAAGAACCCTAACGCAATGTTAACGCGGACGTCCCGCCCCGACCGTCAGATCATGTCACCCCCCCGCAGCAGGGCAGGGCCGGGCGGGCTGACCCGCAGGCCGAACGTCACCGGGCAGGACGGCCAGCCACAGGCCTTCAGAAGGATCACGACACCCGACAGGGGACAGCAGGGGCATCAAGAAACTGTCTGACCTGCTCACCGGCGGGATCGGTGGCTGAAACGGTGACCATGTCCTTTTGATGCGATCCTGCCCTGTCCGGCATCTGACCGCCATGGGCTGGACGTCTTTTCGGGGCGCAGGGTGTCAGCGTTCCCGGATGGCTTCCTGGTTGTAGCGCAGGATCGGGGACAGGAGGTATTCGATAACGCGGCGGCTGCCGGTTTTGACCTCGACCGTCACGTTCATTCCCGGGCCGAGGGCCACCTCGCGGCCATCCACCATCATGGTGGAGGACAGCAGCCGGATGCGGGCGGGATACTGGACCTGACCGGTCTTTTCCTCCATCACGCCATCGCCCGAGATGGACTGCACTTCGCCGGGGATCAGGCCATAGCGGGTGAAGGCGAAGGTCTCTACCTTGATCTCCACCGGCTGGCCGACGCGGACAAAGCCGATATCGCGGTTCTGCAGCCTGGCTTCGACCTCCAGGGTGTCATCGACGGGCACGATGATCATCAGGGGCTCTGCCGGCTGCACCACGCCGCCCACGGTGTGCAGGGCCAGCTGCTGCACCTTGCCGTCGATGGGCGCGCGCACCGTCATGTTCTGATGGCTGCGCTCCGCCTTGACCAGTTCCTGCGCCAGGGCCACCGCCGCCCGGTCCGCCTCGGACAACTCCCGGGTCTTGGTCAGGCGGAAGTCGGTTTCCAGGGTGTCGCGGCGGCTGCGGGTTTCGGCAATCCCCGAGGCCGCCTCGGCCAGCTGGAAGGTCTGGATCCGGCGTTCCTCCTCGGCCTCGACCAGTTGCTGCCTGGTCTCCAGCCAGACCAGCCGGGAACCGGACCCGCTTTCCAGCAGGCTGCGCCGGGCCGCCTCGGCCTCGGCCAGAAGCGGGATCACCCGGTCCAGCTTGCCGATGGCGGCGGTGATCTGTGCCTGCTGCGCCTCGCGGCTGCGGATCTCGTCGTCGATCTGGGCCAGCTTGGCCCGGTGATCGCGGACCTCGCTCATCAGCAGGTTGCGCTGCCCCTCGACAAGGGCGGGATCGGCCCCGGGCGGGGGCCGGAACGTGGCAAGGGCCGTCTGCAGCGTCGCGTCCCCGAGAAGCGCGCGCAGCCGGGCCGCCGTGACCTGTGCCTCGGCCAGTTCCTGGGCAATCCTTTCGCGGTCCGCGCCGATCTCGGTCGGATCGAAGCGGATCAGGACATCGCCGGCCGCCACCGTCTGGCCGTCTTCCACCAGGATCGAGGCCACCACGGCGGCCTCTGCGGCCTGCACGGTCTTCGAGCGGCCCGATGGAATGGTCTTGCCTTCGGCCACCGCCACCACATCGACCCGCCCCAGAATGGCCCAGGCCAGCATGATCACCAGAAACAGGCACAGGACCGCCGACAGCACCCGCGCCGTGGGCGAGGGCGGGGTTTCCGTCACCTCCAGAACCGCCGGCAGAAAGGCCAGCTCGCCCCGCCGTTTCGGCGCAACCGGCGGGGAAGCCCGTTCGGCCGCCAGGCTTTCCTTCAGCACGCGCCAGGCCCGGCTCATTCCGCCGGATCCGCGATTGCCCCGATCTGATGCCGCCACAGCCCGGCATAGCGCCCGCCGCGCCGCAAGAGATCGTCATGCGTGCCGTCTTCGGTCACGCGGCCCTTCTCGACGGTGATGATCCGGTCGGCGTCCCGCACCGCCGCCAGGCGGTGGGCGATGATCAGCACCGTGCGCCCCTTGGCGATCAGGCGCATGTTCTGCTGGATGACCCGTTCGGATTCGTAATCCAGCGCGCTGGTCGCCTCGTCCAGGATCAGGATGCGCGGATTGGTGATCAGGGCGCGCGCGATGGCCACGCGCTGGCGCTGCCCGCCCGACAGGCTGGCGCCGCGTTCGCCGATTTCGGTGTCATAGCCGAAGGGCAGCTCCAGAATGAACTCATGCGCCCCGGCCAGCTTCGCGGCCGTCACCACCTGATCCATGCCCGCCTCGGGCAGGGCCAGCGCGATGTTGTCGCGCACCGAGCGGTTCATCAGCACATTTTCCTGCAGCACCACCCCGATCTGGCGGCGCAGCCAGGCCGGATCGGCCAGCGCCAGATCGACCCCGTCGATCAGGATGCGCCCGCTTTCGGGGATGTAAAGGCGCTGGATCACCTTGGTCAGGGTGGATTTGCCAGAGCCGGAGGGGCCGACGATGCCCACCACCTGCCCGGCCGGAATGTCGATGGAGATATCCTCCAGCACCCGCGAGGTTTCCGGGCGGTAGCGGAAGGCCAGATGCTCCAGCCGGATCGCCCCCTGCACGGCGGGCAGCGCGCCCCGCCCCGGCCCCGACCGCGGCTCGGGCACCGCATTCAGGATATCGCCCAGCCGTTCGATGGAAATCCGGAACTGCTGAAAGTCCTGCCACAGCTGCGACAGCCGCAGGATCGGCGCCGCGACCCGGCCCGCCAGCATGTTGAAGGCAATCAGCTCGCCCACCGAAAGCTGCCCCTCCATCACCAGCCGCGCGCCAAACCACAGCACCGCCGCCGTGGTCAGCTTGCTGACCAGCTGCACCGCCTGCCCCGCCCAGTTCGACAGGTTCTGCGCCCGGAAACTGGCCCCGACATAGGCGGCCAATTGCTGTTCCCAGCGGCTTTGCATGCGCGGCTCCACCGCCATCGCTTTCAGCGTTTCGACAGCCCCGATGCTTTCCACCAGAAAGGCCTGGTTTTCCGCGCCGCGGTCAAACTTCTCGTCCAGACGCCGCCGCAGCACCGGCGTCACCAGAACCGAAATCAGGATGTAAAGCGGGATCGTCAGCGCCACGACCAGCGTCAGGACCGGCGAATAGAGGAACATCACCGCAAAGAAGGCCAGGCCGAAGACCACATCCAGAACCACGGTCAGCGCCTGCCCGGTCAGAAAGGACCGCACATTCTCCAGCTCGCGCGCCCGCGCCACCGTGTCGCCCACCCGGCGCGCCTGAAAATAGCTCAAAGGCAGCGACAGGGCATGGTCATAAAGCCGGGCCCCAAGTTCGACATCCAGCCGGCTGGTGGTATGGCTGAAGACGTAAGTCCGCAGCCCGGTCAGCAGCGTCTCGAACACCACGGTCACCACCAGCGCAAAGACCAGAACATCCAGCGTCGACCAGGACCGGTGCACCAGAACCTTGTCGATCACCACCTGAAAGAAGATCGGCGTCATCAGCGCGAACAGCTGCAGGAAAAAGGACGACACCAGCACCTCGCCGAACAGGCGGCGGTACTTCACCAGGCTGGGGATGAACCAGGTCAGATCAAAGCGCCGCGCCTTGCCCGCAAGCGCGGCCCGGCTGGTCACCAGCAACAGACGGCCCGTCCAGCGGCCATGAAACCCGGCCAGCGGCAGCACCTCGGGCCGGCCGACGGCGGGGTCCTGCACCAGAACCCGGTCGCCGTCGACCTTGGCCAGCACGATGAAGCCGCCGTCCCGCATCTCGGCCAGGGCAGGCAGGCTGGCCTTGTCCAGCCGGTCCGGGGCGATGCGTTTCACCCCGGCCTTCAGCCCCAGTGCCTTGGCCACGCGCAACAGCCGCGTGGCCTCGGGCAGGCCGGGGTCTGCCGGAAAGCGGTGCGACAGGGTGTCGAAATCGGCCGATATCTCGTGGAACCGCGCCACCATGATCAGCGCGGCCAGCGATACCTCTGCCGGGCCGGGGCCCTTGCCCGCCGGACTGTCCGGTTCAGATCCACCCACCCGCGATACCCTGTCCCGCCCGGCGCTGCCGCCGATGCACTTTACGCGCCCGACGCCAGCAGCGGCGTCAGATACTGCTGCACATCCGCCCGTGCCAGGCTCAATTCGCCCGCCGCCGGCGTGCCGAAGGCCGCCATCGCCTGCACCAGCACCTCGACCGTCAGCGATTTGCCATCGGCAAAGCGCAGCCGGTCCGCCCCGCCGTTCACATCGACCAGCCGGTTGTCAAGAATGATCCGGTCCGCCGTGCCAAGGGCCACCACCAGATCCCGGCCGCTGTCCGCCCGGCTGATGGTCAGGTTGCCCAGCCCGACGCCGGTCCGGAACTGCACCGTGTCAATGGCACTGTCCGTGCCGCCGTCATTGACCGTGTCGATGCCATCACCCGTGCCGAAGAGGTAGCTGTCACTCCCCGCCCCGCCGGACAGGGCATCGGCCCCGGCCCCGCCGTCGAGCGTGTCATTGCCCGCGCCGCCGGACAGCGTGTCGTTGCCCGCGCCGCCCGAAAGCTGGTTCGCCGCCGCGTTCCCGGTCAGCGTGTTGGCCCCGGTATTGCCGGTGCCGTTGATCGCGGTCGTGCCGGTCAGCGTCAGGTTCTCCAGGTTCGTCCCCAGCGTCAGCGTCACCGAGGACTGCACCGTGTCCGTGCCCTCGTTCGCCGCCTCGGTGATCGTATCGCCGGTCGCATCGACGACATAGGTGTCA
>JADCEF010000002.1 GCA_020250445.1 Rhodobacter sp.
ATAGAGGCCAGCGCCCGACCCGGCGGGTGCAAAGCGCCCGCCGTGGGCGGAGCGGGTGCTGGCCGGGGGGCTTTGGGCCCCCCGGCGGTCGTGTGATTACCGTGGCGCTGTGGCAAAGGCGATGGCCTTTGCCATTGAGGCGGTGAAGGTGCTTCCGTTCGTCCGGGCGGGAACAGGAAACGCGACCCGCGTTTCCCCCGCCCGCGCGGGACGGCACCCTGTAGACCGGCAGGTCCGGGAGACACACAGGCCAGCGCCCGACCCGCAAGAGGCGGGGCGGGCCAAAGATCAGCCTGACGCCGGGACATGGGCGGTGGCCCTGCCAGCAGGCGCAAGGCGCGCGCGGGCACAGCTGTTTTCCGGTTTCCGCGCAGTCGGCCCCTGTGGCCGACACGTCTTCAGCACCTTGCCGGGGTCATTCAAAGGGCTGGCGCGTTGTCCCGGCCTGTGACGGCCCGGGTCTTGCCGCCGAAGCGGGCCGCGCCGCGAAACGGCAACCTGCGGATCGCGGCTGCAGGACCATGGCCCGGCGATGCGCGTGGGCCGGTTTCCCCGGCCCCCCGGGCGTCAGTCGAGCGTGCGAAAGCCATATTCCCTGAACCGCGCGGCGGCTTTGTCCGATGACAGGGCCTGGAAGAATGCCCGGTCGGCCGCGTCGGAGGCACCGCGCAGCAATGCGGCCGGGTAGATGATTGGCCCGTGGCTGTCTGCGGGAAAGGTGCCCACCACGGTCACATTGTCATCTGCCACCGCATCGGTCGCATAGACGATGCCGAAAGGGGCCTCGCCCGCCGACACTAGGGCCAGGGCCGCGCGGGTGTTTTCGGATTGCGCCACGGCCCCTTCGACTGTCTTCCACACGCCCAGGGCTTCCAGCGCGGCCTTGCCGTACTGGCCGGCAGGAACGGCATCCACCATCGCCATGGAAAGCTTTCCGTCCCCCAGCAGCCCCGCAAGGTCAAATCCCGGCGTGATCGAAACGGCAGGCGCATCCTTGCCCCTGGCGATCAGCACCAGACTGTTTCCCAGCAGATCGCGGCGCGCCAGAACCAACCCGCCCTTTTCGACCTCGTCCATCCAGTTGACGGCAGCCGAAACAAAGACATCGGCCGGTGCCTCTTGCAGGATCTGCCTGGCAAGCGCGTTCGAACCGGCATAGCTGATCATCACCTGATGGCCGGTGTCCGCCTGAAAGTCGGCGGCAACCGCATCCAGCGCGTTCTTCAGCGACGCGGCGGCAAACACGACCACCTCTTCAGCGGCGGCGGGCCGGGTCATAAGCAGCGCAATCAGCGCCACCATGGCGATACGGCGGGGCATGGGCACTCCTTGGGATATGTTTTGACAAACATATCAACCGAGCGACAGTCAGATCAAGCGTTATGTTCTGCCGGGTATATCCGCCGGGGACGATGGATGCAGCATGCCTTCCAGGTCCGCGATCTGGTCGGCGGATGCGGCCAGGGCATTGTCCAGAATTGCCTGGTACAGGCGCAACACCTCCACGCCTGCCTCTGTCAGATGGGCGCCACCGCCACCCGGACCACCCCGGGTCCGTGCAATCAGGGGCTGGCGGAACGCTGCGTTCATCTCCTCCGCCAGCATCCAGGCACGCTTGTAGCTCATCTCCATCTGCCGTCCCGCAGCCGCGATGGACCCGGACTCGCGGATGCGCTCCAGCAATTCGGCCTTGCCGGGGCCGAACATTGCGCCGTCAAAAAGGATGCGAAGCTTGAGCGTCGTCACAGTGCGGACCCCGGTTTCCCTTGCCCGACTGTTCCGGAAAAAGACGCCTCCGGGCAAGTGCCATTCTGGCAAAGGCCCGGCGTGCCGTCGTGAAACGCCCTGATGCCACGCCCGGTATCGCCGCGCCTGCGCCGGACCTGACGGCTGATGCCCTCAGGTCCGGACCCATCCCTCAGGCCAGATGGTCGACCCGCGCCATGTATTGCGCCAGTGTCTGCACGTCCCCCAGCCAGCGCTTCACCAGCTTCGGGTCATGCGGGGCCGCGTGAACGCCCGGCGGAATTTCCCGCGCCAACACCGCCTCGACCGCCAGCGACACGGGCACGGACACCAGACGCCCCATCGCCGTGCCGCGCGCGTCGCCCCAGGCATCCATGGCCCAGGTCTGGTGGAACACCGCGCGCCCGTCCCGGTCCGCCTTTAACGAGACGAACAGGATCACCCGGTCAGCCTCATCGGGGCCATAGGCATTGTCGCGCCAGAAGGCCGCCGCCATCTCTGCCAGCCGTGCATCGCCCGCCGGGCCTTGCAGCGTTTCAATCTCGGCAAAGACCGGGGCCCAGGCCTGCGACCATCCGTTCAGGCGGATGGTGCCGCGCACGAAATCCTTCACCTTCCATGCCGGGTCAAAGCGGTAATCGGCAAGGAAGGGCAGCGAATCGCGGTTCGGATAGACCTCGAAGCTTTCCGGCACCGGCAGCGGCGCGTCATAGGCGCTGATCGCATCCCAGGGCCGGTCCACCCGCAGTTCGGTGAAATTGCGCAGGCTGCGCGAGGGCGACCGCAGCGCCTTCAGCACACCCAGCGGCGACCAGCTGAACTTGTAGCGGAACGGGTTGGCCACCTTCGGCACCCCGCCGCAATAGGAGGTGAAAGACAGCACATTGGCCGGGTCACAGGCCGCCGAAGCGCGGTAGCGGGCCACCAGATCATGCGCCATCAGATGGTCAATGCCGGGGTCCAGACCCACCTCGTTGACGCTGACCAGCCCCGCCGCCCTGAACGCTGCATCCAGGTCACGCATGTCCGGTGCGATGTAGCTTGACGACACGAAATGCGCGCCTTTCGCAAGGCAGGCCCTGGCGATGGCGACATGCTGGTCGGCAGGCAGCATCGAAACAGCCAGGTCGCCCGGTTGCAGCGCGTCGGTCAGCGCCGCAAGCGAATAGGCGCGGATGTCCTGTGTCAGGTCGCCCACCGCATCGCGGGCCTTGTCAACCGTGCGGTTCCACACCGTCACCGGATACCCGGCCCCGATCAGCCGCCGCAGACCCGGAACGGAAGACAGGCCCGTGCCGCACCAATGGATTGTCATGTTCGGTTTCCCCCCCCCTCAAAGACCTGTCGTGTGGCGCTGGAATTCATCCATTGCCCGGCCCCAGACGCCGGTTTCCAGGCTGCCCAGCGTCAGGAGCGAGGGCAGAAGCTGTGCCGCATAATCCTGGCTGCTTTCCACCGGCAGCAGCGAGGGCAGATTGTCGATCGCCGTCACATCCAGGGGCGGCGCATCATGCACGCGCAAGGCAGGCGCGTCCCAGTCCGTTGCCCGGTCATAGACCTTGATCGGCGAGAAATCCGACGTCGGATCACAGGCGATGTCGCCGATCACCGTCAGGGCGCGCGGGGCGCTCACCGCACCGGCGGGCACGAAGACCGGGCATCCGGGCCGGGCCAGGATGCAGTTCAGGAAAATCTCATGCGCCAGCACCTGCGGGAAGGGCCCGCCACGGGCGGTTTCCGCCATGTCCCATTTCGTGACCGGCACGCCCGTGGCCGCGCACAGATCCGCCGCCCCGCCGCCCACCCGGCCCAGCGCGCCGATGATGATGGCGCGCGGGCGCCGCGGGCCGATGGTCGCCAGTTCGCGGCCCAGATCGGCCAGCAAGGCCGTCTTGCCGGAATACTTGCGGACCGGCCCGGCAATGGCGCCCCGCTGCTGCGCCACCCAGCATTTCAGTGCCACCGCCGCCCCGGCATACCCCGCCCAATAGCCGAACGCGGCAACGCGCCGTCCGGTTTCATCCACCAGATATTCAAGATCATAAAGCGTGCCGCCCCCGGCCCTGAACCGGTCCAGCAGAACGCGCCCGGCAGGCTGCCCCTTATAGGCATGACCGAACATGATGTGGCGGTGCGTCAGGGGTGTTCCGTCTTCCGGCAGTTCCTTCAGCCCGAAGATGATCGCATCCTCAGGGGCCTTGGGCCAAAGGTTCTCGGCCACAATCCGGCATCCGGCAGCCCGGTACCCGTCGATGGGAATGGCGCGGACCTGGCTTTGCTCGACCGTCACGCGGATGCCAGCGGCAATCAGGGCTGCGGCCCCTTCGGGCGTCAGGCCCACGCGTTCCTCGTTCGGCCGCTGTTCGGCCCTGACCCACAGATGCATCATCCGCGCCCCTTCCCCTTGCAGCGCAGCGATATCAGATTTCCCTGCAGGCGACAGGGGGTCAATCCCGCCCCGGATGCTGCGTCAGGCCATCGGTGAGGCTGTAGTAATCGCCCTTGTCCGCAACAAAGATGTGCCCGGCCAGTCTGCCGCCCGTCGGCCCGTCCACCACCCCCGCCTCGACCGAGAAGGCAGCATCGCGGGCGCGGAAGTAAAGGCTCGACCCGCAGGCAGTGCAGAAGCCGCGCCGCCCGCCGCCAGGGGTGGCGAATTCGGCCAGAGGCTGCCGTGCCTGGAACGAAACCTCGGCCTCCGGCACATCGAAGCTGGCCGAGTAATGCCCCGAAAGCTTGCGGCACTGGGTGCAATGGCAGGCCGTGATGCCACCCCCGGGGCGGGGAACCGAAAACCGGACCCCGCCGCACAGGCAGGACGCCTGCAACACGGGCGGTGCCGGTGACGGCACCGGCGGCGGGCCGGCGGGCGTATAATAGTCGCCCGCATCGCCGGTAAAGATATGCTCTGCCACCGTCAGCCCGGTGGGGCCATCCAGCGCGCCCGGCGAAAAGCTCATCCGGTCTTCGCCATCGGGCTTCCAGAACAGGGTGGCCCCGCAGGTGCGGCAGAAACCGCGCGTCGCAGCGGGCGATGACCGGTACCAGGCCAGCCCGTCAGCCCGGATCAGCCGAAACCCCGTCATCGGCACCGAAGCGGCGGCCCAGAAATGCCCCGACACCTTGCGGCATTGCGTGCAATGGCAGGCCACCGCATCGCGCAGCGGTGGCGTCACATGGAAGACGACATCGCCGCACAGGCATGAACCCTGCATCCTCAGCCCCCCGCCGGCAGACCGCCGCCGGTCTGTGCAACCGCATCCCGGAACGTCTCGGCCAGAATTCCGGCCAGCCGGTCCGCATCCTGTTGCGTGAAGGCCGCCTTTGTGTCGCTGTCCAGATCCAGCACGCCCAAGAGCCGCCCTTCCCCGTTCCAGACCGGCAGCACCAGTTCCGAGCGTGTCGATGCCGCGCAAGCGATATGGCCGGGAAAGGCATCGACATCCGGCACAAGCTGCACCTGCCCGCAGCGTGCCGCCGCCCCGCAGACCCCGCGCGAGAACGGAATGACAAGGCAGCCGTGGCCACCCTGATAGGGACCGATCTTCAACACCTCCGGCCCGGTGACCCGGTAAAAGCCGGTCCAGTCCGCCAGAGGATGGGCATGATGCACCTCGCAGGCGACCGTGGCCATCAGGGCCACCGCATCGGTTTCGCCCCGGCACAGCGCCCGCACCGAGTTGGCCAGACTGTCGTAATCCATCACCTGATCTCCCCTTGCGGCATCATGCTATGCGAAAGGGGCACCAAGGAAAAGCCGGGCCGGGTCCCGGTTACGAAATGATAAGCCTTGCAGCCTAGGCTTTTCACCGGGGCCAGTGGAGTGGGTCGGAATGCAGCTTTTGGCGGAACCGCGCGACGACATTCTGATCGTGCGCGCAATGGACAGCCGGATCGACGCCGCAGTGGCGATCCAGTTCAAGGAACACATGCGCGATCTGGTCAAGGCCGCGCCGTCCCGCGTGATGCTGGACCTGTCAGGCGTTACCTTTCTTGACTCAAGCGGTCTGGGTGCCTTGGTCGCGGTGATGAAGCTGCTGGGCCCGGACCGCAGGCTGGAACTGTCCGGTCTGACGCCCGCGGTCGAAAGGGTGTTCCGCCTGACCCGGATGGATACGGTCTTCACCATTCACCGCTCTGTCCCCGCCGATCTGCGCGATGCAGTCTGATGCCGGATTGCGGCAGGTCCGGCTTGCCCTGCAAAGCACCCCTCTGGCGGTGCGCCGCGCCCTGTCCGGCTTGTTCCGGGATGACCGCCTTGGAGACCTGCCGGACGATCAGCGCGGCACGGCCGAACTGCTTCTTGCCGAAGTCCTGAACAACGTGGTCGAACATGCCTATGCCGAAGGTGTCGGCGAGATCGAAGTGACAGTTGCACGTTGCGGCAGGTCGCTGGTGTTCAGGGTGCTTGATCGCGGTGCCGAACTGCCCGGTCACGTTCTGACGCAGGGTCACCGGGGCGATTATGGGCCGCAGGGCGACCTGCCCGAAGGCGGCTTCGGATGGCCGATGATTCGCGCCCTGGCAAAAGAGGTCGACTACCGGCGTCAGGATGGTTGCAACCAGCTGTCTTTCCGGCTTGATGTGGCCTGATATCCCGGTCTTTCGCCGGATTTTCGGCATGGCCACGCTTTTGCAGTGACATCATCGCAACCTTGGCCGCCCTTCCCCGACAGATCGGGACTGCGGCTGCCAAGGGGTCCGGCCCGCTGTCATCGCCCCCCCGCCCCGGCGCAACTTCTTTTGCTGGCATTCCACGCAGCGGGCCGTAGTCTTGGCCCCGACCGTTCCGGGGGGTGGACTTTGCGCAATTTTCAACTTCCCGGACGTTCCGCCGTCTTTGCCGCCAACGGCCTTTGCGCCACGTCGCATCCGCTGGCGGCCAGGATCGCCATCGACATCCTGCAAGCCGGAGGCAACGCTGCGGATGCCGCCATCGCGGGGGGCGTTGCCCTGGGCCTGTGTGAACCGCAGATGACCGGATTGGGCGGCGATTGCTTCGTTCTGCTCAAGCCGGCCGCAGATGAGCGTGTCGTGGCCCTGAACGGGTCGGGGCGGGCCCCAAACGGGCTTTCGGCTGCCGCGATGCGGGACAGGGGGCTTGGTGCCGTGCCGCTGCATGGCCCCGAATCCGTCACCATTCCGGGGGCTGTCGATGCCTTTTGCAGGCTGGCCGCCGATTGGGGCAGCCTGCCGCTGGCCCAGACACTTGCCCCGGCGATCCGCTATGCCGAAGAGGGTGTGCCGGTCGCGCCGCGCACCGCCCGCGACTGGGCAGAAGCGGCCCATCATCTGCAGGGCGACGCTAGGCGCCATTATCTGATTCAGGGTGCGGCACCGCGCGTCGGACAGGTCTTCCGTGCCCCGGGGCAGGCCGAGGTCCTGCGCCGCATCGCCGCCGAAGGCCGCAGCGGATTCTATGAAGGGGCCGTAGCCGAAGATATGGTGGCATCGCTTCGCGCGGCGGGCGGCACCCATACGCTGGCCGATTTTGCCGCCACGGCCTGCACCTGGGAAGAACCGATTTCCGGCCTGTACAGGGGGGTCGAACTGGTTGAACATCCGCCGAACGGGCAAGGTGCCACGGCCATCCTGATGCTTGGCATCCTGTCGCACTTCGATCTGCGCCCGCTTGACCCCTTTGGCGCAGAGCGCGCGCATCTGGAAGCCGAGGCGGCAAAGCTGGCCTATGATGCCCGCAACCGCTTTATCGCCGACAGCAGCCACGTTACCCGGCTGGACCATATGCTGTCGCCGGAAACGGCCCGCCGCCTTGCCGCACTGATCGATCCGCGCCGGGCCATGCCGGCCGCCGCCCCCCTGGCCGGGGCGGTCCACCGCGAAACTGTCTACCTTGCGGTCGTGGACAGGAACCGGATGGCCGTCTCGCTGATCTACTCGGTCTTTCACAGCTTCGGTTCGGGGCTGGCGTCCGTCAGATACGGTATCAACTTCCAGAACCGGGGGGCGGGATTCGTTCTGACGCAAGGCCATCCGAACGAGGCCGGCGGCGGCAAGCGGCCGCTGCATACGATCATTCCCGCGATGCTGAAAAGGGACGGGCGCGTGATGATGCCCTTCGGGGTCATGGGCGGGGCCTATCAGCCGACCGGACATGCCCGCTTTGTGACCAACATGATCGATTTCGGCATGGACCCGCAAAGCGCCATTGACGGACCCCGCTGTTTTTCCGGCGAGGACGGGTTCGAGATCGAGACCGGCTATCGGCCAGAGGTGCGGGCGGCCCTGGCCGGAATGGGCCACACCATGATCGATGCCGACGGCCCCCTGGGGGGGGCCCAGGCCATCCTCATGGATGACAGCGGCGTGCTTCAGGGGGCATCGGACCCCCGAAAGGACGGCTGCGCCCTGGGATATTGACGGCGTCAGGCGAAAGGCGGCCCCGACCGGGGCGCAGGGCACCCGTTCAGTTCAGCTGGAACTGCAGCGGATAGCGCCCGTCTTCAAAGTCACCGAACAGGTCGTGCAAATCCGGATGATCCACCGGTTCCCCGGTTTCGTCAGGAACCAGGTTCTGCTCGGACACGTAAGCCACATAATAGCTTTGCTCGTTCTCGGCCAGAAGGTGGTAAAAGGGCTGGTCGCGCCGGGGACGGCTGTCTTCCGGAATGGCGTCATACCATTCCTCGGTGTTGGAAAACATCGCATCAACATCGAAGACAACCCCCCGAAAGGGGTGCTTTCGGTGGCGCAGCACCTGCCCCAGATGATATTTTGCCTGTGTCTTCAACATGCCCATGCCCCCGGTCGGGAAAGTAATCCCTGAAGACGCGCCTTGTCCACCGTCGCGACCGGTTACAGAAGAAACAGTCTGCGGTCGAGTACCCCTCAGTGCCGCATCCCGCGTTCGGCCCGATCTGCAGCGCCCCGGCGTGCGCCCTGCCGTCTGCGACCCTTGCGGGCGGCGCTTTTCCGCCGTCAGATCACCGAATGCGTTACCGAAAGAACGCACCCCGCGCGGATTTATGATCGAAACCCTGCCTGCACCCCATTTCCCGCAGACCGGAATTGCCCTATCCTTCAGGCAAAAGAAAAGTGCGAGGGGCAGATGAGCAGACTTCTTCGCGCGTCGATCCTGTTGCTTTTGCTTGCCTCTTGCGGCGGCGGCAACTTTTCGGCGCCCCGCGATCTGGACAATGCGTGCAGCATCATCCGCGAACGGCCGCGCTATCTGAGCGCGATGGAATCGACGGAACGAAAATGGGGTGTCCCCGTTTACGTGCAGATGGCGACGATCCACCAGGAATCCAAGTTCATCGGCAATGCCCGCACGCCGCATCAATATGCGCTGGGCATCATTCCGATGGGCCGCCAAAGCTCTGCCTACGGCTACAGCCAGGCGCTGGACGGGACCTGGGAGGAATACCAGGATGATCAGGGTCGGCGCGGGGCCAAACGGGACCGTATCCGGGACGCGACAGACTTCATGGGCTGGTATATGAACGCCTCTCATGAAAAGCTTGGCATCTCGAAATCAGATGCCCGCAACCAGTATCTGGCCTACCACGAAGGCCGGGTGGGCTTCGCGCGCGGCAGCTACACCAAGAAGCCCTGGCTTCTTGACGTGGCCGACAGCGTCGGAAACCGGGCCGAGAGATACCGCAAACAGCTCAAGACCTGCAGCTGACGCAGCGCTCAGCGGTTCTGCCGGGCGCGCTCGGCGGTGATGTCGAACAGAAAGCCGGACAGGTCCACGCCGGTTTCCAGATCTGCAAGCTCGGTGCGGGTCTGGCTGCCCAGGTCGTCCGTGATGATCCACTGCCGCAGGGCAGTCGGATTTGCCGTGAAGACCAGTTCGATCGTGCCGTATTCGGGGTTCTTCGGGTCCTGTGCCATCACCCGTGTGGTATCGCCCACTTCCTCGTGACCCACAACCATCTCGGCCTGTGAAAGATCCACCTGCGGGGCAAGGATCAGGTTCAGCGGCGTGCGGCGCAGCGGGTATTGTTCGGGCGGCTGGTTCGACTTCGCATCGAAGATCGCCACCTGCCCGCCCCCGGCCATGACCAGATTGCGGTCCGGCGGGGCGTATTCAAACCGCGCCCGTCCGGGCCGCTTGATGTAGAGCATGCCCCTGGCCTGCGATCCGTCGGCATTGGTCTGCGTAAAGGCGGCCCGCGCCGTGGTCAGGCTGTTCAGGTAGCGCGACAGTTCCGCAAGCGGCAGCTTTTCTGCGGCTGCGGGCAAAGACAGCGCAAGCAGGGCAAGCGGGGCAAGAAGCAAGCGAAGCGGTTTCATGACACGAATATAGACCCATTCCGCTCATCCGGCACCCCCCCCGCCGGTCACGAAGCGGCGAAGACGCATTCTGCCGCGCGGAAGGCGTGACAAGTCTGCCGATACTGGTCTGGCAGCAATGGCTTCTGCTTGGCCGCGTGGTTTGCTTTCAGTTTCTCCTGCTTTTCCGGCAGCCGGGCACTATGGCGCGGGCCGGGCGCAGTGGCATTTGCGACCTTAACCTCGGTATCCCGTGACCGGCGGGTGGACATTACAGGCGGAACAGCTATTTTGACCGGGAATGGAGGGTATGATGATGACCACAATGACCGCTTTGGAAGCCAAGAATGCCTTTGGCCAGTTCCTTGATGCCGCACAGCGTGCGCCGGTGACGGTAACGAAAAACGGGCGTGAGGTGGGGGCAATGTTTTCGAAGGCCGACCTGGAAAAGATGGGGGCGGCGTATCTTTGGCCACCCCTCCTGGAATCGGTGCGGCTGGGCGAGGTTTCGTACGGCGAGGCCTTGCTGCGGCAGGTTACGCTGAACCGGAGGCTGGAGGAGGCCGAGGCCGATGTCGCGGCTGGGCGGGTGCATGTGGCGGATGAAGCATTCTATGACCGCTTGCTGGAGCATGTACGGCAGGTTGCGACAAAGCGGTAGGGTGCGTGCTCGCACGCACCGTTCCCGGAAGGGCGTGCGTGCAAGCACGCACCTACACTTGCTTATAGGAGAGCCACTGCCCGAACAATTGTGGAAGAAATCGGGTATAGATGGCGTAATGGATGAAATAAAGTCGGGGGCCCCTGAACGAACCCTTAGTGGCACCAATGCTAAATCACCTAAGTCACCACTGTTCCTTGTCGTTTTCGAAGTATTCGGCTATCTCGCAAAGGATTGAAATAAAAACAGTAGCCGCGTTAAAGGATGACGCTGCTTTCCAGTCTTCTGGGCGTGCTTCAGTTTGGCTCTTTCTTCCCGCATAGTCAGAAATCCCCCGGATCATGATCCCCTCGGCGCGGGAGCCATAAGGAACTGTTTTTGCACCAGAGAGAGCCTCGTAAAAACCAAGAGACTCCATATCAATCGCAGTAACTTTTCGGGTGAAGCTCTCAGCTGTTGTCTTGAGGAAGTCCCTATACGAAATGCTGTCAACCACCATTCCACATGAGATAATGTCATCATCTAAAACGACCTTAGGATCCCGCAAGCCTACTTCAGTGCCATCGATTGAAATCCCCACATTAGCGCCACGGACAAGCTTCAAATTCTTTAGGCCCGACGCAGCAATTGCAGATTGAGCTCTGCCGGAGACATCAACCGTTTCAGTGTCCGCGCAGAGCAAGTTTTTTGAGTGAAACCTTTCGGCATTTGTGGGATTTTTGATCCTAAGTTCATAATCAGGTTGACCTTCCTCTGAAACCTTATCGTACCTTCTATAAACGGACTTTCGCGGAATTATCACATCCCCAAGCTGAAGTTTAGTAGAGTCAAGACTGGCAGCGGTACCAACTAGGAATACAACGACAGGGTCGTGCATCCAAATTTCGAGCGCGGCTTTCAGCGCGGTTTTCATGTGGCCCATCCCACCGCTGGTAACTGCCTTAAGTCGCTTGGGGCCGGATTTAGTTGTGAACTCAAAAATCGGGTCGATCGATCTGTCCGCTAAGCGTCTAAATCGACTATCTGCCTTTATAACCTTTATTACTTCATCAAGCTCCTCTGATTTTGGACAAAGGACGATAAACGGAATATGCGCACGGTCAGTCTTCATCATTCCCCTCGTTGCTGGGCCGTTCCTTCGACCACTTCATTCTTTATCTGGCGGGATAGAAAAGTCTTCCCGCAAATTGGACATAGCCAATTCCAAGTTCGCGACCGAGGTTTTGAAAGTCTCCAGAAGAAAGGAACTCGAAAAAGACCTCCTTTGCTTGTGCATATTCAAGATCATACTTAAAAGTCACCTTAAGGCACGCGGGAGCAGATGAAATTATTTCTAGATAGGATTCCGTGTTTTGAAGAAAGGCCCGCTGAAAAAGCCTAACCCTCGACTCCATCGAGCTGTCAATTGGATCGTTGAACATGGCGATTAAATTAGTTGTATCGTGTGATTGGAACTTAATTTGCTCCCCGGCAATCGCTGCCAAAATGCTTTTGCGAAGTCGTTCTGTGTTTATTGCGGGATCATACAACATAGCGAATCGACTCCGAGCAGCATAGACGCTGGCATGTTTACTTTCTCTTGGTCAAGTAATCGTTACGCATTCTCGTGAAGCCATCAGTATGTAGAAGCTAACCACTTATAGTTTACTATATGCGGTGCGCCTCTCAAATGATAGTGGTTCACTCTCGGTGCGGTCAATATGCTATGAATTTCAAGCCTACCTTCGTGCGAAACTGTGGCCTTTTTGACTCTCTCGGCCACCCTCACCGCTCCTCCAGCAGAATCTCCCGCTTGCCCACGTGGTTGGACGGCGTGACGACACCCTGTTCTTCCATCTGCTCCACCAGCCGGGCGGCCTTGTTGTAACCGATACCCAGCTTGCGCTGAATGTAGGATGTGGAACATTTGCGGTCTTTGGCCACAATGGCGACGGCCTGATCGTACAGCGTGTCGTCACTCTCCGCCCCGCCCAGACCCAGCACCAGGTCAATGTCGTCGGCCTTGTCTTCGTCCGTGCCTTCGATCACGCCGGATTGATACACAGGCGGGCCATAGCTTTTCAGGTGGTTCACAACCTCCTCAACCTCTTCATCCGAAACGAACGGCCCGTGGATGCGGGTGATCCTGGCACCGCCGGCCATGTAAAGCATGTCGCCCATGCCCAGCAGATGTTCTGCCCCCTGTTCGCCCAGGATGGTGCGGCTGTCGATCTTCGAGGTGACCTGGAAGGAGATGCGGGTGGGGAAGTTCGCCTTGATCGTGCCGGTGATGACATCCACCGACGGGCGCTGCGTGGCCATGATCAGGTGAATGCCACTGGCCCGCGCCATCTGCGCCAGCCGCTGGATGCAGGCCTCGATCTCTTTCCCCGCCACCATCATCAGGTCGGCCATCTCATCGACGATGACCACGATGTAGGGAATGGCAACAGGCTGGAATTCATCCGTCTCGAACACGGGATCGCCGGTTTCCTCATCAAATCCGGTCTGGATGGTGCGCTTGAACATCTCGCCCCTGGCCAGCGCCTCGCGGACCCGACCATTGTAGCCTTCGATGTTGCGCACACCCATGCGCGACATCCTGCGATAGCGTTCCTCCATCTCGCCCACGACCCATTTCAGGGCGACAACCGCCTTTTTCGGATCGGTCACGACCGGAGACAGCAGATGGGGAATACCATCATAAACGCTGAGTTCCAGCATCTTCGGATCGATCATGATCAGCCGGCAGTCTTCCGGCGTCAGCTTGTACAGCAGCGACAGGATCATCGTGTTGATAGCGACCGACTTGCCTGATCCGGTTGTGCCCGCAATCAGCAGGTGCGGCATCTTGGCCAGATTGGCCACCACCGGATCGCCGCCGATGTCCTTGCCCAGGGCCAGCGGAAGGCGCATCGCACTGTCGCCAAAATCGCGGGACGACAAGATCTCGCGCAGGACCACCTTTTCGCGGTGCTGGTTCGGCAGTTCAATCCCGATGACCGTCCGCCCCGGAACCGTGGACACGCGGGCAGACAGCGCCGACATCGACCGGGCAATGTCATCGGCCAGACCGATCACGCGGCTGGCTTTCAGGCCGGGTGCCGGTTCAAGTTCGTACATCGTCACGACCGGGCCGGGGCGGACGCTGGTGATGGCCCCCTTCACGCCATAATCGTCCAGCACCGATTCCAGCATGCGCGCGTTTTCCTCCAGCGCCTCGTGACTGAGGTGCAGGGTGCGCGTGGCGGGGGGGGCCGACAGCAGCGACAGCGGCGGCACCTCATAGGCCGGGGCCGGGTCGTCGAACCGCAGGCGCGGTTGCGCTTCGGACACCGCCTGACGCGACGGGACAGACGGTTTCTTCACCGGCTGCTGCACCAGGCGCTTCGGCTCTGCCTGCATCAGCACCGGTCCAAGACGCGGCACGGCGGGTTCGATGACCGAAAGCTCGTGCAGGTCATCATCAAGCCCCGCATCGTCTTCCATGACATCCGGCGAAGTCCAGGGTCCGTCATCGCCGTCCCGGGGATCAACGCCGATCACCGGATCGACGAAGGCAGACGGACCTGCCCCGCGCTCTTCAATGCCCGGGACAGTGGACGGATGATTGAACGTCGCGTTCAAGGGGCGCGGTCCTGTCGGGCGCGCAACGACAGGCGGCTCCTGCCGCCCCGCGTCTGCGCGGGCCGCCGCTGTGCCGGGGGCAAGGCGGTTCTTGACGGCATCCGCTATGCGGGCCCGAAGACGGTCGGCCGCCGGTACTTCGGCGACCGGGGTCGGTTCCGGCGGCGCGGGGTCGGGCGCGCGCCGGATCAGCCTCAGCAAACCTCCACGCGGGCGTGCGGCGGCTACAGCCGCAGCGGCGGGCGCACCCGGATGAGAGGGGACGCGCGGCGACAGGGCCGGGGCAAGGCCCGGCCCGGCGCGCAGATCTGTACCGCCCCCTGCGCGCAGTGCCGACGCCGGGGCAAAGACTGCGGCCCCGGCGCCTTGCGCTGGGGCCGGTCCGCTCTGGCGCGGCCGCACCGACAGCCCCGAGCCGGTCGCCCCCGCCAAGACAGGCGGTCCGGCCAGCCGTGCCGCTTCGCGCTGCTGCTGGCCGTTTTCATGCATGGTGCGCGCTGCAAGGGGGGTCCCTGTGGCCCCCTGGGTCACCAGATCCACCATTGCCGCATAGCTGCGCACCACGCTTATCCAGGAAAAACGGGCAAGCCCGCGCAGTTCCGCCCGGTCAAAGCCGGTCACGAACAGACCCATCGCAATCAGTGTCAGACCGGAAAGCACGGACAAGACTTTCAGGCCGGTCCCGGCGCTGAACGGCAGAACGCCCAGCAAGGCCCCGACAATCGTATCGCCGAACAGACCGCCCAATCCGAAGGAATGGGTCCACTCTGCCCCCGGCACATGCGTTGCCGCAAAAACCGATGCCACCGCAATGCCGATCACCGCAAAGATCATCCGCCCCATAGCCCGGTCTTCGCCGCGATGCGTGACAAACCGCAAACCCCAGGCCAGCAGGATCACCGGAATGCCCCAGGCACCCTTGCCGCAGATGATGACAAGGGTGGATGCGGTGGCCGCGCCAAAGCGGCCCAGCGCGTTGCGTGCCGGTTCATCGGTTGCCACCATCCAGCCCGGATCCTCGGGGGTATAGGTCCACAGCATCAGCGTGGCCGCCAGCGCCAGCGCGATCAGGCCAAGACCGATCACCTCTTTCCCGCGCCGCTGCAGCATCGCCTGAACGCTCTGGTCCAGAAGCGGATCGCGCTGTCTTGCCTGATAGGATGCCATGCTGTGTTCCGTCCCCTACGCGTACAGGCAGTCGCGAAGCCGTGTCAGGCCGCGCTGCGTCTCGTCTCTTGGGGCCACCAAGGCGACCCGGATATAGCCTTTGCCGGGGTTGTCGCCCCCGACATCGCGCGACAGATAGGCACCGGGCAGGACCCGGACCCCCGTCTCGCGCCACAGACGCACGGCGGCAGCTTCCCCGTCCTGCACCGGCAGCCACAGGAAAAACCCCCCGTCCGGAAGGGTAAATCCCGGCACTCCGGAGAAAATCCTTGCGGCATCCCCGAATTTCCCGGCGTAAAGCGCGCGGTTTGCCGTCACATGGGCCTCATCGGCCCAGGCGCGTTCCGCCACCCGCTGCAACGGCAGCGGCACCGGTGCCCCGGCAAAGGACCGCAGCTTGCGCATCCGGGCAATGCCCTTTGCACCGCCGGCCACGAAACCCGACCGCAGCCCGGGCAGATTGGACCGTTTCGAAAGCGAATGAAAGGCAAAAACCCGTTCCGGATCGGTCCCGGCGGCGGCGGCCACCTCCAGCACGCCGGGGGGCGGTGCGCTGTGCCAGATCTCGCTGTAGCATTCATCTGCCAGCACGACAAAATCGTGCCGCTCGGCCAGGGCCAGAAGTCCTGCCAGATAACCGCGCGAGGCAACGGCCCCCTGCGGATTTGCGGGCGAACACAGATAGGCCAGCGCCACCCTGTCCAGCAGCGCGGGGTCAAGTGCCGCGTAATCCGGCAGGAACCCCGTTGCCGCCGTCGCAGGCACATAGACCGGTTCGGCCCCGGCCGCCAGCGCGCCAACGGCATAGACCTGATAGAACGGGTTCGGCATCAGAACCGCCGGAACCCCACCGTTCTTGCGTTCCGGGCACAGGGCAAGGGCCGCATTGAACAGGCCTTCCCGCGTGCCGTTCAGGCCCATGATCTGGTCCGGCGGCACCTTCACGCCATAGCGGCGGTCCAGCCAGGCAGAGTTCGCGGCCAGCAACTCGGGCGTGCCGTCGTTGGGGGGATAAACGCCGAACCCGTCCAGATTGGCGGCAAGCACCTCGGCCACGAAAGCGGGCATCGGGTGCTTCGGCTCTCCGATGGTCATGGTTATGGGATCGCCGCCCGGGGCCTGCGCCTCAAGAAGCGCCCGCAACCGGGGAAATGCGTAATCTGGCAGGTTCGAAAACCGCTCTGGAAACGCCATGACTGCCTCGTTGCCGGGGTCGTTTCGCCCCGTTCCGCCTCAGGATAACCAGAGTTTCGCCTGCGGTCCAGAAAAACGCCGCTGCAGGCCAGGGCACAGACGAAAACTTGTGACTTTTTCGCCCTTTGCCCGGTCAACCCAGCGCGGTTTCCGCGGCGGCGGCAAGCCGCAGCAGGCGGGCCTCGCCATATGCCGGTCCCATCAGACTGATCCCGCAAGAAGGCTCTCCGGCAGGAAGGGTGACGGCGCACAGGCCCAGCAGGTTCGCAATGCGGGTGTTGCGCAGCGCCAGCAGGTTTTCGGACACATAATAGGCGTCATCCGTCATCAGCCGCTTCGCATGGGGCGGCAGGATCGGGGCCGTGGGCAGGATCACCGCATCCGCGCTGCCAACCCGGTCTGCCCAGATCTGGCGCAGCCCGCGCAGCCGCCGCCAGCCCGCCACGTAATCTGCCGCAGAAAACCCCGCCCCGCTGCGGAACCGCTCCAGAATGCGGGGGAACATCTTCTGCGGTGCTGCCTCGATCACATCGCGCCAGATCGCATAGGCTTCGGCGGTAAACAGCACGGGCGCCAGGGCCATCGCCTCGGCCACTTCCGGGGCTTCAAGCCGCTCTACCCGCGCACCCGCCGCTGCAAGGCGGGCCACCGACCGGTCAAAAGCGGCGGCAGGTTCGGGGCGCAGCCCGTCCAGTGCCACGGTTTCCAGCACCAAAAGCCGCGCCCCGCGCAGCTCTGCCCCGCGCAGATCGGGCGCAGGCTGCCCGTCCAGTATGCCCAGCAGCAGCGCACAATCCTCGACACTGCGCGCCAGCGGGCCGACAGTGTCAAAGCTTTCGCACAGCGGCACCGTGCCGGTCAGCGGCAGAAGGCCCGCCGTGGTCTTGAGGCCCACCAGATCGTTCCAGGCCGCCGGGATTCGCACCGACCCGCCCGTGTCCGACCCGATGGCAGCAGGGGCAAGACCGAAGGCCACCGATGCCGCCGCCCCCGATGATGATCCGCCCGCCACCGCATCTGGGTCGTTGACCGACGGCGGGGTGGCCGTGACAGGGTTCAGCCCCAGCCCCGAAAAGGCCAGCTCCGACATATGGGTCTTGCCCAGACAGACCAGCCCCGCCAGGGTTGCCCGCGCCAGTACCTCGGCATCTGCCGCAGGGGTGCGGTGCCTGAGCAGCGCCGATCCCGCTTCGGTCGGTGTCCCGGCCGTGTCGAACAGGTCTTTCCACGACAGCGGCACGCCATCCAGCAGCCCTTTGCGCAGGCCCGCCCTGGCACGGCCCGCCGCCGCCATCGCCTCGGCCCGGGCGCGGTCCGGGGTAAGGCGGGCATAGATACGCGGCGCAAGCGGATGTGCGTCGATCGCGGCCAGCTGCGCCTCGACCAGTTCGACGGGGTGCACCTTGCCCGCCCCGATCGCCCGACCCAGCTCGCCCGCTGTCCGCTTGTCCATGCCGCTCTCCCGATCCGTCCGGCGGACGGTAGCGGCAGAGCGGCGCATGGACAATCCCGCGCCCGGTGCCATAGTTCAGGAGATGACAGAGAAGAGTGACATCTTGATCGTGGGCGGCGGGCTGAACGGCCCCGCCCTTGCCCTGGCGCTGGCGCAGGGCGGCCTGCGCGTGACCGTGATCGACGCGCGCCCTGCACCCGACCGGGCCGCGCGCGGATTTGACGGGCGCGCCTATGCGCTTGCCATTGCCTCCAAACGGCTCCTGACCGTTCTGGGTGTCTGGCCCCGCGTCGCGAACCGGACCCAGCCGATCCTGCAGATCAAGGCCAGCGATGGCCTTGCCGGGGCGGGTGCCGCCCCGTTCTTTCTGACCTTTGACGCCGCCGAGATCGAAGAAGGACCGATGGGCTTCCTGCTGGAAGACCGGTTCCTGTACAGCGCCTTGCACTCTGCCATGTCGGACACGCCCGGCATCACCCTGCTGTCGGGCGAAAGCGTCGTCGCGCAGGAGGTGACGGCAACCGGTGCCGCCGTGACGCTGGCGTCCGGCCGCACCCTGACAGGGCATCTGCTGGCAGGTTGCGACGGGCGCGGCAGCGGCACCGCCGAACGGGCCGGCATCCGCCGCATCGGCTGGGGCTATGGCCAGACGGCGCTGGTGACCGCCGTGGCGCATGAGCTGCCACACAACGGCATCGCGCACCAGTTCTTCATGCCGGAAGGGCCGCTTGCCATTCTGCCCCTGCCCGGCAACTTCAGTTCCATCGTCTGGACAGCGGCCGAAGCCCGCGCGACCGCCATCCAGGCACTGTCCGATTCCGGCTATCTTGCCGCCCTGCGCCCGCGCTTCGGCAGGTTTCTGGGCGACATCGCCCTTGCCGGGGAAAGGTTCACCTACCCGTTGTCGCTCAGCCTTGCGACCAGCTACGTCGCCCCGCGCCTGGCCCTTGTGGGGGACGCAGCCCATGGGGTGCATCCCATTGCCGGTCAGGGCCTGAACCTTGGCCTGCGCGACGTGGCCGCGTTGGCCGAGGTGCTGCTGCTGGCGCAGCGGCGGGGCGAGGATATCGGGGCCATCGACGTGCTGGAACGCTATCAGCGCTGGCGGCGGTTCGACGCAACCGCGCTGGCACTGGGCATGGACACGGTCAACCGCCTGTTCTCGAACGACAACCCGATCCTGCGCCTTGGCCGCGACCTTGGCCTTGGGCTGGTCAATGCGGCCCCCGCGCTGCGCCGCGGCTTCATCCGCCAGGCGGCGGGCCTGACGGGGGATCTGCCAAAGCTGCTGACGGGTCGTCAGATCTGACCGTCGGCGGCATTATCTGTTCACAAATATCCCGGGGGTCCGGGGGCAGCGCCCCCGGGGGCTGGAACGCTCCCCGTCAGTCGATCTGCCGCGCCTCGCTGACCAGCATGATCGGAATGCCGTCCCGGATCGGAAAGGCCAGGGCTGCGGCACGCGAAATCAGCTCCTGCCGCGCAGCGTCATAGGTCAGCACCGCCTGGGTCACCGGGCAGACCAGCGCCTCAAGCATGCGCCGGTCATGCAAGGGTGCCGGATCCGGATCTTCACTCACTGCATCACCTCGTCGCCATTGCCGCGGCGCAGGGCGAACTCGATCAGCGTCACCAGGGTTTCACGCCGCGTTGTCAGGGACGGTGCCTCCAGCAGCGCCTGCTTGTCCTCGGGCGCGAAAGGGCACAGCATCGACAGCGAGTTGATCAGCAACTCTTCTTCCGCACCCTTCAGGCTGCCCCAGTCGGTCGACAGTTCCATCGCCTCGAAATAGCGTTTCAGTGCCGCCATGAATTCGGCGCGCCTGAAACCCGGGTCGCTTTCCGCCCCGCCCAGATCTCGGGCGAAGGGGGCCCAATCCACCTGGCAGCGCCGGTAGGGAGCAAAGCCCTGCACTTCCTGAAGCACGCGAAAGCGCGACAGTCCTGACAGGGTGATCATGTAACGCCCGTCTTCGGTTTCGGAAAACCCGGTCAGGCGCCCCGCACAGCCGATGGCATGAAGGCGTTTCTCTGCTGCCGCCGGGACCTCGCGCGGCTGGATCATTCCGATCAGCCGGTGCCTGGTTTTCAGCGTGTCGTCCACCATCTGAAGATAGCGCGGCTCGAAGATGTGCAGCGGCAACCTTGCCCGCGGCAACAGCAGCGCCCCGGAAAGCGGAAACACGGGGATGGTATCGGGAAGGTCGGTCATTCCTGTCATGCGCCGGTACCTAGACCGCCGTGGCGATCAGGCAAATATCATCGACGACAATCGGCGACGCCCCTTCAGGACGATCGGGTCCGTCGGCTTCAGCGCCTCGAAGATGATGAAAAGCTGCGCCTTGGCCGCGCCGTCATTCCACTCGCGGTCCCGGCGGAACAGCTCCAGCAGCTCGTCCACAGCCTCATCCACCTTTCCGGCGGCATGCAAGGCAAGCGCCAGATCAAACCGCGCCTGATGGTCGTTCTCATTGGCCGCGACGGCAGCCCGCAGTTCGGCCTCGGGCCCGGCATTTGCCGCCTGCCGCGCCAGTTCGATCTGCGCCCGTGCCGCCTCAATCTCCTTTGCCTTCGCAATTCCTGCCGGGGCCGCGTCTGCCAGCGCCTGCGCCCGGTCGATCTCGCCCAGCATCAGATGCGCGCGGATCAACCCGCCATAGGCTGCTGCATTGGCAGGGTCTTCGCCCAGGATGGCTGCAAAGGTTTCCACCGCATCCACCACGGCACCCTCGGCCAGCATGGCCTCGGCTGCTGCAAGGGCATCGCCAAGCCCGCCGTCACCGGCCAGTGCGGCAACCCGGTCGATGAACTTTCTGATCTCGGATGCCGGCAGCGCGCCCTGGAACCCGTCCACAGGCTGGCCCTGCCAGAAGGCATAGATGGTGGGAATTGACTGAATGCGCAGCTGCGCCGCAATGCGCTGGTTCTGATCGATATCGATCTTCACCAGCTTCACCCTGCCGCCCGCCGCCGTCACGGCGGCCTCCAGTGCGGGCGTCAGCGTCTTGCAGGGGCCGCACCAGGGGGCCCAGAAATCGACAATCACGGGGACGGTCTGGCTGGCCTCGATCACGTCGGCCATGAAGCTGGCCTCGGTCACGTCCTTGATCAGGCCCGGCGCGGGCTGCGGCTTGTCTGCAAATCCGAACATGGCAACTCTCCCTCTGCATTGGGTCTGCCCCTATATGATCGCAGGCGCGACAAAGGCCAAGAGGCAACCGGGTGGCAATCGGCGGGGCACAGGTTGCGTCTTGAAACTGTGACGGCTGAATGGTAACTTTTTACCGTGTGGCGCTTGGTCACAGGTATGGAGTTGGATGGAAAGATGAAGAAATTCGCGAAGATAGCCTGCGTGATGGCCCTTGTGGCGGCAACACCGGTGGCGGCGCAGTTCACCGGCCCCAGCGTTGCAGGTGCAGAAATGACGGTGGCGCAGGCCGCTGCGGCCCGGGCGGGCACCTATGTGACCCTGGTTGGAAACATCGTTGCGCACCAGCGTGAGGATTATTTCACCTTCCGCGATGCCTCGGGCGAAATCCGGGTTGAAATCGATGACGAGGTCTTCCGGAACCGGCCCGTCGCGCCCGAAACCAACGTCCGCCTGCTGGGCGAGGTCGATACCGGCCGGAGCGGCCCCTATGTCTGGGTGAAATCGCTCGAAATTCTGCCCTGACCGGGCGCACAGGGGGTCCGGCCCGCGATCAAAGATCAAAACCGGCGAAAACCGGAACATGGTCTGAAGGTTGATCCCATCCGCGCACAGGCCGCAGGATGCGGCTGCCATGGGCGGCCCCCGCAATATCGGGCGTTGCCCAGATATGATCCAGACGCCGCCCCTTGTCGGCCGTGTCCCAGTCGGGGGCACGGTAGGACCACCAGCTGTAAAGCAGCCCTGACGGAATGTCCTTGCGCGTGATGTCCACCCAGTTGCCCGCCTCCTGCACCTGCGCCAGATGATCGACCTCGATGGGGGTGTGGCTGACGATCTTGAGCAGTTGCCTGTGGTTCCAGACATCATCCTCGCGCGGGGCGATGTTCAGATCGCCGACCAGAATGGCCTTGCCCGGCCTGTCCCGGCGGAAATGATCGCGCATCCCGGTCAGAAAATCCAGCTTCTGGCCGAACTTCTCATTCTCCACCCGGTCAGGGATATCGCCGCCTGCCGGAACATAGCAGTTGTGGATCGTAACCCCGTTCTCCAGCCGCGCGGCGACATGGCGCGCATGGCCAAGCTGTGCGAAATCCTGCTCGCCCGCATCCGTGATCGGCAGCCTCGACAGGATGGCAACACCGTTGTAGCCCTTTTGCCCGCGGGCAACGACATGGCGGTAGCCCAGTGCGGCAAAGGCGGCAAGCGGCATCTGTTCCACCGGGCTTTTGCATTCCTGCAGACACAGGACGTCCGGCTGCTGTTCGGCCAGAAGCCGCGTCACCAGACCTTCGCGCAGGCGGACGGAATTGATGTTCCAGGTCGCAAGGGTAAAGGGCATCGGCATCTCCTTTTGCGCGTGAGCCTAGGCAACCGTCGGCAAAGGCTCAACCCCGGTCAGCTCATGCCAGGGCCCGGCGCGGACAGCAAGAAGCCCGGACGAGGTTCTGGCGGGGGGTATCCCTTGCGGGGATCAGGCCCGGTCTGCCGGTACCGGTCCGGATCAAGACATCCCGGAAAAAAAGGCCGGGCAATTGCCCGGCCAGGTCCAACAGGGAGGTTGCTGCACCATTGCCCCGGTACAGCGAGGGGAACTTCGGGCAGAACATTCCGCCCTTGACCGCTACTTTGGGCCAGAGTCTGACCACAATAAGACGATCATGCAACCAATCTGTAACCGCCGCTTTCCGTAACCAGCAGCCGCGCATTTGAAGGATCAGGCTCGATCTTTTGACGCAACCGGTAGATGTGCGTTTCCAGGGTGTGGGTTGTCACACCGGCATGATAGCCCCACACCTCGTGCAGCAGGACATCGCGGGCAACAACGCCCTGGCTTGCACGATACAGGTATTTGAGAATATTGGTTTCTTTTTCTGTCAGACGGATCTTGCGATCTTTTTCGTCGACAAGGATCTTCAGCGAAGGCTTGAAGGTGTAGTGGCCAAGCTGGAACACCGCATCTTCCGACTGTTCATGCTGGCGCAACTGGGCACGGATGCGCGCAAGCAACACAGGAAACTTGAACGGCTTGGTGACATAATCATTGGCCCCTGCATCCAGACCAAGAATCGTGTCGCTGTCCGAATCATGTCCGGTCAACATAAGAACGGGGCATTTGACCCCCTGCTTGCGCATCCGGCGGCACAGCTCGCGCCCGTCCGTATCCGGCAGGCCGACATCAAGGATCACCAGATCGTAATGTCCAGCCTTTGCCTTTTCCATGCCCTCGACACCCGTGCGGGCTTCGAAGACGTCAAAGTCCTCGGTCATGACCAATTGTTCGCTCAACGCTTCGCGAAGGTCGTCGTCATCGTCCACCAGAAGAATTCTCTTGAGGTTCGCCATTGCACTGCTCCTCTGTTGCCCGCCGCCAGATGCGCCTGCCCCCCGGAACGCGCAAGGTTTGCGACAGGGTTTTCACGCGCTCGTGTCGCGGGCAGGGCAAATGTTTCAATTTCCCACCATCCTGCCTAGATAGGGCGAATCCGTGACGCAGGTTTTCATGTCCCTTGGCCCGACCATCATCGAACGTCTCGCCCGGGCACGGGCGGACCTGCGCTTGGGCGTACCGGTGGTGTTGATAGCGGGCGGCCGCGGGGTGCTGGCGGTTGCTGTTGAGACGCTGTCTGCGGCACGTCTTGCCGGCCTTCGGGACATGGGCGCGCCGGAACTGGTCCTTACGGCCCGCCGCGCGGACACGCTGAAGGCCCGGGCCTATGACGGCGATCTGGCCCGCATCGCCATTCCCGACGGTGCCGCCTTGCCCTGGCTCCGGGCCATTGCCGATCCGGCCGATGACCTGAACGCCCCGATGAAAGGTCCCTTCCGGTCCTTGCGCGACGGGCCTGCGGACCTGCACCGGGCGGCGATCCAGCTTGTGAAATCCGCACATCTCCTGCCGGCGGCCGTCGTTGTGCCGGTACCGCATGCGCTGGCCCTTGCCGGCGACGCCAACCTTACCCTGATTGCCCTGGCAGAGGCCGGCCCGGAATTGCTGCGCGCCTCGCCCCTTCACGCGGTGGCGTCTGCGCGGCTTCCCATGGCTGCCTCCCAGGTAGGCCGCGTCCATGTGTTTCGTCCCGAAGACGGTGGTGAAGACCACTTTGCCATCGAGATCGGCCGACCGGACCGATCGGCACCGGTGCTGGCCCGGCTGCACTCTGCCTGTTTCACCGGCGATGTGCTGGGCAGCCTGAAATGCGATTGCGGCCCGCAGTTGCGGGCGGCATTGGCGCAAATGGGCCGCGAAGGGGCGGGCGTGTTGCTGTATCTCAACCAGGAAGGGCGCGGGATCGGGCTTGCCAACAAGCTGCGCGCCTATTCCCTGCAGGATCAGGGATTTGATACGGTTGACGCCAACCACCGGCTTGGCTTTGAAGATGACGAGCGCGACTTTCGGCTGGGGTCGGGAATTCTGCGGAAGCTTGGCTTCCGTACCGTGCGGCTGATGACGAACAATCCGCGCAAAATCTCGATGATGCAGGCCAACGGGATTGACGTGACCGAACGCGTTCCGCTGACGGTGGGCCAGACCGATCAGAACGCCGCCTATCTTGCCACCAAGGTCGCCAGGTCCGGTCACCTGACATGAGCCGGACCGACATTGTCGTTACCCGCTGGGGGGCCCGGTTCATGGGCCGCCGCTTTGCCTGCGCCATCGGGCGCGGCGGGATCACCCGCACCAAGCGTGAAGGCGATGGGGCAACACCGGCCGGAACGCATCATTTCGTCGGCATGCTGTACCGGCGTGACCGTCTGGCAGCCACGCAACTGCCTGACTGGGCACTGCCCACCGGCCCTTCCGACCTGTGGTCGGACGACCGCCGCGACCCGGACTACAATCTGATGGTGCGCAGGCCGCACCCCTGGGGACACGAGCGGCTACAGCGGGCCGACCCGCTGTATGATCTGATCCTGATCACTGACTGGAACTGGCCCCGCGCGGTTCCCGGCGAAGGATCGGCGATTTTCGTGCACATCTGGCGCAAGCCGCGCCACCCCACGGCCGGCTGTGTTGCCTTTTCACGGCCCGACCTGCTGTGGATCGCGCGGCGGATCCGTCATCAGACCAGGCTGATCATCCGCGCCTGATCCCTTTCCAGACCCCTTTGGAATGCTTGACAGGGTGCCGAAAAGAAATCCCCGCCGCTTGCCGGACGGGAACATCATCCTGATCCGCCGGAAAGAGGCTGTCATTTCGTGCGGACCCCGAAACGCACCGCGTTTCCCCGCCCGGTCAGAGGCCGCGGTCCAACAGGAACCCGTCATGCAAGCACAACGCAGGCCAGCGCCCGCCCCACCCCCGGCAGGCGTGCTGCACGCGCGGCGCAGGGCCGGGGCGATGGCCCCGGCCGGACCGCACGGGGCCTGCGGCAGAGTTCCCTGTTGTCCGATCAGCAGCCCATACGGTTGGCAGTTTTCCAGCAGCCTGTTAGCCTTGCCCTGCGGACAGGGGGGGGCTATGGCACGGGCAGTGGCTGCGGCGGAGGATGACATCTTTGCACTGCGACTGGACCGCAGTGCAGCCGATCTGTGGGGCATGACCGACCGTCTGTACGCCGGCCACCCCGGCTATCCGAAATTCCGGGCCGCTTTGCTGAAGGCCATGCGCGCCGCCTGGGCCGCCCGTCCCGCGGCGCTGAAACGGCTGGACCTGCAACGCGATCTGGAACCCGACTGGTTTCAACGCCCCGGCATGGCGGGCTACGTCTTTTACATTGATCGATTTGCGGGGACCCTGAGCGGGGTTCTGGGAAGGCTCGATTATCTTGAAGACCTTGGTGTGACCTATGTCCATCTGATGCCCTGCCTGAAACCGCGCCCCGGCGACAGCGATGGCGGCTATTCGGTGATGGATTACCGCGCGATCAACCCCGCCTTTGGCACGATGGAGGACTTCGAAACGCTGGCCAAAGCCCTGCGCGATCGGGGGATGAGCCTGTGCGTGGACCTGGTGCTGAACCACACCGCCAAGGAACATGCCTGGGCCAGACGGGCCGCAAAGGGTGACCCCAGGTATCAGGACCGCTACCTGATGTTCGATGACGATAGCCTTCCCCGCCAGTACGGGCAGACCCTGGTCGAGGTGTTTCCCGACAATGCCCCGGGGAATTTCACCCATTACCCTGCCTTCGGCAAATGGGTCTGGACCACCTTCAACGAACATCAGTGGGACCTGAACTGGGCAAACCCGCAGGTGTTCCTGGAAATCGCCGAAATCATGTTCTTCCTGGCCAACCGGGGCGTGGATGTGCTGCGGCTGGATGCGGTGGCCTTCATGTGGAAGCGGATGGGAACCCGCTGCCAGTCGGAACCCGAGGTGCACATGATCCTGCGCGCCCTGCGCGCGGCCTGCCGGGTGGTCTGCCCGGCGGTGATCCATCTGGAAGAGGCGATCGTGGCCCCGGCCGAGATGCTGGCCTATCTGGGGCGGGGCGAGCACGACGGCAAGGAAGGCAACCTTGCCTATCACAACAGTCTGATGGTGCAGTTCTGGTCGGCACTGGCGACGCGCGACACGGGCCTGATGACCCATGTGCTGGCCCGGCATTTTCCGCCCCGCCTCACCAATGCGACCTATGCCACCTATATCCGCTGCCATGACGATATCGGCTGGGCGGTGACGGATGAGGATGCGGCGGCCGTGGGCATCAGCGGGCCGGCCCACCGGGCCTTTCTGTCAGAGTTCTACGAGGGCGGCTTTCCGGGGTCCTTCGCGCAAGGGGCGCTGTTTCAGGCCAATCCCGCCACCGGGGACAAGCGGATTTCGGGAAGCTTCGCCTCGCTCGCCGGGCTGGAACGGGCGATGAAGGCGGGCGATGTGGCGGGGGCGGAAACGGCGGTGCAGCGCATCCTGATGGGGCATGCGCTGATCGCAAGTTACGGGGGCATCCCGCTGATCTACATGGGCGACGAGCTGGCCCTGCTGAACGATTACGGTTATCTGGACTTGCCCGACCACGCCCATGACAGCCGCTGGATTCACCGGCCCCGGATGGATTGGGGGGCTGCCGCAGACAGGCAAACGGCCGAAACCCCGGCGGCGCGGGTCTTTCGCGGCACCCGGCACATCCTGGCGCGGCGCCGTCAGGTGGCGGCGCTGCACGGGGCCTGCCCGGTAGAGGTGCTGCACCCGGGGGCGGCCGGGGTCTTTGCGTTCCGCCGTGTGGCCCCCACGGGTCCGGTCCTGTGCCTGTTCAACTTTGCCGATGGCTGGCAGGGGGTCAGCGAGGCCTGGGCGCGGGCGCAGGGGGTGACGCGGATGTGGGATGCCCTGTCAGACGCCGGGGTGGTTGCGCAGGACGGGGTCGTGGCACTGCCGCCACAGGGGCGGGTCTGGCTGATGTGACTGGGGGTGTCTTGCGGCGGTCACTTTCCAAGCCATTGAAATATATATGCTTCCTGCGTTGACTTCTGCGGTTTCTTAACTGTTTCAGACCGAACCCGCCCCGCGCGCCGCATAATCGCGGGCCCCGAAAATCGCACTGCCGATGCGCACATAGGTGGCCCCGGCGGCGATGGCGGCCTCGAAATCGCCGCTCATGCCCATTGACAGGCCGAAGAGGCCGTTGCGTGCGGCCATGTCGGCAAGGGCGGCAAAATGCGGGGTGCTGTCGCAGCCTTCGGGCGGGATGCACATCAGACCGGCAAGGGGCAGGTCCATCGCGCGGGCAGCGGCGATGAAGGCATCGGCCCCCTCCGGCAGAACCCCGGCCTTTTGCGGTTCCGCCCCGGTGTTGACTTGGACGAACAGTTCCGGGCAGTGCCCCCTGTCCTGCACCAGGCGCGCCAGTTTTTCGGCCAGCGACGGGCGGTCCAGCGTGTGGATGGCATCAAACAGATCCAGCGCCTGTCTGGCCTTGTTGGTTTGCAGCGGGCCGATCATGTGAACGGCCAGCGGGCCAAAGCGCGCCCGCAGGTCCGGCCATTTTGCGGCCGCCTCTTGCACGTAATTCTCGCCGAAAACCCTGTGGCCTGCCTTTAGCACCGCACTCACACGGTCCAGCGGCTGCACCTTGGACACGGCAATCAGGGTGACGCTGCCGGGGGGGCGGCCTGCTGCGGCTTCGGCGGCGGCGATGCGGCGGGTGATGTCAGACAGGGACATGGGGGACGGTTGCGGCAGAAGGCATGGTCCAACCGGAAGTCCGACCCCAGACCGAAAGATGCCCCTTGGACCTCCTGCGAAAAACAGCGGCTTTGTCTGCCTTGCCGGATTTGTCCGTCGACAAATCCGGCCGCGCCTGCCTGCCCCCGGCAGGCGCGATTCCGCGCCAGCCCAGGCAGGCGCAGCCGGATAATCCGGCGTCAGGCCAGTGGAGAGCCCCTTGCCTCAGGGCTTGCGCCCTTCGGCAATCGGACCGCGGAAACGCTCCACCGGAGCGTTTCCGGTCGGTCCGCGACCTGCCCGTTCCTGATGAGAAATGCCACATGCGATGGTCAGACGTCTTGTTCATATTCTGGCCTCGCCGCAGTTCTGGAATGTTGTTCCTGCTTCCTTGCGGCAGTCAGACATTGACGTGGTTCCGGCAAACGCCCCCGGTAGCTGGAAAAGAACCGGTCACTACACTTTGCCCCACCCTAAAACGACCAGCGCACGCCGGCCAGCACGCCGCTGGCATCCTGGTAGCCGCTGCCAAGCCTGTCGCTGTAGGCAAAGCTGCGCCAGCCCGCATAGAGATTGAGCGAGAGTGAGTCGATGTCCTGCACGGCGTAGATGCCCCAGTTTTCGGTCTTGGCACCGTCAGACAGGAAATCGTTGCCGTTGTAATAGTCAACCGACAGCGATGTCGTGCCCGCCGCCAGACGGTCGGTCTGCCATCCGGCCCGCGTCCAGTAGTAATCCGGTCCGTTGAACTGGCTGCCGGCAGAGAACGCAAAGTTCAGGCCGGTGGGTTCATGCACCAGGGTGAACGAGCCTGCCAGCCGGCGCGTCAGGTCGCCGTTCGGATCGTCAATCCACTGATAGCCAAGGGCGCTGCGCACCGCCACGTCACCCAGATCGCCCGTCCAGCGCGCGGCGACTTCATAATAGTCATTTTCATCGGCGCTGACGAGCACGTTCTGCCCGTAGGATGCAGACAGCATCACGCCACTGAACACCGGTGTGTCATAGCGCAGGCGGAACCGGCGCGATGCGTCCAGCGCAGAGTTGACCTGGCCAACGGTGACATTGGTCAACTGCCCCGCATCATTGCGAAAGCGGAAGGCGGAAAACCCGTCGCTGGAATCCGTTGCACCGGCGACAAAGGTGAAACTGTCGTCCAGCCCTGCGGTACCGTTTGCCGCCGTGGCCCCCTGGCCAAGTGAAAACGTCCCGTAATCCGCATCATAGGCCACCTCGAACCAGCGCAGCAGCGTGCGCTGCCAATCGCCCCAGTCCCGTGTTCCGGTCTGCGACACCAGCGATGAGTTGCGCATGGTCAGCCCGGTTTCAAAGCGCCAGCGCAGGGTGTTTTCGCCCGTCGGCTGGCTGATGGTGAACCCAAGGCGCGAGTTCCAGTTGCCGTTGTCAACGATGTTGCTGGTGGTTTCCTGGCCGTCGTCAAAGCTTTGGTAGGTCAGGTTGACCTGCCCGTAAAAGGTTGCGACCCCACCGCGCGCATTGGTGAACGTGGTTGAGGGTTCAAGGAACTCGGACTCCACCGGAAGCTCTTCCACCGGCGCGTCATAGTCGGAACCGAACACCGGGGTTTCCTGTGCCTGCGCCGCAGATGCCCCGATCACCAGCAGACATGTCAGGCAGCGGTCCCCAAACGGAAATCTCATCTTCCCCTCTTTCTTTGGCGCGCCAAAGGCACAATTCCGTCTGGCCTGCGGTTGATACCGGTCGCCTTGCCCCTGTGGTAAACAAGGCATCACGCGGCCCGCAACCGGGGTGCGCGCGCTGACATGTCCAGCCGCCAGATTTCACGCCACCTGCGGTATGATGCCTGATTCCGGTTTCAGGTCAAGCAAGTCAGGCCGGAAAAGCGGTGCCGCCCGCATCGGAACAACACGGCGCTGCAGCACGGGCGGCACTGCTGCGCAGGTCTTCCCGCAGGCTGGCTGTTCATGCCCGGGCGGACAGAGGGCAAGTCCTGCCGCGCCGGTCCCCGGCCGCAAAAAAAGAAAGAGCGGGCAATTGCCCGCTCTTTCCGGCATCCTTGATTGCGGCGATCAGAACGAGAAGTTCACACCGATGTCGGCGCGATAGTCTTCGCCCTTGATGTCGGGGTCAACCGCACCGGCAGCAATCGACGCACCGCCGCCCAGGTCGTACTTCACGCCAAGGCCGAAGGGCTGTACCTTAGCCGTCGTGACATCGCGGGGGGTCTTGATTTCCTTGTTGACCCAGAACGCCGTCACAGTGAAGGCATCAAAGGTATAGTCACCCGAGAAGCCGTACTGCGTCAGGTCAATGCCCTTGGCCGATCCTTCGCCATACTGCGCCTTGGCGGTAAAGCCCCCGAAGGTTGCAGAACCGCCAATGATCCAATTGTCCAGCGTGTTCTTGAATTCGGTGGCAGGACCGGTGCAGGTTGACGGGGTACCAGTGCAGGTTGCGCTGTCATAGGCGAGACCCGACACATCGACGGTTTCATAGCCGAACCCGACCGAGTAATTGTCGACCGAGTACTTCGCGCCGATGCCAAAGGCCGAGTCGATGACAGCACCCTTGACCGTCACGGCAAGCGTGTCAAAGCTGGTCGTCGCGATCGGAATACCGGCCGGGTTGCCGAGCGAGAAATAGAAGCTGGCAGGGCCGGTGGTGTATTCGTAAGTCGCTGCGGGCAGAGCGAATTCGGTGATCTTGTCGTTCGAATCGAGGTCGCTGTTGCCCTGCTGCAGATAGATGGCCTCGTTCAGGTCGCCGATGCCGGTGTAGCCGACGCCCGACAGGTTGCCGACGGCAGATTCAGCCGCACCGTCAACATCGCCCATCGACAGTTTGCCGAAGGCACCGGACATGAAGACAGAGCCGCCCTTGCCTTCGTTGCCGGCACTTGCGTTGTCAGCCCGGATCGAGGCACCGAAGCTGACGCCCGCGTCGGTTTCTGCCGTCAGCGTGAAGGCGACACGCATGCGCGAGCTGAAACGGAAGCCCGAATCGGCGCTGCGTTCGGCGCTGCCGTTCACGATGGTGATCTTATCGTTGAAGACCGAATTGTCGTAGACCATACCCAGGCGGCCCGAGCCGCTGATCGCGACTTCAGCAGCAGCGGCGCCTGTAAAGGCGACCAGCGCTGTGGAAGCGAGAAGAAGATTTTTCATGGTTTCACTCGTTACTTTGAGGACAGTTATCCCAACTCAGGGAGTCCGAAGTCGGTGTCATTGCTTTTCGATCCTGCGGCCTGCATTTGCAACGGACATCCGGCGACCTGCGTTACGAAAGGCAACAGGTGTGGCATGGGTGGCACGCATTTGGGTCTGCCGGGCGAAGTCAACGGCCCGCTGCCGCCACAGGATCCGGCCTTTGCCGATGGGTCTTGATCGGGCCGGAAGGCTTGGATCCATGGCCCGCAAGGGCCTGGCCCGTGTCTGCCGGTGCGCCGGGGCCGGTCCGGATGACCAAAGGCCCTTGTCCGGTGCCGGTCGACGGGCTAGACAACGCGAAACCTTTGGGGGGATTGCATGATCTTGCAACGGTTGGCACGCGCGGCGCTTCTGGCAGGGTTTGCGCCCCTGATCGCCGGATGCGGCGCGGGCGGCAACAATGCGGCCGGGGCGCAGAAGGCGCAGGAAGCCAATGCGCTGATTCAATCCAACGACCCGACGGCGCAATACCTGGGCCTGACGCAGAACCAGGGGACGGCCAGCAATTCCACCATCTGGGACCTGTTTGCCAACAACGACAACCCCAACACCACTGTCGAGGTGAACAAGTATCTGTGGAACGCCTCGCTTGACGTGCTCAGCTTTCTGCCGATTGAATCGGTCGATCCCTTTACCGGCGTGATCTCGACCGGGTATGGCACGCCACCCGGCAGCAACCGGGCCTACCGTGCCACGATCTATGTGCAGGACCCGGCGCTGGATGCGCGGTCGCTGAAGGTGGCGCTGCAAACGCGCGGCGGCGGGGCGGTGCCGGTGGCCACGCAGCGCGCCGTCGAAGACGCCATCCTGACGCGGGCACGCCAGCTGCGCGTGCAGGACAGCAACCTCTGATCCGGAGCTCTGGACGTTCGGGCGGCAACCGGTGTACCCCGGTGCGGCACCGCGATGAACACAAGGCCCGCCCATGTCCTATGACCCCGCCGCAACGGAACGCCGCTGGCAGGACGCCTGGGACAGGGCCGGGGTCTTTGCCGCCGTCCGCGATGCCCGCCCGAAGTACTACGTGCTGGAAATGTTTCCCTATCCGTCAGGGCGCATCCACATGGGCCATGTGCGCAACTACACCATGGGCGATGTGATTGCGCGCTACAAATCCATGTGCGGATTCAGCGTGCTGCACCCGATGGGCTGGGATGCCTTCGGGATGCCCGCCGAAAACGCGGCGATGGAACGGGGCGGCCACCCCCGGGACTGGACCTATGGCAACATCGCCGACATGCGCGCGCAGATGAAGCCCTTGGGCCTGTCGATCGACTGGAGCCGCGAGTTTGCCACCTGCGACCCGGAATACTACGGCCAGCAGCAGGCGATGTTCCTGGACATGCTGGCGGCGGGGCTGGTCTACCGCAAGGCGGCGGTGGTGAACTGGGACCCCGTCGACATGACGGTGCTGGCGAATGAACAGGTGATTGACGGGCGCGGCTGGCGGTCGGGCGCGGTGGTGGAACGGCGCGAGCTGACGCAGTGGTTCTTCCGCATTTCCGACTATTCGGGCGAATTGCTGGCGGCGCTGGACGGGCTGCAGAACTGGCCGGAAAAGGTGCGGATCATGCAGGCCAACTGGATCGGCAAGTCGCGGGGGCTGCAATTCGCGTTTCAGACGGCCGGTGCCCCGACCGGGTTTGACCGGCTGGAGGTTTACACCACGCGGCCCGATACGCTGCTGGGTGCCAGTTTCGCCGCGATCAGCCCTGACCATCCGCTGGCCAAAGCGCTGGAGGCGGGCGATCCGCAGGTGGCCGCCTTCGTGGCCGCTTGCCGGCGGGGCGGGACCAGTGCCGAAGCCATCGAGACGGCGGAAAAGAAGGGGTTCGATACCGGGATCACGGTGCGGCACCCCTTTGATCCAGACTGGCACCTGCCGGTCTATATCGCCAACTTCATCCTGATGGATTACGGCACGGGGGCCATCTTTGGCTGCCCGGCGCATGATGCGCGCGATTTCGAATTTGCCACCAGATACGGCCTGCCCATTCCGCAGGTCTTCGTGGCCAAAGGTCAGGACGAGGCCCCCCTGGCCGAGGCTTTCGTGCCCGCAAAATCCGAACGCGTGCGCTATCTGCGCGGCTTTGCTGGTGATGCGGTGCAGACCGGCGAGGCCGCCGTGGCCGCCGCGATTGCCGCCTGTGAGGCCAGGGGCATCGGGCGGGGTGTCACCAATTACCGGCTGCGCGACTGGGGATTAAGCCGCCAGCGCTATTGGGGCTGCCCGATTCCGGTGGTGCATTGCCCCGGCTGCGGCGTGGTGCCGGAGCGCAAGGAAAACCTGCCTGTGCGCCTGCCCGAAGATGTCACCTTCGACAAGCCGGGCAATCCGCTGGACCGCCATCCGACCTGGCGCGACGTGGCCTGCCCCGCCTGCGGCAGGCCTGCGCGGCGCGAGACGGACACGATGGATACCTTTGTCGATTCGTCCTGGTACTATGCCCGCTTCACCGCGCCCCATGCCGCAACGCCGACCAGTGCGGAAGACGCCGCCTACTGGATGAATGTGGACCAGTACATCGGCGGGATCGAACATGCGATCCTGCATCTGCTGTATTCGCGCTTCTTCGCCCGCGCGATGCACAAGACCGGCCACCTGCCCGCCAAGGCGATCGAGCCGTTCAATGCGCTGTTCACGCAAGGCATGGTGACGCACGAGATCTATATGACCCGCGACGGGGCGGGGCGGCCGGTGTACCACCTGCCGGAAGACATCGAGGCGGGCCGCGTGAAGGCCACGGGCGAGGTGGTGGAAATCATCCCCTCGGCCAAAATGTCGAAGTCGAAGAAGAACGTCGTCGATCCGGTGAACATCATCCAGTCCTTCGGGGCCGATACCGCGCGCTGGTTCATCCTGTCGGACAGCCCGCCGGAGCGGGATGTGGAATGGACAGCCTCGGGGGCCGAAGCCGCGTTCAGGTTCCTGTCGCGCGTCTGGCGGCTGGCGGACGAGGTTGCGCGTTCAGACGCCCCGGCAACAGATGACGACGCGGCGCTGGACCGCGCCACGGCACGGGCGATTGCCGAAGTGACCGCCGGGATCGAAGGCTTTGCCTTCAACAAGGCTGTCGCCAAGCTGTATGAATTCGCCAACACTCTGGGCCGCTCGGGTGCCGGGGCGGGGGCAAAGCGGCGGGCGATGGCGGTGATGGCGCAGCTTCTGTCGCCGATGGTGCCGCATCTGGCCGAAGACATCTGGGCGATGCTGGGGGGCGCGGGACTGGTGGTGCAGGCCCCCTGGCCAAAGGCGGACCCGGCCCTGCTGGTTGAAGACAGCGTTACGCTGCCGATCCAGATCAACGGCAGGCGGCGGGCGGAAATCACCGTGCCGAAGACCATGACACCGGCAGAGGTTGAAGCGCTGGTTCTGGCGGATGATGCCGTGGCCAAGGCCCTTGGGGGCGCTGCCCCGAAGAAGCTGATCGTCGTGCCGGGCCGCATCGTCAATGTCGTTACCTGACCGCCGCCGCGTTCTTGCGCTGATCCTGGCCCTGCCCCTGGCGGGCTGCGGCTTTGCCCCCGTCTATGCCCCTGGCGCACCGGCCGGTGCCCTGGTTGGCCGGATCGAGGCGGATGCGCCGAACAGTCGTGACAGCTTCATGTTCGTGACGGAATTCGAAACCCGGATGGGGCGACCAGAGGCACCGGCCTACCGGCTGAGCTATCAGATCGCGATACAGCGCAATGACCTGGCGGTCACCACCGCAGGGGCGATCCTGCGCTACAACCTGACCGGGCAGATCACCTGGGCACTGATCGACATCGGCACGGGTGCAACCCTGACCAGTGGCACGGTCAGCAGCTTTACCGGGTCAGCCGCCACAACCTCTACCGTTGCGGCGCGGACGGCCGACGACAATGCCCGCAGGCGGCTGATGCAGATCCTGGCCACACAGATCGCGACGAAGATTACCGCCACCGCAGGCGACTGGGGCGCGCCGTGAAGATCGGGGCCGCCGAGGTTCTGCGGACCTATGCGCGCCCGGACCCCGCCCGGCCTGGGCTGCTGATCTATGGCAATGACGCCATGCGCGTGGCCCTGAAGCGGCAAGAGGTGATTGCCGCCATCATCGGACCGGGCGGCGAGGCGGAAATGCGCCTTGCCCGGATGGCCGCCGCCGACCTGCGCCGTGACCCGGCGGCGCTGCAGGATGCCATGAAGGCGCAAGGATTCTTCCCCGGCCCGCGCGTTGCCTTTGTCGAAGACGCGACCGACGGTCTGGCCCCCCTGCTGCAAGAGGCATTGGCAGCCTGGCGGCCCGGGGATGCCCTTCTGGTGGTCACGGCAGGGTCGCTGGCGGCAAAATCGGCGCTGCGCAAGCTGTTCGAACCGCATCCGCGCGCACATGCGCTGGCGCTTTACGATGATCCGCCGGGCCGGGACGAGATTGAGGCGATGCTGGCCGGGGCCGGGGTTGCGGGCCTGTCGCGCGCGGCGATGGCGGATGTGACCGCGCTGGCGCAGGCGCTGGACCCGGGCGATTTCCGCCAGACGCTGGAAAAGATCGCGCTGTACAAGCTGGGTGATGCCACGCCACTGACGCCCGCCGAGATTGCCGCCTGTGCCCCCGCCACCGTTGAGGCCGAGGTGGACGAGATCATCAACGCCGCCGCCTCGGGCCGGGTGGCCGATGTCGGCCCGCTGATGCGGCGGCTGGATGGGCAGGGGGTGGGCGCGGTAAAGGTCTGCATGGAGGCAACGCGGCATTTCCGCACCCTGCACGGGGCGGCCTGCGACCCTGCGGGGCCTGCATCCGGTCTGGCACGGTCGCGCCCGCCGGTGTTCGGCCCGCGCCGCGACGTGATGCTGCGGCAGGCCCAATCCCTGGGACTGCACAAGATCGAAGAGGCGCTTGGCATGCTGATCGAAACAGACCTGACGCTGCGATCCTCTGCCCGGGCCCCGGCCACGGCGGTGATGGAACGCACGCTGATCCGCCTTGCCACCCTGGCGCGGAGGTAGCGATGCAGACCGTCATCGGCACCGTGCGGACCCGCGCCGCCCGTGGTCTTTGACGCCGGAAGAGCTTGGCCTGTCCTGCAGGCCTGCGGCGGCAGGCCCCCGGTCACACGGGGTTACGGCCTTGAACCCGGCGGGCAAGGTGCCCGTACCGGTCTCAGACCATGTGCCGATCACCGCTTCGACGGCAATCCTGACCTTTATGGCCGACCGGCACGGCCTTCTGACCCATCCCGCCGGCGGCCTTGACCGCGCCCGGCAGGACAGCCTGACGCCGGTTCTGCCGGATGACTGCGACGCGGCACTGCGGGTGGCGGCGCGGTACAGCTTCATTCTGCCGCAGGCGCTGCGCAGGCCGGGGATCACGACATCCTTGCACCGGGGGTTTGCGCGCAGCCAGACCACGCTGGTGCAGCGCATGGGCGGGGGCGCGTTCCTGATGGGCGATGTCATGACAGTGCCCGACATCATCCTGCGCCGTTGCGGGGCCTGGACGGAAGCCGCGAAGTTTCCGATCACCGGGCAGCACCTGGCCTGGGCATGTGGCGCGGATGCGGGCGCGCCCGGCGTTTCAGCAGGCGATGGCGCGGCAGGGGCACGATATGCGGCGACTGGGCCGATTTCCGAAGTGCAGGGCAGGCGACGGCCGGGTTACCGGTCGATTGCGGAACGCTTCTTCTTGCCTGATTTGACAGGTGTCAAATCAGGCCGCGCCTGCCTGCCCCTGGCAGGCGCGTTCCGCGCCAGCCCAGTCAGGCGCGGCCTGATTTACGGCCCGCTGTCCTGGCTTATCCCCCCTTGCCCTTCGGCTTGCGCCTTCGGGCAACCGTCCCGGAAAACGCTCCCCCGGAGCGTTTTCTTTCGGTCCGGGCACCTCAGACCGCAGTGTCGACAGTTCTCTCGGCGGGCATCAAGACCTCGTTGCACCGGGAATGGAGGCGCAGCCAGACCATGCTGGCACGGACATATGGCGGAAGCGCCCGGGCCTATCAGGTCACGCTCCGGTGGAGCGTGGCCCGGTCCGTTGCCCGAAGGCGCAAGCCGCAGGGCAAGGGGGGGCGAAGCTTGGCCCGACGCCAGTAAATCCGGCCGCGCCTGCCTGGGCGGGCGCGGAAACGCGCCTGCCGGGGGCAGGCAGGCGCGGCAGTCGGGGCAGTGCCCCGACTTGACGCGGGTCAAATCCGGCAAGACAGGGATGCCGCGCATTCCAGCGCCACGCGGACCCCTTCCCCTTCCGCAGCATCCTGCCCTAAGCTTTTCCCAACCCAAGGAGGCCCGCCATGACCCTGTCCAGCCTAAATCCGCGCGTGAATTTCGACTTTCCCCAGGAACGGGCTGATCTGGCCGCCGCCTTTCGCTGGACCGCAAGGCTGGGCATGAACGAGGCGGTGGCCAATCATTTCTCGCTGGCGGTCAGTGGGGACGGCATGCGGTTCCTGATCAATCCCAACCAGCGCCACTTTGCCCGGATCAAGGCCAGCGACCTGCTGTTGCTGGATGCCGATGATCCGGAGGTGCTCGCGCGCCCGGATGCGCCGGACCCGACCGCCTGGGGGCTGCACGGCGCGGTCCACCGGATGGTGCCGCATGCGCGCTGCGTGATGCATGTGCATTCGATCTTTGCGACCGTCCTTGCCTCGCTGGAGGATTCCACGCTGCCGCCCATCGACCAGAATACGGCGATGTTCTTTGGCCGCACCGTGATCGACGGCAATTATGGCGGGCTGGCCTTTGAAGAAGAAGGCATGCGCTGCGCCGGGATGCTGGGCGACCCCAGGGTGCAGGTGATGATCATGGGCAATCACGGCGTGCTGGTGATCGGCGCCACCGTGGCCGAGGCCTTTACCCGGCTGTATTACTTTGAACGCGCCGCCGAAACCTACATCCGCGCGTTGCAAACCGGGCGCAAGCTGCGGGTGCTGAGCGATGCCGTGGCCGAAAGCGTCGCCCATGAGATGGAGGTTTACCCCGACATGGCCGACCGGCATCTGGCAGAGATCAGGGCAATTCTGGACGAGCAAGAACCGGCCTACCGCAACTGAAGGGCACAGCCGTTGCGCAACCGTCAGTCCGGGATCTCTTGCGGGAAGCCATCGGGCCCCTCGCCCGGCCAGGGATCCGATTCAGGAACGCGGTCATCCGGCAGCTCCGGTCCTGGCGCGTCGGGGCTTTCCCGGGGCGGGGGCTGATCCTCGGGCGGCGGCGGGACGGGCGTGCGGGGGATTGCAAAGCGGGTCATGGCAGACCTCCGGTCAGGGCGTCATCAGGCTTTATGCTGTCAGGCTACGCCCGGAACCGGATCAGGGAAAGCGGAAAGGCCAGACGGCTTTGCAGCGGCGGCGCGGCCCGCCCAGCGCCCGGTGGCAAGGCAGGCGGTCAGCAGATAGCCGCCCGTCGGGGCTTCCCAATCCAGCATCTCACCACAGGCAAAGATGCCCGGCAGCGCGCGCAATTCCAGCCCTTCGCTCAGCGCCCCGGCCCGGATGCCGCCCGCGACCGAAATCGCCTCGTCCAGCGGGCGGGGACCGGCATGGGGCACGGGCAGCGCCTTGAGCAGTGCGGCAAGTGCCGCACCTTCGGGCAGGGGGCGGGCAAACTCCTGCACCAGCGCTGTGGCGGCAGGGGACAGGCCCAGCTTGCGCAGGCGGTTGCCCAGGGTTTCGCCGGGGCGGGCGCGGGTCAGGCGCAGGGTGATCTGACCGGCAGACAGATGCGGCAGCAGATCCAGGATCAGGGGCGCGCCGTCGCGCAGCGCGCGCGAAACGGCATAGATGCCGCCGCCTTCCAGGCCTCGGGCCGAAATCACGAACTCGCCGCGCCGGCGCAGCCGGCCCGCGCACAGCACGGCCCCCTTCACCGGTGCCCCGAAATGGCGGGCCATATGGGCCGACCATGTCATGCGGACCCCCATGTTCGCAGGCTGCCAGGGGGCAAGGGCAACCCCCTTCTGCTCCAGCCAGGGCACCCAGGCGGCGTCCGACCCCAGGCGCGCCCAGCTGGCCCCGCCCAGCGCCAGAACCGTGACGGCGGGGCACAGAACCTGCAGGCCTGCGGGCGTGTCGAAACCCAGGCCGATGCCGGCAAAGCCGGTCCAGCGCCAGCGGGTGCGCATCTGCACCCCCATCCCGTCCAGCCGCCGCAGCCAGGCGCGCAGCAGCGGCGAGGCCTTCATTGCGACCGGAAAGACCCGGCGGGACGAGCCTGTGAACACCTCCTGCCCCAGACCGCGCGCCCAGTCCCGGACCTGGTCTGGTCCGAAGACGGCCAGCATCGGGGCAAGCCAGGGGGCCGCTTCGCGGTACTCGGCCGTCAGGGCCGCCAGGGGTTCGTCCTGCGTCAGGTTCAGGCCGGACTTGCCCGCCATCAGGAACTTGCGCGCGGGGCTGGGCTTGGCCTCGGCGATCAGCACCCGCCTGCCGGCGCGGGCCAGTTCTTCGGCAGCCATCAGCCCGGCGGGACCGGCACCGATGACCAGCGCATCGCAGTGCCCGGTCACGGGATCAGGCCCCGCGCCAGCGCCTCGGGCACTGTCTTGCGGGTGCCCGCCGTCAGGATGCGCCTGGTGCAGGCAGATCCGGCCAGCGCCGCAAGACGGACCGGGCCGGACGGCTGTGGCAAAAGGCCCGGTCGCATGGCGGGACGCAGGACCGCAGCCCCGGGCATGGCAAACCGCAGGCCCGGGGCCGGTGCCATCCCAATGGCACCGGCCCTGGGCAGTGTCCCGTTCAGGGCGGCACTGGCCAGGCCCGGAAAGGCCGAGAAGCGCGATGAACCGGTTTCCCGGGCAGGGCAGGTTGCCGGCCCGGCCCGCGCCCTGTCCGGACCGGCCCCGGCCCAAGGGACACGGGGCCTGCCCGTCAGGATCAGGGCGCGGGCGCTTGTGGCCCTTTCCCCGGCATTTGCCACGGCGGGCAATAGGGTCGCGGGCAGGGCACCGGCTTTTTCCGGACGGCGCAGCGTGAGCGTCCAAAGACCGCCCGCATCGGAAACCTTGATCATCGCTGTCACCGCCTTCTTTCGCGGGTGATCCGGGGGCAACCGGTCAGATCAGGCCGACACGGGCGCGGATGCCCTGGTCACGCAGCGAGATTTCCTGGCCAAGCCAGCCGTCGGCGTCGGGGCTGCACATCCACAGCAGCGCGCGCGCGGGCCAGTCGGCGGGGATATGCACCGCAGGATCAAGCTGGCTCACCGGATTCACGCCGCTGGCCTTGATCCTGACCTGCATGTCGGTGGCAACCGTGCCCGGCGACAGGCCCATCACGCGCAGGCCCCAGGTGCCCTCCTCCAGATGGGCCATGCGTGTCAGCATGGCGGCCCCGGCCTTGGCGCTGCAATAGGCCCCCCAGCCTTCCAGCGGCGTGTGGGCGGCCCCGGACGAGACGGTGATGATTGTGCCCGATCCTTGCGCCTTCATCACCGGGATCGCAAACCGCATGCCGTGGAACACACCCTTGAGGTTGATGTCGATGGCCCGCCCCCAGTCTGCCGGGTCCGCCTCGGCCAGACGGGTGATGGGATCGATCACACCTGCGTTATTGATCAGCACGTCAAGACGCCCACCCCAGCGCAGCGCCTGATCCAGCGCGGCCCGCAGAGAAGCCGCATCGGCAACGTCACAGCGCAGGGCCAGCGCCTGCGGGCCGATCTGTGCCGCAACCTGCCCGATCTCGTCGCCGCTGCGCGCCAGAAGGGCGACGCGCGCCCCGGCCTGCGCAAAGATGCGGGCCGCCGCGGCCCCGATGCCCCGGCTTGCCCCGGTGATTGCCACAACCTTGCCCTGCATTCCTGTCCCCCTTGCGGATTGCCGGACTGTCTTAGACCATCACCGCGCACTACGGAAACCCTTGACCCGCCGCATGGCAGGGGAAAGGATGGGCGAATGGTCCTCAGGAAGGCTTTTTCATGTTTCACGCAACGTTCAAGGGCGGCCCGCTGCTTGCGGCACTGCTGATTTCAACTGCGGCCCATGCCGAACTGACAGCCGATCAGGTCTGGACGAACTGGAAGGCCGTATCGGCGGCCTCTGGCCAGACCGTGACGGCGGCTTCGGAGGCCCGCGAAGGCGACACGCTTGCGATCAAGGGCCTGACCATTGTGTCAACGTTCGATGGCGGGTCGATCAACGGCACCATCGAGGCGGTGAATTTCCGCGAACTGGGTGACGGAACCGTGGAAGTCACCATGTCGCCCGAATATCCGGTTGTCGTGAATTCAATCGAATCCGACGGCAGGAAAAGCGTCATCAATGTCGCGGTCCGCCAACCTGACCTCAAGATCATCGCATCGGGCAGCGAAGCCGAAACGCGCTATGATTTCACTGCCCCCTTCGTAAAGGCTGTGGTCAGTGACGTGACCGTAGAGGAAAAGCCGATCGAAATGACCCTGGAGGTCGATGTCACGGCGCTGGGCGGAAGCTATTTGGTGACGGCAGGCACGCCCAAACAGCTTGCCTCTTCGATCACTGCCGACAGTGCCGCGGTGACACTGGCGATGACGGACCCTGAAACGGGCGGCAAGATCAACATGAAGGGCAATGTCAGCGATCTTGTGGGGAACTCGACGGGCAATCTGCTGGATACGGCGATGATGGCGGACATGTCGCAGGCCCTGAAAGCCGGATTTGCCACCGATGGCAGCCTTGCCTATGGCGCAGGCACGTTCGAGTTTGACATGGCCGAAGCGGCGGACACGACAAAAGGCTCTGCCACCATCGGCAGCGGGAACATCGTCTTTGCGCTGGATGCGGACCGGTTGAACTATGGCGGGGGCAGCAAGGATGTCGAAGTGACCCTGTCCGGCGCGTGGAGTCCGCTGCCGTCTGTTGCGATGAGCTATGGCGAGGCGGCGTTCAACCTGCTGATGCCGGTCAGCAAATCGGACGAGCCGGGCGATTTCGCATTCCTGATGAAGCTGGTTGATTTCACACTGTCAGACGATGTCTGGTCGCTGCTGGACCCCGAAAAGGTCCTGCCGCGCGATCCGGCAACCATCGTCATCGACACCGGGGGCAAGGCCAACTGGGGGGTCGACATCATGGACCCGGACGGGGCCGAAGAGCTTGCCGACGACACCATGCCGGTCCAGCTTCATGCGCTGGATGTCACCAACCTGACGCTGAAGGCAGCGGGGGCGGAAGTCACGGGCGACGGGGCCTTCACCTTTGACAACGCCGACACCACGACCTTCCCCGGCGTACCGCTGCCGACGGGCCAGCTTGACCTGAAGATCGTCGGTGCCAACGGGCTTGTCGACAAGCTGGTGCAGATGGGCCTTCTGCCGGAGGATCAGGCGATGAGCGCGCGGATGATGATGGGCCTGTTTGCCAATGCCGTGGAAGGGTCTGACGACACGCTGACCTCGACGCTGGAGTTCAAGGAAAAGGGCCTTTTCGTCAACGGCCAGCGTCTGCAGTAACGCAGGGGTGCATGGCTTCGTAGGGTGCCGGAAGGGCATCCTGACTGGCTGCCGCATGGCAAGGCTTTCCTGATTCGGGGCAAGCGGCTGCCGTTCCGGGCGGACCCGGAAACGCCCCACGTCTTTGCCGCCCGGTCAAGGACCACGGTGCCATGACGAGCGTTTGGACAAGCGCAACAAAAGGCAGCGCCCACCGCGGGCGGGGCGGGCGCAGGACCGGGTGCCTTGGCTCCCGGCGGGCCATGGGGCAGCGTGGCGCTTTGGCAAGGGGGATGGCCCCTGCCAATGAAGCGGTGAAAGTACCTTCGCCTGTTCGGGCGGGAACAGGAAACGCGACCCGCGTTTCCCCGCCCGCGCGCGACGGTGCCCTGTAGACCGGAACGTCCGGGAGAATCAGAGGCCAGCGCCCGACCCGGTGGGCGCAAAGCGCCCGCCGATGGCGGGGCGGGCGCTGGCCGGGGGCTTCGGCCACCGGCTGGTCCTGATCCCGGCGTTGCACTGTGGCAGGGGCGATGG
>JADCEF010000020.1 GCA_020250445.1 Rhodobacter sp.
CCTGCACCCCCGGTTCATCCCCGACAGCCCGTCGCGCTACATCCGCAACGGCGTCGGCGTCAGCGCCGATGGCAGCCGGGCGTATTTTGTCATCTCGCAGGGCCGGGTGAACTTCGCCGAATTCGCCCGGCTGTTCCGCGATGCGCTGCGCACGCCGCAGGCGCTGTATTTCGACGGCAATGTCTCGCGTCTCTTCGCCCCCGACATCGGGCGGCGTGACATGGGCTTTCCGATGGGGCCGATTGTCGGCACGGTGGTTCCGGCCGGGTAGGGCGCGTTCTTGCCGCCGTCCGAACCCGTCTTCCCTCTTCCCCCTTCCTGCAGTAGCAGGCGGGCTTTCCAGATGGGGGATCGATCATGGCACGCATGCGCAAGGGCAGGGACGTTTCCGGCTGGCTGATCGTGGACAAGCCTGCGGGGGTCACCTCGACCGCCGTTGTCAACAAGGTCAAATGGGCGTTTCAGGCGCAGAAGGCGGGGCATGCCGGTACGCTGGACCCGGCGGCGACGGGCGTGCTGGCCGTGGCGCTGGGCGAGGCGACAAAGACCGTGCCCTACATCACCGATGCGCTGAAATGCTACCGCTTCATGCTGTGTTTCGGGGCGTCCACCACCACGGATGACGCCGAAGGCACCATCATCGCCACCTCGGACAGCCGCCCCACCGATGCGCAGATCGAAGCGGCGCTGGCCGCGTTCCGGGGCGAAATCCTGCAGACCCCGCCGCAGTTTTCCGCCGTCAAGATCGATGGCGAGCGTGCCTATGATCTGGCGCGCGAGGGTGAAGTGGTAGACATCGCCCCCCGCCCGCTGTGGGTGGAACGCCTGACGCTGCTGTCGCGCCCCGATGCGGATCATGCCGAACTGGAGATGGTCTGCGGCAAGGGCGGCTATGTGCGCGCCATTGCCCGCGATCTGGGGGCGGCCCTTGGGTGCCTTGGGCACGTGGCCTGGCTGCGCCGCGCCTGGTCTGGCCCCTTTGACGCCGCCGATGGCGTGTCGATGGACCGGATCGAAGCCCTCGCGCGCACACCCGGGATCGACGCCCTGCTGCGCCCGCTGGAAGAGGGTCTGGCCGACCTTCCCGAATTGCCCGCCACCCCGGAAGGGGCCGCACGCCTGCGCAACGGCAACCCCGGCATGGTGATCGCCTCGTCGGTCGACTACGGCGACGAAGCCTGGGCCAGCTATCAGGGCCGGGCCCTTGCCGTGGGCATCTACAAGGCCGGCGAGTTGCACCCCAGCCGTGTCTTTGCAGACCCCAAACCATAACATGACGATTGCCGCCTTTCAGGGTGCTGAAAGAGCATCCATGCCATCTGCCGCACGCGAAAACCATCCTGACGCGCCGGGAAGGCAGCTTGCCATTGCGGGCGGAGAAGGAAACACAGCGCGTTTCCCCGCCCGGTCAGAGATCACGGCCCCATAAGGACCCTTCATGCAGGCGCAAGAAAAGGCTGGCACCCGGGGGGCGGGGCAGACGTTGGCCGGGGGCTTTGGTCCCTGGCGGGCGTGGTTTCAGCATGGTGCTGTGGCAAAGGCGATGGTCTGTGCCATGGCTGGAACCGTTTCACCAGCAACTCCGACACCGGCACCCAAGTGACCTCGCGCTGCCGGGCGCAGGTCACATGAAAGGGCCGAAGGTATCACTCGGCCGCAATTCCTTTCTGATCAGGCGCAGGGCCGAACTCAGCACAGGCCCGTCCGGGCGGAGTCAGCCGCGAGGGCAACGATTTGGCCATCGCTGGCTTGATCGCCGCAAGGGGACGGCGATTGCCCGCGTGGACCCAAAGACAGATCCTCCCGCAAGCGTGCTGGTCGGGGACAAGGCCGATATCCGCCAGAAGATGCGGCGAGGTATCGGCCAGTCGTCTCAGCACAGCCTCCGCTTAACGCTCCTTGCGCCGCCGCGCCAGCGCGGCCAGAAGCGCCCGTGGGGTGACGTGGGTGAGAAAGGTGTTTCGCTGCTGCTTTCGCTGCTCCGCCAGAGCAGCCTCTGCGGCAATGCGGTCATCATGCCATAAAGATTTGGTGCCTTCCGTCCACTCCCCACCGACGTAATGCGCAATGACCGAATGGTGCTGCATTTCTCTGTCCTCCTCTTCAGGGCGGCGTTGCGCCCCGCGATGGGACAAATCTGCCCGCAGGGAGTCAGTCGCGCTGTTCCCTGGGAAACATCTGGCTTTTTTCTTGCGCCGCCGCGACCCGTGTCTCGGGACCGGTCGGCTGGCGGACGCTCTGGCGCTGCGGCAGTTACGCGGGTACCGCGCCGGCCGCACGCGTCACCGGGGGACAGCCTGCTCGCCGAAGGACCGGTCGCTTTCGGGGTTACCGCGACGTATGGGCTTCCACCGCCTGCAGCAGCTTTGTATAATCGCAGGACAGACGCTCGCCATCCCGCCGGATCGCCCCCTCGGCCACCAGCGCCTGCATCACCTGGTTAAGCTTGGGGCGGCTCGCACCCAGAACTGCGGCCAGTTCGGCCTGGCTGAACCTCAGGCTGATCTGCGCCACCGTTGGTACCGCTTCGCCATGCACTTCGCGCAGGGTCAGCAGCATAAAGCGCACGACCCGCATCCGCAGGTCGTAAAGGGCGATCGACTCCATCTGGTAATTCGTACTGCGCAGCAGCCCACACAGATGCCGCGCCAGCGCCATGCCCAGTTCGGGTCGCGCAGCGACGGCCTTCACAAAGTCCCGGCGATAAAGCACGTGGCCCTCGGTCGGTTCGGCCGCAGTGGCATCCGTTGACCGCGGCTGTCCGTCGATCAACGAAAACTCGCCGATCACCTCTCCAGCCCCGGCATGCCGCAGGACAAGTTCCCGCCCGTCCGCTGCGGCGACCGAAAGACGAATTCGCCCCGCCGTGACGGCGACCAGAAAATCGCCCTCGTCCCCGCGCTGGAAGATCAGCGTCCCCTTGCTCCAGGATTTCCGTGCCGCCGAAGCCGACAGCACCTCGCGTGCTGCGCCGTCCAGCGCCCCGAAAAGCCCGTCTCTGCCCAAGACACCACCGCCAGCCTCCGGCTGGCTGGCTTCGGCGTCGTCCCGCCGGCCGGATGCGCGCACCAGAGGCCTGCGCCCGGCCGCGTCGGGTGGGTCGTGCTGTCCTGACATCCCGTCCTCTCCGCCCCCAGAATGGTCGGCGCATCACCCGGCGTCAACGAAAGAAAGTCCCGCACCTGCTTCCCAGGGAAAAGCCTGCCGCCCGCTGTCCTGCCACAAGGCTAACCAAGAAAGGCGGCGGATCCGCCGCAGCCCGAATGGCAAGTGACCAACGATGCACAGGCACCATCCTGCAGGAACGATGACCGTCGCCAAACCCTTGCCGGAATGCCAGAGCGACCGATAGCCGGACCTGCCCTTTGCCGCCCCCTTCGGACAGGAGCCTCATCGTGACCTTATGGCTTTCCGTCCGGCCTGCCGGACCTCTGTTTCCTGCGGCCTCCGCAGGCGGCTTAAGCGGCATGGTGCAGGTCATGGCAGCCGCCGCAGTCCGGGCGACGGTCGGGATCGCCTCCCAGGTCGTGCCCGCGGCGTCAGGGATGCCGTCCGATCTTCTCGCGGGGACACGGATGCTTGTCGGCGGCCTCGCGCTTCTCTGCATCGACCGGCTTGTGACCCCGGCATTCCTGGCCTCGATCCGCAGCTTCGACCCTGCCCGCCTGCTCGGTTTTGCTGTCGGCAGCGCAGTCTTCCAGGTCTGTCTCTTCCGCTCCTTCGACCTGCAGGGCGTCACCGCGACCGTGGTCATCACGGCAAGCCTGCCCTGCCTTCTGTCGGCAGGCCGGGCCCGGTTGCGCAACAGGTCCGCGCTTTCGGGCGGAACGCTGCTTTCGCTCGTCGTTGCCTTTGGCGGCGTCCTCGTCTTCGCAAGCCAGGCACCCGCCAATGAACGGTCTGCCCCCCGCGCCGCCGGTCTGACATTCGCGGTTCTCGCGTCTGTCACCTCGGTCTTCACCTCGGTCTTTGCCCGTGACCTGACGCGCAGGACCGGGCCGCTCGACGTTGCCGGGGTTGGCATCTCGTTCCCGGGGGTGCTTCTGGCGGCCGCACTGCCGTTCCTCGGCGTTGCCATCGCGGTCCCGCAGGGTCTTCCGACGGGACAGTTGCCTGCACTCGTCCTCTATCCAGGCCTCGGCCCGACGGCACTGGCCCATATCCTCTGCTGCAAAGGCATGGCGACAAGCCGCTCGACTGGCGTCGGACTGATCGCCTCTTTGTCGGAACCCGCAATTGCGGCCCTTCTCGCCTTCATCATCCTGCACGGGCTGCACGGGGTTCAGGCCCCGCACGAGATCCTCGGCCTCCTCGTGATCGCTGTTGCGATGGTGGTGTTGTTCTGGGCCGAACGCCGATACGGACCGGCATCGGGCCGACCCCGGGCCATGCCGTTCCACATCGCAGTCGACGGGTGCGTGCCGTCGTCACGGCGCAAAGCAGCAGCCAGACCCGGTCCGGCACCATCCATGACGCCAGCCGTTCCAAAGTAAAGGCTGCGAAGTCATAGACTTACGCGGCAAGCGCCACAGAGACACCGGCAATTGCCGCAGGAGCTGCCGCACGGGCAACCAGCACCTGCAGCACCGGTGCCCGGGCCGGCCACAGCTTCCTCCTGTCGTAGCTCCGTCAGGTTCGGGGCGAAGACCTGTCGGCGAAGCCGGTGATCCGGCCGGGCTTCAACCCGTCGGGTCTTTCCGGATTGCCGGGCATCGGACGGCACAGGGTGAACCACGTGTTGCACGACCATTCGGCCCGGCGCCCTCCGCACCACGAGGGGGACAGGATCATGTGCGACATGGCCGGGCACCGCGACCGGTCCGCCGACCGGGCGGGCGACAGCGATGAATGGCGGAAGACGTCCCTTCTGTTCCCCAGGGAACAGCGTTCGGATGCCGCCCTGGGGATATATCCGCTATCGGGGGCCGCATCGGGACCCCGGGGAAAGATGTACCACCATGCCGCATCTCGGGGCCATGCCAATCCTCGATACCTTTGCCTCGCCTTTGTGGGGTGCCGTTCGGCGGTTTCATCGACAAAGGCGTGGAGCACCGCCGAATTGTGCGACTGGCACCGCGCCACGCCACACAGAACCGCGACCCGATCGGCGGCTGCCCGGCGGAGACACCGTTGCAAGTGCCGGATGCCGCAAGGATGGGCCCGCACGGCAGTCCTGCCTTTGCAGCCACCTCGGCGCGCCGGACCCCCTCCCTGTCTGGCGATACCCGATGCAGCGGTCCTGTCGAGCCGCTCGCGGAGTGCCGGGACCAAGGCCTTTCCCGAATGCCGACAGACTGCAGCCGCATGGCGGCAGCCAAATCCCCCATGTGCCTTCTATCCGGAATTCGGGGCAGGCAGTATGCTTCGGGCACCGAATGGCAAGCGCATGACCCCAACAGCAGAGCATTCATGACCAAAGATAGCGAACCTCAGCGGGTGGCGATCCTGGGTGGCGGCATCTCGGGATTGACGACAGCACTCGAGCTTTCAGACCCGGCCCAGCAGGGCCGCTATGCGGTGACGGTCTACCAGATGGGGTGGCGACTCGGCGGCAAATGCGCCAGCAGCCGGAACCCCGGCGCCGGAGCAAGGGTCGAAGAGCACGGGCTGCATGTCTTCTTCGGCTTTTATGACAACACATTCGACCTGCTGCGGCGCGTGTACGCAGAGCGCGGCGCCGGGGCTGGCACGCGGTTTCCAACGGTGTTTGATGCGCTTGCGCCGCATGACACGATTTCGCTGCTGGAGAAGGTGGACGGGCACTGGCAGCCTTGGACGATCACCTGCCCGTCTCTGGCCGGACGTCCGGGCGACGGAGAGCCGCCCGGCCCATGGGCCACGGTGCGCCAGGTGCTGGCATGGCTGGCCGGGCGGCATGGAGCGCTGCTGGCACATTGTGGCCGGGGCGGGAATGTGCAGCCTGGTCATCCGCACTGGTGGGACAGGCTTTTCGGACATGCACCGAAGCCTGAGGGCGGCGAACCGATGGACATCGCCGTTGCTGCGGCCGGGGCCTTGCCTGACGACCTCGCGCGTCACCTGCCGGAGCACCACCACCGGCTGGCCGACCTGCTTGATGACGGGTGGCGGGCACTGGCAAATCTGACGGCCGCCCCGCAGGGGCCCGGCACCGGCCTGCGGCACCTGATCATGGAAGTGGACCTTACGCGCGCGATCCTGACCGGAGTTCTGCGGGAAGGATTCCTGACCCATCCCTACGCAGCCACAGAGGCTGCGAACGAGCTGGACTTCCGGGCCTGGCTTTCACGCCATGGCGCGCTGGATCAGACCGTCGGTTCGGCGCCGGTCCGCGCCCTTTATGACCTGATCTTTGCCTATCCGGATGGCGACATCGCCCAACCGGGCAATGTCGAGGCCGGATCGCTGGTCAATGCGCTCCTGCAATTGTGGCAATATCGCGGGTCGGTGATTTGGAAGATGCGGGCCGGCACCGGAGAGGTGGTCATTGCGCCCATCTTCGAGGTGCTGCGCAAGCGAGGCGTGAAGGTGGAATTCTTCTCGCGCGTCACCGGGCTGGTTCCCGATTCCGGCGGTGTGTCGATCCGGCGCATCACCTTGTCCCGCCAGGTAAGACTGAAGGCCGCGACCTATGAGCCATTGATCGATCATGGCGGTCTGAAATGCTGGCCGAATGCACCGCTTTACGACCAGATTGTCGAGGGCGAAACGCTGAAGGCGAAGGGAATAGATCTCGAGTCGCGCTGGAGCGGGTGGGAAGATACCGGCGGTACGAGGCAACTGCTTGCCGGTGTGGATTTCGATGTCGCGGTGCTAGCGATCCCAAAGGCGGGTCTGGAAGACATCTGCACGGGGATTCTGGCGCAGAAGCCGGCTTGGCGCGAGATGATGGCGGTCGTCCGGACGGTCGAAACGCAGAATGTGCAGCTTCACTTGACGCGCGACCTGGCCGGATGCGGCTGGGCGGGACCGGCGGGCACGTTGGCCGGGGGGTATGACGTGTCGCCGCTGGACACCTGGGCCGACATATCAGAGGTGCTGCCGACAGAGGATACGGGCGCGCGCGCACAGGTGATCCTGTGCGGGCCGCTCAAGGGACCGGCCGAGCCGCCGCCGGTCGATGCGCGCGACTATCCGGCACGGGCGGCGGCCACAGTCAGAACTGAAGCCGAGCGGTTTCTGTCGTCACGGACCGCACCCATCTGGCCTGCCGTGAACGGGACTGCGGGGTTCGACTGGAGCGTGTTGCAGGCACCTTCAGGCGTGATCGGACCGGACCGTCTGAACGCGCAGTACATTCGTGCCAACGTCGACCCGTCCGAGCGTTATGTGCAGTCGGTCGCGGGCAGCAGCCGGTATCGCCTGCGCGCAGACGATTCGGGCTATGCCAACCTCCATCTGGCCGGGGACTGGATCGCGACGCCGCAGAACCTTGGGTCGTTCGAAGCCTCGGTGATGTCGGGAAAGCTCGCATCGCGGGCAGTTTCAGGCCTGCCGCGGACGATCCTGCGCGTGCCATCGACCCATCCCCTGATGCAGAGGCGCATACCCGTAAAGATGGGCGGCGGGGCTGCCCCTTACGTCGTTCATGGCGGCGTGCAGACCTATGCCGGGCCGATCCGGTTCGATCAGGCCCGAATGTGGGCTTTCATGGTCAGGGCGGACATCGACCGACTCACGGCGCTGTGCGACAAATTCTTTGCCCAGCCCAGCGGCGGGACGGTAAGCTATGTGCCGCTGACTGACCGTGTCATGCTGACCCTGACCGAATTCCCCAAGGGACGGTTCCTGAACTATCCCTCGATCGGATTTTCATCAGAGAAGGAGCTGGCGGTCTGGGTCATTGCCGGGCGGCGCAAGGCCCCCGACAGTCCGGTCATCGAACGGATCGGGGCGTTTTCGCCTTATCTCTTTCTTGACAATCCGATCGCGCGAAGCACGGGGCGAGAGGTTTATGGCTATCTCAAGCAGTTGGGCTGGATGCTGACCCACGGGGCCGAGGGGGCCTTGCCGACGTTCCAGGTCGATGTCTACGGAACGCCCGACCATGGACCCGAAGCGAAATGGGGACGTCAGAAGTTCATCTCGCTATCGCCGGTCTTGCCGGGACAGGCGGCTGATGGAACGACCTTCTCGCGGCTGGAAGATGTTCTCGGGATCGCGGGCCATACGCTCGACGCCACGGGAAGCTGGCTTGTGCCGGGGTTGAAGCTTATCGGACAGGCGCTGGAGTCGCTCTGGCGGGGGCAGATCACGCAGGTCTTTCTGAAGCAGTTCCGGGACATTCACCGCACCGACCTTGCCTGCTACCAGGCGATCACCGAGGCCCCGGCCTATGTCTCGGGCATCAGGGGGGTGCATCACCCGGCCAAGTACAGGTTCAAGGCGCATCCGCTGGCCAATATCCCGATGTGCGAGGACTTGGGCCTGTCGCCCGATTGCGAAACGGACCTGACGTTGAGCCTGACGCTCGACATGACAATCAACCCCGGGGTCGTGATTTGGGAGAATTGAAATGACAGGCACAGGCGCAGCTCGACAGAAGGTCGTTATCCTGGGCGGCGGCATGGGCGGGTTGACCGCCGCACTGGAACTGACCGACCCGAAACAGGGCGGCCGGTATGACGTAACTGTCTATCAGATGGGATGGCGGCTGGGCGGCAAGGGCGCGAGCGGGCGAAACAGGGAACGCAACGACCGGATCGAGGAGCACGGGCTTCATGTATGGTTCGGGTTCTATCACAACGCGTTCCGCCTCATGGGCGACGTCTACCGCGAGTTGGGCCGCAAGGAAGGAACGCCTCTGGCGACGCTGGATGATGCCTTCAAGCCGCAGGACACCTATCTGCTGCAGGAGAAGGTGGGCGGTGCCTGGCGGCCCTGGCCTGTCGATTTCCCGGAGATTGCCGGCGAAGAAGGGCGTGCGGACAGCGACCTGGTACAGGTGTGGAAGATTCTGGCCGCATGGCTGCAAGCGGTGCTGACCAAACATCCGGCGCGCCATGAAAAGGTCGATGTCACGCGGCATGACGGCGGCGTGGGTGTGCTTGGCCACATCGGGGCGTTGACCGGACGCCTGGCCGTTACGGCCGAGCACGGTGTGGCAGACCTGTTCAAACTGGTCCATGCCGCCGCAAGCCCGTCGTCGGGCATGGGGCGGGCGGCGCGGCATGTCATCGTCGACATCATCGACACCGTATCGCGTATCGTCTGGCACCAGATCGCTGCCCGCGTCGCCAAGGGCGAGGACGAGCCGCGCAGGTTCTGGGCGATGTTCTTCACAGGGGCGACAATCGCTCGGGGGATGCTGTCGGATGATCTGACAGCCAGGGGACTGGATGTCATCAATGACGTCGATTTCATCGCCTGGCTGAACCGAAACAGCCCGTTCGACGCCGATCACGAAGGCCGACCCAACGATGTGGCCTTCGGTGCAGCAATGCTGCGCGTGTTCTATGACGCCGCGTTCGGGTATGCCGATGGCGACACCGACCGTCCCGACATCGCGGCGGGCACCGCCCTGCGCACCATCCTGCGGATTGCATTCCAATACGAAAGAGCGATCCTGTTCCAGATGCAGGCCGGAATGGGCGACACGGTCTTTGCGCCGATCTACACGGTGCTGAAGCGCCGGGGCGTCCGGTTCGAATTCTTCTGCCGTGCTGACAAATTGCACCTTTCGTCAGATGGCCGTGCAATCGAGCAGGTCACAATCGCCCGGCAGGTGGCCCTGAAGGGCGAGTATGTGCCTGTCTACCCGGTGCGCGACCTTGACTGCTGGCCATCGCAACCGTTCTTCGATGCGATCGTCGAAGGCGAGGCGCTTCGCCTGTCAGGCTGCAACCTGGAGCATCACGACAGTGGCTGGAAGGATCGCGGCCAGCCGTTCACGCTTGTGGCCGAGAAGGATTTCGACCACCTGGTGCTGGCCGTGCCGTTGCCGCGCCTGAATGAACTTTGTTCCGAACTGGTCTTGGCCTCGTCCGAATGGCGGGCGATGCTGGGCGGTATCGCAAGCGTGCGCACGCTTGCCATGCAGCTGTGGTTTGATGCGACGCGAGCGGAGATGGGATTGCCGCGCGATCCCGACATCATCGGCGGTTATGTCGAGCCGTGGTCGTCGATCACGGATTTCTCGCATCTTCTGCAGAGGGAGAACTGGCCGGCAGAGGGCGGCCCGTCGTTTCTGACCTATGCCTGCGGCGTGATGAAAGACACGGTCCCCGACGACGAGGCGAAAGCGCAAGAGACCGTGGCCGCTTCGGCGCGGGCCTTTCTGGCAGCGCAGACGCGCGAAATCTGGCCCGGCGTGCAGGCGAGTGACGCGGGACTTGACTGGAGGCGGCTTCACGGAAGCAAAGACGGGCTGACCGCGCGACTGGGGGAACAGTATCTGCGCGCCAACATCGACACGGCCGAGTTGTACGTCCAGTCGCGCGCCAACAGCATCCGCCACCGGATCAGGGCGGACAGGTCGGGGTTCAGGCGACTCTGGCTTGCCGGAGACTGGACCGACAACGGGCTCAACATAGGAAGTATCGAGGCCTGTGCAATTTCGGGCCTGCAGGCAGCCCGCGGAATATCGGGCCAGCCCGCCCATATCCCCGGCGAGAGGGACATCACCTGCCGGTGGTAGGACGCCGTTCAGGGAATGCCGCGGCGCAAAGCCATCCGGCGCAGCCCGGCGCGGCCCGCCGCGCTGAGCAGATCTGCATAGGCGCGGTCGATGTCGGCCACGACGGACGCAGCATCTTCCGGGGGAAGGTAGGCTGCAAGCAGCGTCTGCGCGTGGAGCGCCTCGATCGGGAGCGATAGTCTCTTGGCCTCGGCCAGCGCGCGGGCGGCAAGGGCCCGCGCGTCGCCTCGGCCCTCGCATTCCGACAGCCGCGACCGAAGCGCGAAGACGCGGGGCCGCGCGATGGGAAACGATCTGGCGAACCGCCCGAGCCCCTTGATCGCGGCCCTGGCGTCCTTTGTCATCCGGGCGCGCTTCCGGGGATCGGACACACCGTCCTCAAGCGTGCGAAGAAAGACCTCGGCAACTCCGGCGTAACCTTCGAGCGTGTAGTAGCTGACCGGCATCGTCTGGCGGATCACGGAAAGCGTCTGCGACGCGAGATCGATTGCGACAGCGATCTGTCCTGTTTCCCAGAGTGAACGGGCGCGAATACCCTGTGCCCAGATCGTCTCGCCCATACCGAACCGCGGGAGGAGAGGCGCTGCCTCGGTCAGGCAAGCGTCCAGGGTCACGTGATCCCCCTCGTGCAGCGCGAATTCGGCGGCCTCGATGAGAGCCCAAAGCAGGGCCTGCTGATCGTTAGACGCCCGCGCGAGCCCGAGAAACCCGGCGCGGGCCTTGCGCGATACGTCCGGTTCGCCAAGCGGAAGGGTCACGATCCCGAGGAGCGACAGGAATTCGCGGCGGAAACGCTGGTCTCCGAGACGCTCTGCGATCTGGAGCGCCTCTTCGAGCAGGGCGCGGCATTCGGCCAGTCGGCCGACAGAGGCGAGGTAGAGAGATTGCAACTGATTGCAGCGCGCAAGCGTGACGGGTTCGAGTTGGGGACGCAGCCTGGCGAACCGCCGCTGAAATCGCTCTGCGATACCATGAAGACCGAGGATGCCCATGACGTTGGAAATCTGCATATAGCCGTCGGCCATGAGTTGTACGTCGTCGGCGATTTCGGCGTGATTTGCCTGTTCGATGACGGACAGGATGATTTCGAAGTCCCGGTGCGCAAAGTAGTGCGTGTGGCCAAGATGCGCATAGATCGTCGCCAGCTCTGCGGCCCGGGCGGCCTTTTCCGGTGTGCGCGGCCTGCGTTTCCCGAACTGCGACGCCGTGAACTGGGCGATAAACCCGGCAAGGCACGCCCGCATCACCCTGCCCTTGCCTTTTGGCCACACGCGCCCAAGAAGTGACAGCCCGGCCTCAAGGTTCTTCTGGGCCTCTGGCAGGTGCCCGAGCCGGTTACATGCTTCGCCAAGGTTTCGGTGCAGCCGGGCGCGGCGGAGGGTTTGGCCCGGCAAGCCGGATTTGGCGATGCAATCCATCGCCCGTTCAAGCTGAATGATCGAATCGCTGTCCGTACCGACCCGCAAAAGGGCGGTGCCGGAGCGTTCGTAGGCTTTGGCCGCGCTGGCAAATTCGCCGGCACGGTCGAAGTGGCTGGCCACGATCGCGGGATCGGCGGTGTCGTCATGCAACGATAGCCATTCGGCGATGCGGCGGTGCAGGTGGCTCGCATCGGCCGGGAGCAGGAGCGCATAGATCGTTTCCTGCGCAATAAGGTGGTCAAAGGTATAGATGCCCTCAGCCCTCGTTCCTGTGGCGTGGGCGAACAGCCTTTTTCTGACAAGGGCAGAAAGGTCGTCCCGGAGAGTGGTTTCGAAGGGGGTATCCCGGAGGAGCTCGCGCAGCATTTCATCGTCGAAGACAGTCCCGATGACAGACGCGCATTTCAGGATTGTCTGCTGACCCGGAGGCAGCCGGTCGAAGCGGGCAAGGACGGTTCGTTCAACGCTGTCGGGGAAGCCAGCGGCGGCAAGGGTAGGCATCGCGGCCGCTGCATGCACCAGGCCGTCGCTTTGGGTGATGGCTCCTGCCGCCAGCAGGGCAAGGGCCAGTTCTCGGATGAAGAATGGATTTCCGCCCGTCTTGGCATGGACGAAGCGGGTGAGGGAGGGTTCGGCGCGCGCGGCCCCGACTGTCGTCGCCACAAGACTTGCAGTTTCATCGGGATCGAGTGGCCGAAGCAGGGTTTCGGTCAATGGCAAGGTCCCGGGAAGGGCGCGGATCTCGGCGCAGATTTGGTCCATGCCGGGATCGGGCCGACCGGCCAGGACGACCGCGACGTCGGCATGCCCGCGCTGTGCGTCCGCAGGACCACGGCCCAGAAACTCGCGCAGGAGGGTGGACGATGCGCTGTCCAGCCACTGCACGTCATCAAGTAGGAGCAGTGCCGGGCGGCCGGCGAGCCTGTGCCAGAGGAACGCCGACAGGGCCTTGATCGTGCTGTCGAACTTGGCACCCCCGCGCATTGCAAGGGTGTCGGGCGTGTCCGGGATCACGAATGGCAGGACCGGGTTGAAAAGCGGAGCATGCTGCGCGAGTCCGGGGACATCCGAGATCTGTCTCACCACACCCGCCATGGCCGACGCAGGGTCCACGCCCTGATCAAGGTCCAACAGACGGGTGAAGATGTTGCGCCAGCACAGGAAAGGCACCTCGCGGTTGTAGGGATCCGTGCGGCCGCTGAACGCGTTGCGACCCAGCGGGCCGACATGGTCGCATAGACGCTGCAGGAGGATCGACTTGCCCATCCCTGCGTCGCCCACAAGGGCGAGCACACGCGGTATGCCAAGGCCTGTGCCCGAACCCGGGACATCCCGGATGTCCAGCGAACCGATGATCGCATCGAGATCGCGCGCGCGCAACGTGGCGTCGGAACCCACCCGTTGCAGCACATCCATCTCGACACGGGGACAAAAGACGGCAACAGGATCAGCCAATCCCTTGAACGACGTGGTGGCCATGCGTTCGAACCGGACCCGCTCGCCGACCGCGTTTGCAGTTGCCTCGTCACATTGAATGCGGAACCGTCCACCCGATTGTAGTCGGGAGGCGCGATTCACCACGCCGCCGATCACGCTGAACGTCATCCGGTCTCCCGAACCGACCGGTCCGCAATAGGCGCGGCCTGTGGCGATGCCGCAGGTGCTGTCCAGCCATAACCGGTCAAGCGTGAGTTGCACCTCTCGCGTGGCGCGCACGGCGCGAAAGGCATCGTCCGCATGGGCCAGGCCCGGAAGGCCGAAAACCACCATCACCATCGGACCCTTGTCATGCACGGACATGGCGTGGATGTGCGCGCCGAAGCGGGCCAGAACGGACTGGATCTCTTCGACGACGCGCTGGATGGCAAGGATGTTGCCGTCACTGGCCGGTTCGATGCCGGTCAGGCTGAGGAACATCGCGGTGATCGTGCGGATTTCGGCGGCCCAGCCCGCAGGACCGCGTCCGCGCATGCCACGGAGGGCCGGATGCAGGAAGGGTTCAAGCACCGCCTCCTCGGCGGCAGAGAGAGATCTGATCCGTCCGGATGCCGGTCCGGCGGGGGAACCTGCGCGTCTGCCCATCACCCGGAAAGCGTCGGCGGCGACAGGAGCCGTGTCGATTGCGGGTCCGAGCGCGGCCAGGGTCGCGCCATCGACCGAGATGTTGCCTGGGTGTGTCTGGTCGAGAAGGGCCGATATCCCGATAAGCGGCTGACCCGACAGCATGTGCAGCCATCGCCCCCCGAAACCGCCGAGGTGCATGATCCGCATTCTCCCCGACACGATGGCGACCCGCAACCGCAGGGTGATGTCGCTTTCGCCTTCCGTCCCATCGAGTGCCGCGATCAAGGCATCGGCGCAGGCGAGGGCGGCTGCAGCCGCATTCCCGATGGTTTGACCCGCGCCTGCCGTCCAGAGGGCAAGGATCGAATCCCCTGCCGTCGAGTCCTCGTCACCGCCATGGTCGGAGATGATGGCGGACATCCGCCCGAGGACACGGTTGAGTTCGGCCGACAGCCGCGCAAGGCCGCCCGGACCATCGCGCGACATGCGGTCCGTCAGTGTGCTGAAGCCGCTGATGTCGGCAACAAGCGCCACTCCGTCGATGTCGTGGCTCGCGGGCAAGATTGAACCGCTGGCGAAGTCGGGGGCGCGTGCCCGCAGGTGGCGGGGAAGGAAGCGGGACACTCCGTCCGATGCTGCGTTTGCTTCGACTGCTCGGTCCACTGTCACTCCGGAAGGCATATGGACGATTGCCCTGCGGTCGGAAACGATCACAGGCCCGGTAATCTGATTTCGGGGTATGGTGGAACGGCGAAGGACAGATATGTCAAGGGATACCGGTCGTACGGGGTCCTGGGGCACCTCTGCCGGGGCGGGGGCGCAGAGCGTCTCGCGCGGCGCGGCGAGGGTGGTTTTGCGGGGGGATGGACCCAGATCGCCAGCGGAAAGTGTTCCGAAGACGGATGCGGAGGGCAGAGCCGTGGAACCCGCGCCTCAGGCACGGGGCCTGGGGTATCTTTGCTTGCATCGACAGCAGACGAACCCGCTTCAACAGCGGCGCAATTCGATTTCGCCAACATACGGAAAGTACGAAACGTTTTGAACGCGTCTCGATCTGGATGCAGATCGGATGAAAAGAGAGGCGGGGCCTTCAGAGACGAATTCTGGCCGAAACGTCAGTCTCCGAAACACGGACAGCGTCACCAGAACCTATTGAAGAATGAAGAAGGCCGCATCAGGGACCTCCGCTCGGGTTTGCGGTATGCAGGTGACGGAAGGGGCGGGTCAGACGTCTGACCTTCTCCGGAAATGGAAGAACCCAGGGCAGCGCTTGATCCGGTTTCGGCGCATTGAAGGGAAGCATTCCGGCTTGGCGCGGACGCTGTTGGAGATCGGCGCACATTCTGCCTTCTTGCAAGAAATTGCACTACTCGACAGAAATTTTCGAGTTGGTTGACGCCCCGGCACACTGCCCCTATCGGTTCTCATGCAATATCTTGCGCAAAGCGGGAAAACTTGCAGAAATGGCGCTGTGCGCGTCGTCATGGGAGGAACACATGAGCTACGTCAAGGCACTGGTACTGAGCGGGGCATCGGCCGCAGCACTCTTGGGGGCGTCCCCGGCGGTCATGGCCGAAGGCGGTTTGCGTTGCGAACCGGGCGAGACCTACATCATGAACGTCATGGTCAGCGGGCACCCGTACTGGGTGCCGGTCTTCGAGGGATTCAAGCAGGCCGCAGAAGCACTTGGCTGCGAGGCCGTCTTCTCGGGGACCCCAGATTACGACATTACCAAACAGATCGCGTCGTTCGAGCAGGATCTTGTGACCAGTCCGAAGGGCATCCTGCTGCACCCGATGCAGGCCGATCCCTTCATCGACCCGATCAACCGCGCCATCGATGCCGGCGTCTCGGTCACGACCTTCGCTGCCGATTCGCCCAAGTCGAAACGAACGGCCTACATCACATCGGACAACCTGGCCGAAGCGGCCTTTGCGGCGGAAGAGATCGTCAAGACCGTAGGCGACAGCGCCGAATATGCGGTGTTGGAGAACCCCGGCCAGTCGAACCATGACCTGCGGGTGACGGCGCTGATCGCCTACATGGAAAAGAACTACCCGAACATGAAGCTGGTCGGGCGGCAGGCGACGAACCAGGACCCGAATGCGGCCTTTACCGCCGTGTCGGCCATGCTGCAGGCGAACCCCGACCTGGCCGCGCTGTGGATCCCGGAATCCGGTTCGGCCGAAGGCGCCGTTGCGGCTGTCAAGGCCGCGGGCGACACGCTGGTGATCATCCATGCCGATATCTCGCCGACCACGCTGGAAGAGATCAAGGCCGGCAACATCCACATGGCGCTGAACCCGAACCAGGGCATCCAGGGCTTCATCGGCTTCATGAATACCTTCCTCGGTGCCCATCCCGGCCTGATCGACCCGTTCAACGACTACAAGAGCTCGGGCTACAACCCGATGCAGATCCCCTTCGTGGACAACGGCTTTGCCGTGATCACCAAGGACAACGCCGACAGCTTCGTGCTTGAGGCCTACATGGAGGGGCGCAATTGAGGCACCCGCCCCGCCGCCAAAACGGCGGGGCACACCCTTTGCGGAATGACCCATGACGACGGCACCCCCGCCCCTTCTTGAACTGGCCGACATCGCCAAGTCCTTTGGTGCGGTCCGTGCGCTGCGCAATGGCAGGTTCGAACTGCGAGCCGGAGAGATTCATGCGCTCGCCGGTGAGAACGGTGCGGGAAAATCCACCTTGATGAACATCATCGACGGAATCCTTCAGCCCGACAGCGGGTCCATCCATATCGACGGTCAACCAGTCAGGATCGACAGCCCCGCCACGGCGCAGGGTCTTGGGATCGGTTTCGTGCATCAGGAGATCGCGCTCTGCGCTGACATTTCTGTGGCCGAGAATATCTTCATGGCTGAAACCGCCCAGTCCCGGCGCAGGCTTATGGGCGGGGCAGACCTGATCGCGCGCGCCGCAAAGGTCCTGGCGCCGCTGGCCGCCATCGACCCCCGGCTTCCTGCCGGAAGCCTGTCCATCTCGCAGCAGCAACTGGTCGAGATCGCCAAAGCCCTTACACTGGACTGCCGCATCCTGATCCTGGATGAACCGACTGCGGCGCTGACCGGGCACGAGGCGCAGAAACTCTTCGGGATCATGCGAAATCTGGCTGCCCGGGGGATGGGTATCATCTACATCTCGCACCGCATGGCCGAGATTTTCCAGAACTGCGACCGCGTCACCGTGATGCGCGACGGCCAGCACATCCGCACCGACCGCACCCGGGACATCACCCCGGCGGATGTGGTCAACGCCATGGTCGGACGCCAGATCGATGCCCTGTATCCTGCGAAGCTGACCGGGCAGCGCGGCCCCGAAATTCTGAGCGTCACGAAGCTGACAGACCGCCGCTATCAGGACGTGTCTTTTGCCTTGCACAGGGGCGAGATACTTGGCTTTGCCGGGCTGATTGGCGCCGGTCGCAGCGAGATTGCGCGCGGTGTGACCCGGCTGGAGGGCAAGGCCAGGGGTGAGGTGCGCCTGTACGGTGAAGCGGTGACCCTGCGCGACTATGCCGACTGCATCGCAAAGGGCATCGTCTACCTGTCCGAAGATCGCAAGGGCGACGGCCTGTTCCTTGATCTGTCCATCGCCGCCAATATTGCCGCACTCGACCTGTCGCGGATTGCAGGCCGGGGCGGCGTGATCGACCCCGCGCGTGAGACCGAACAAGCACAACGCATCGGGACCAGCCTGAAGCTGAAGGCCGCCAGCATGGCACACCCTGTGGTCAGCCTTTCGGGCGGCAACCAGCAGAAGGTGGCGCTGGCCAAGCTGCTGGCGGTGGAGCCCAAGGTGATCTTCCTTGATGAGCCCACCCGGGGCGTCGATGTCGGTGCCAAGGCAGAGATCCACGGCATCCTCCGCGGGCTGGCCCACAGTGGCGTTGGGGTAGCCGTGATTTCATCGGAAATGCCGGAGTTGATCGGCCTTTGCGACCGGGTCCTTGTGGTCAGCGAAGGCCGCATTGCCGGAGAGCTTTCGGGGGCAGATCTTACCGAAACCAACATCATGACACTTGCCGCGCCCGGGGCACTTTCCGGTGCGATGGCGCTGTCCGGGACACTGCCATGAACATGACGGCCCAAGACCGCAGCCTTCTGTCGCGCCTGTTCGGTGCCCGGGAAACGGGCCTTGTGCTGATCATCCTGACGCTGTTCATCATCATGTCCTTTGCCAGTCCGCATTTTCTGACGTGGACGAACATGCGGGCGATGACGATGGCCTTCTCGGTTGAGGCGATTGTCGTCGTCGGCATGACGATCCTGCTCATCTCCGGCGGGATCGACCTGTCGGTGGGCTCGGTCACGGCGCTGGCAATGGTGATCGCGGGCCTTCTGTTCCTGAACGGCGTGAACCCCTGGGTCGCGTCGCTGATCGCCATTGCGGCCTGCGCCGGGATCGGGGCGGTCATAGGGTTCTTCGTCACTTTTGTGGGCTTGCATCACTTCATCGTCACGCTGGGTGCGATGGTGATCGCGCGGGGTCTTTGCCTTCTGGGCACCGGCGGGCGACCGCTTGGGCTGTTCGAACTGCCTGAAAGCTTCAAGTGGATCGGGATCGGATCGATCGGCGTCATCCCGGTGGCCATCGTGATCTTCGTGATTGTCGTGGTGGCGTTCGATTTTCTTCTGCGGCGCACCACGGCTTTCCGGCTGGTCTACTACACCGGCAGCAACGAAAAGGCCGCCGCCTATTCCGGCATCCGCACCAAGCGGGTGATCTTCCTGACCACGGTCCTCTGCTCTACCCTCTGCGGTGTCGCGGGCATCATCTACATGGCGCGCTTCGGCTCTGCCCAACCCACATTCGGCGTCGGGATGGAACTGAACGTGATTGCTGCGGCAGTGATCGGCGGGGCAAGCCTGTCGGGCGGCAAGGGCACGATTTTCGGCGCGATTCTGGGGGCAATCCTTCTGTCGCTGGTGTCCTCGTCGCTGGCCCTGCTGAATGTATCGGTCTACTGGCAGGACATCATCCGGGGAACGATCCTTCTCGCTGCGGTGACCTTTGACCACTACCTCGTGAAACGACAGGCGGCAGGGGGGCGGGCGTGACCGAGCTGACCGATGATTTCACCTCGATGCGGCAGATGCATGCGGTGCTGGTGCGCCACTTTGTAGAAGGCCGCAAACAGGCCGAAATCGCCGAAGAGATGAACCTGTCAACCTCGAAGGTGAACCGGATCATTGCCCAGGCACGGCGGTCCGGCATGGTGAAGATCAGCATCGAGACGCCGTTCCAGCGGCTGATGGACATCGAGCGGCAGCTGGCAGCGACGGGGCTTGTGAAATCGGCCATCGTCTCGCCCACGGTGTCGGACAACGACGGCACGCGTCTGGCGCAGGTGGGACAGGCGGCGGCCGCACATCTGGCCGAGACGCTGCGCGACGGCGATATCCTGGGGATTTCGGGGGGAAAGGCGGTTGCGGCGGTGGTCGATGCCCTGTCGGTGGAGCGGCCCATCGACGTGCAAGTGGTGCCGCTGACCGGCGGGGTGCAGGGCAAGTTCCACACCGACGTGAACAACCTCGCCTCGCGGCTGGCAGAAAGGCTTGGCGGGCGGTCGCTGCAGCTGCACGCGCCGCTGTTCGCCGAGCGGGCCGAACAGCGCGAGATGCTGATGAACATGGCAGCGGTGAAAGAGGTGCTGGACCTTGGCCGTCGCGCCACAGCCTGCCTGGTCGGGATCGGATCGATCACCCAGCCGGGGTCATCCTACTTTGACCTGCATCCCCTGTCGGCGCCGGACCGGGCGATGCTGCCGGGCCTTGGGGTGATGGCCGAGTTTCTGGGGCATCTTGTGCATGACCGTGGGCAGGTTGCGAACTTTGCGCTGAACCAGCGGCTGGTTGCCCTGTGCCCTGAAGAAATCCGGGCCTGTGGCCGGGTGGTCGCGGTCGCCGCGGGCGAAGACAAGGTGGGGCCGGTACGGTCGGTTCTGCGCGGGGGATACGTGTCGATGCTGGTGACCGACGAGGACACTGCGGGGCGGATACTGGCAACGGAAGGACAGGCAGCGTGAGCGACATGTTGATGCGTGAGATCGCCCCGGGACTTCGGGCCAGTGCCGTCGGCCTCGGGACCTGGGCCATCGGCGGCTGGATGTGGGGCGGCACAGATGATGTGGCAGCGCAAGACGCGATCCGCGCGGGGCTTGATGCCGGGATCACGCTGATCGACACTGCCCCGGCCTATGGCCTTGGCCATGCCGAGGAAGTCGTCGGCCGCGCGATCAGGGGCCGCCGCGATCAGGTGGTGATCGCCACCAAATGCGGGCTTGTCTGGCATGATCAGCGCGGACCCCACTTCTTCTCGCAGGGAGGGCTGCCGGTCCACCGCGACCTCAGCCCCGCCGCGATCCGGCATGAGGTGGAAGCAAGCCTGCACCGGCTGCAGACCGACCGGATCGACCTTTACATCACCCACTGGCAGGACCCGACCACGCCGATCCCCGAAACAGTGGCGGCGTTGAAGGCCCTGCAGGCCGAGGGCAAGATCCTGGCCTTTGCCGCCTCGAACACCTCGCCCGACGATCTGGCCGCCTATCGCGCGGCGGGCGGCATCGCGGCGGTGCAAGAGGAATACTCGATGCTGCAACGCCGGATCGAGGCCACGCATCTGCCCGCCTGCCGTGACAACGGCATCGCTGTCATGGGCTATTCCGTTCTTGGGCTGGGCCTTTTGTCCGGCGGCATCACGGCGGATCGCGTGTTTGCGGGGGACGATCAGCGGCGCGAAGACCCCCGGTTCACACCTGAGAATCGCGCCCGCGTTGACCAACTGATGCAGGCGATCCGTCCCATTGCCGACCACCACGGTGCCAGCCCTTCGCAGGTTGTCATCGCCTGGACGCTGGCCCAACCCGGCCTGACTTTCGCCCTGTGCGGCGCGCGAAACCCCGATCAGGCGCGCGGGAACGCCAAGGCCGGACGCCTGCGCCTTACCGAAACCGACCTTGAGGACATCACCCGCGCCATCGACCGTCACCTGAGCCCCGTCACCGCCTGAGACGGCCCACAGCCCTGCAAGACCATAACGGCGAAGCGCCCCTTCGCGAAGGAAGACGTCATGTCTGATACACGCCAGCAGAGGATCGACAGAATTGCCCGAAACGCGGCGTTCGACGTGATCGTCGCGGGCGGTGGGATCAATGGCATCGGCGTTTTCCATGACCTTTCCCATCAGGGCCTGCGGGTGCTTCTGGTCGAGATGAACGATTTCTGTTCCGGCTGCTCGGCGGCTCCGTCACGCATGATCCATGGCGGGCTGCGATACTTGGAGAACGGCGAGATTTCCCTTGTCCGTGAAAGCCTGGTTGAACGCGACCGGCTCTTGCGCAACGCGCCGCATCTGGTTCGCCCCTTGCCTACGACCGTCCCGATCGAACGCTTTGCCTCGGGCCTGGCCAATGCCGCACTCAACGTCCTGGGCTTCACCGGTCGCCCCAGGCCGCGTGGCGCCGTGCCGATCAAGCTTGGGCTGATGCTCTATGACGCGATAACGGGGGCCGGACGCATGTTGCCCCGCCACCGGTTCCGCGGGCGCGCGGCAACCCGGTCTGCCTTCCCTGCCCTGCGGCCAACCTTGCGCTTTTCGGCCACCTACTTCGATGCCTGGATCTCGCATCCCGAGCGGCTGGGAATCGAACTGATCAACGACGCCATGAAGCGGAACCCCCAGGCTGTGGCCCTGAACTATGCGCAGGTGACCCATAGGGACGCTGGCCTGACCCTGACCGACGCCGCGACAGGACACGTGCTGGCGGTCAGCGCGCGGATGATCGTGAACGCGACCGGGGCCTGGATCGACGAAAGCGCTGCCACCTTGGGCGCGCGGCTGAATGAGCGGCTGGTGTCGGGAACCAAGGGGTCGCACCTGATCCTTGATAACCCGGCGCTGATGGCTGCCTTGGATGGCCACATGATCTATTACGAGCATGACGATGGCCGGGTCTGCATCGTCTTTCCCTACCTTGGCCGCGTGCTGGCAGGGTCCACCGACCTGCGGGTGAACACAGCGGGCCGGACGGCATGCAGCACCGAAGAGCGCAACTATATCCTTGGCGCCCTGCAAGAGCTTTTCCCGGCAATCCCTGTCACGCCGGATCAGATCGTCTATGCCTATGCCGGGATCCGCCCCCTGCCGGTCAGCGATGCCGACTTCACCGGGCGCATCTCGCGCGGGCATACGCTGCGCCGACTGCACGGCCCGGTGCCGCAGATCGGCATGGTGGGCGGCAAGTGGACGACCTACCGTGCCTTTGCGGAAGAGACTGTTGATCTCGTGCTGGCCGACCTGGGCCTTGCCCGAAAGGCAAGCACCCGTGACATGGCCATCGGCGGCGGCGCAGGGTACTCGGACCGATTTGCCGCCGACCTTGCTTCATCGCACCGGGTCTCCCCGGCCCGCGCGGATTATCTCGTTGACATCTATGGTTCTCAGGCTTCGAAGGTGGCGGAGTTCTGCTCCTCGGAGGACCCTTCGCTGCCCGGGGTGGCGATGACCGAGGGCGAGGTGCGTTGGGCGGTCCGCCAGGAACATGCGCTGCATCTTGCTGACGTGCTGCAAAGGCGCAGCCCCCTTGCCATCCGCGGGCTTCTGTCGCTGCCTCTGATCACGACCACTGCCGAGGTCATGGGTGCCGAGCTCGGCTGGTCCGGGGATCGGATTCAGTCCGAAATCAACAGCTTTCTTGCTGATCTTGCAACTTGGCACGGGGTCACGCTGCCCAAACCGAAAGGAGCCCAACCATGAAAATCTCGCCCAAGGTCCGGATGAACCGGCTGTTCCGCAATCGTGGCTGCCTCGACGTTGCCGTCGACCATGGGGTCTGCAACGAGCCCAGCTTCTTGAACGGGCTCGAGGATATGCCGCACGTGGTCGACATGCTGGTGGGCGCCCGGCCCGATGCCATCCAGATGACCTATGGCCAGGCCGACCTGCTGCAGTCAAGGCCCGAACAGGACAAGCCTGCGCTTGTCCTGCGGCTCGATATGGGCAACCCCTATAACGCCACCCGCCACCGGGTGATGTGGGCCGAACTGCAGAATGCCGCCGACCCCGTTCTGCCCGCCGTCCAGATGGATGCGGCCTGCGTGGTGGTCAACCTTTTCATGCTGCCCGACGAGCCGGACCTTTTCCGCCAATGCATCCAGAACATCGCGCGCGTGCGCGAGGACTGCACGCGCTACGGCATGCCGCTGATGATCGAACCTCTGGTCATGCTGCCCAACGATGTTCGAGGTGGCTATCAGGTCGACGGCGACGCCGAGAAGATCGTCACGCTGGTCCGGCTGGCGACCGATATGGGGGCCGACATCATCAAGGCCGATCCCACCAGCGACCCGCAGGAGTTCCACCGGGTCGTCCAAGCCGCCCGCGTGCCGGTGCTGGCACGTGGCGGCGGCAAAGAGGATTTGCGGCTGGTGCTGGAAAAGTCGGCCGCGCTGGTGGCACAGGGGGCAAAGGGCCTCGTCTACGGGCGCAACATCTATCAGCACGCGAACCCCAAGGCGGTCGTCGCGGCGCTGATGGCGATCATCCATCAGGGTGCTGACGGGGCTGCGGCGTGGGAGGTTTACAACGGTGGCGCCTGACCTGCTGCTTGGCATCGATTTCGGCAATACGGTTGTCAAGGCGGTGCTGTTCGATTTTGCTGGCCGCCAAGTGGCCAGGCGCGGCGTGGACGGAACCACGCTGAAACCCGCGCCCGGCATGGTCGAACGCCCGGTGGCCGAGCTTTGGGCCAATGCCCGGGCGGCGATTTCGGGGTGTCTGAAGGGCATCGATCCGGCGCGGATCGCGGCCATTGGTCTGGCTGGCCATGGCAACGGGCTTTATCTTTTGGACAAGGCAGGGGCTCCCCTTCTGGGCATCCAGTCGCTGGATAGCCGTGCGGCGGCATTGGCGGCCGATCTTGACGCCAGCGTCGGTGCAGAACTGCACGCGATTTGTGGCCAGCGTCCCTGGCCCTCGCAGACGCCCGCGCTTCTGGCCTGGGTCAAGGCGCATCAGCCCAAGGTCTATGCCCGCGCAGGAACCCTGTGCTTTGCAAAGGACATCATCGGCTGGCATCTGACTGGTGAGCGGGCAACCGAAGTGTCGGACATGTCCGGCGCGGGCCTGCTGCGGTTGCCAGAGGTGGGTTACGACGCGGGCCTGTTGTCGCTCTACGGTCTGTCCGACGCCATGCCGATGTTGCCGCGCCTTTGCCAGCCGACCGAGGTTGTGGGCCATGTCACACCCGCCGCAGCATCGGCAACCGGGCTGCGCGCGGGTATTCCGGTCGTCGCAGGATACTTTGATGTCGTGGCTTCGGCCCTTGGATCAGGTGCCATCGGGCCGGGGACTGCCTCGATTGTGCTGGGCAGCTGGTCGATCAACCAGGTCTTCGCCGACACCCCGGCGCGCGATCCGGATGTGTTCATGATTGCAGCCTTCGGCCCCGGCCGATTTGCCAACATGGACAACAGTGCCACCTCGGCGGTCAATCTGGAGTGGTATGTCCGGACCCTGATCGAACGCAATGGCCACAAGGGCGATGCCTTCGCCCAGGTCAATGCGCTTGTTGGCCGGGCGGCAATGGCCGCTGCGGACCCGATGTTCCACCCGTTCCTCTACGGCGGCAGGCACGGCGCGCATCAGCGCGGCGGGTTCTATGGCCTTGCGGGGTGGCATGACGAAGGCCACCTGCTGCGCGCCCTGTACGAAGGTGTCGCCTTTGAACACCGCCGCCATGTCGAGGTGCTGAGAAAGGCGGGATCTGGCATCGGCCAGGTCTTTCTGTCCGGTGGCGGCACAAGATCGCCCCACTGGCCGCAGATGATGGCCGATGTGCTGGGCCTGCCGGTTCGCCTCGGCAGTGCCGAGGAAACCGGCGCGCTTGGCGGTGCAATCGCCGCAGCGGTCGGCACCGGCCTTCATGGCAGTGAAGAAGCCGCCGTCGCCGCGATGACAACGCAGCGGGCCGTGCTGTTGCCCGACCCGGATCGCAAGTCGCTGCACGACCGCCGCTTCGCGGTCTGGCAGCGCATGACCACCGCGATGGAACCGTTCTGGGCTGAGCTTGCAGAACTGGGCCGGCCATGACGGACGAAGGCGATTATGATTACATCATCATCGGTGCCGGAACGGCTGGCTGCGTGCTGGCCAACCGGCTGACGGCCGACGGGAAAACCCGCGTTCTGCTCCTCGAGGCAGGCGGATCGGACCGCTATCACTGGGTGCGGATTCCGGTCGGATATCTTTTCTGCATCGGCAATCCGCGTACCGACTGGATGATGAAGACCGCGGCAGAGCCGGGACTGAACGGCCGTTCCTTGAGCTATCCGCGCGGAAAGGTGCTGGGCGGCTGCTCTTCGGTCAACGGCATGATCTACATGCGTGGTCAGGCCGCCGACTACGACCACTGGCGGCAGCTGGGCAATCCCGGCTGGGGCTGGGACGATGTGCTGCCCTATTTCCGCCGGTCCGAGGATCATTGCGACGGCGAAAGCCCGATGCATGGCGCGGGCGGTGAATGGCGGGTGGAGCGCCAGCGGCTGAGCTGGGAAATTCTGCGCGCTGTTCAGGAAGGGGCAAAGGAGTTCGGCATCCTGCCCCGCGACGACTTCAACGATGGATCGAACGAAGGTTCAGGCTTCTTCCAGGTCAATCAGAGGAGTGGCCTGCGCTGGAACACGGCGCGCGGCTTTCTGCGGCCCGCCATGCGGCGCGGCAATCTGCGCGTCGTGACCCATGCGCTGGTGCGGCGGATCACACTTGATGGACGCCGCGCAACCGGCGTGGAATGGCTGGCCGACAACGCCCCCTTCCGCGCCGGTGCCCTGGCCGAGGTCATCCTTGCCGCCGGGGCCATCAACAGCCCGAAACTGCTGGAACTGTCCGGAATCGGGCAGCCGGATCGTGTGGCTTCTCTTGGCATTCCTGTGGTGCATGACCTGCCCGGCGTTGGCGAAAACCTGCAGGACCACCTTCAGATCCGCACCGTGTTCAAGGTGCGCGGAACCTCCACGCTGAACGAGATAGCGGGCAGACTGTCGGGCCGCGCGCGCATCGCCCTGCAATTTGCACTCACCCGAAGCGGGCCGATGTCGATGGCTCCAAGCCAGTTCGGGATGTTCACAAAGTCGGGTCCGGACCGCACGACGCCCGATCTTGAATACCACGTCCAGCCCCTGTCGACCGACCGGTTGGGCGATCCGCTGCATCCCTTCCCGGCGATCACGGTTTCGGTCTGCAACCTGCGACCAACCTCTGTCGGCAGCGTCCATGCGACGACGGCCCGCCCCGAGGTCCAGCCCGACATCCGCCTTGGCTACCTTTCGACCGCCGAGGACCGCCGCATCGCCGTGGCCTCTGTCCGGCAGGCGCGTCAGATCATGACCGCCCGGGCACTGCGACCTTACGCACCTGAGGAATGGCTGCCGGGACCGACAGTCACGACCGATGCCGAACTTGCCGCCAAGGCCGGGGACATCGCGACCACAATCTTCCATCCGGTGGGCACCTGCCGCATGGGAAGCGATGACAGGTCCGTGGTCGATTCCGCACTCCTGCTGCGGGGAATGTCCGGGCTGCGGATCGTCGATGCTTCGGTCATGCCCAGGATCGTATCCGGCAACACGGCCTCGCCGGTCATCATGATCGCCGAACGTGCAGCGGACCTTATCCGCGACCGCATCTGAATGGCGGATCGCTTGCAGCATTCCATGGTCCTGTTCGCAGGTGTTGAGGCATCACGAAGCAAGGCTGGGCCGGTGTCCTTCGCCCTGTTGGACCTGGCCCGGCCAATCGCAGCCGGAAGGGGTTGTTCGCGCAGTGATCTGCAGCGATCCAGCAAGGCACCGGTCCTTCTGATCCTCGATGAGGGGCGGGACAGCAACGCGGCACCTCAGGCACATCTTGAATCGATGAACGTTTAACATCATGCTGAGAAGATGCCTGCCGCACGGGCTGCCCGACCGAAAAGCGGGAACCTCTTGCGCCTGTGCACGCCTTGCGCATCCTGGCAGGGGCCATTGCCCCTGCCACAGCGCCGCGCTGAACCCACGCCAGCCGGGGGCCAAAAGCCCCGACCGGTGCCCGGCCCGACGCGACCCGACCCGGCAGGCAAGCAGTCGGATTGCTTTTTCGGCACCCTGTTAAGGGTTCAGGGCCGAAGTCATCCGCCGTCGCGGCCCGCGGCGCAGCTTCGAGGCCGTGGAACACGCAACGCGCGAATGGATCGACCGGTTCAACATCGTCCTTGCAATGCGTTGACCCTTCTCGATCCCGTCGCGAACATCCCGCCCGCAGAAACCAAAGCCAGCCACGACACAGCCCTGAAACCTGACTCTATGGCGGCGTAACTGACGGCAATCAGCCTCGGGCCAACCGGGAGCAGGTCAGAACAGCTGTCTGCCAAACATCGATTCCGGTCTGAAACTGTCCCGGCGGGCGCGCAACCGGCCGACAACAGTCTGCGCCAGACCTTGGTTCGGTCATGGCTTCCGGGCAGACATCCGGCGTGCCGCGCCATATGCGAAAATCATCTGCAGCGGGACCCCAAGCACGATCATGACCACGGATCGCTCGTCGGAACCTGCCACCGCGAATAGCGGCGCAAGGGCCGCGCCGACATTTCGTGTGGTGATGCCCAGTGTCAGGACACTGCGGTATTCGGGTGGCAGTCTGGCACCGAAGGCATAGGCAATCCCGGTCAGCAGCGCAAAGAACAGGACCTGCGCGGCAATCGCCCGTGTTCCGATCGCGTCCAGAAAGCCTTCGCCATAAAGCACGGCACACAGCAGCAGCAACACGGCCGTGGCAGCGCCGGTGATCCGCTTTGTCAGCGGCGCAAGCCATGCCGCGACGCCGGGTGCGACGCGCAAAAGCATCATCCCGGCCCCAAGCGGCAGCACAACCAGAAGCAGCAGCGGCTGTGCGATGGACCAGGCATCGACAGCCAGACCCGGGATGACCACCGGCACCGCCACGGGCAAAAGCAGAATTGTCGCGGCGGCGGCAATGAGCAAAAGCGCCGCGCAGCGCGTCCGGTCGCCGCCCGCGCGTTCGACAGCGGTCGACAGGAACGGGGCGCAGGGGGCCATGCCCAAGAGCACAAGGCCGGTGGCATAGGCGTCATCAAGCCGGAAAAGCCAGGCCAGCGCAAAGGCAACGGCAGGGCTGACCACGAAACCCAGCAGCAGCACAAGCAGGCCGAAACGCACATCGGCAAGGCCGGTCAGGGCGTCACGGACCGGAAGGGCAAGTCCCATGCCAAAAAGCGAGCCGCCCATGAAGATAACGAGCGAGACCTGCAAAAGCACCTCGGCCAGACCGGTCATGTTCGCCCGTTTCGCTGCTGAGCGTCATTCATGGCGGCGCAGAGCCGCTGAAACCTGCCAGTTCCCGTGCAATTTCAAGCTCCAGTTCGTCCCGAAGACGGTCGTATTCCAGTCGCGCGGATTGTGTTCCCGGCCGCTGGTGCGCCGGGCTGTCGGCCTCAAGCTCGGCGATCATTTCGCGAAGCATCACGTAGTCTTCGCACAGGCTGCGGAAATCGGCCCTTGCGACCAACTGGCGGCGGATCAGCGTTACCCATTCGGGGAACCTCTGAAGCACAAGGTCAAAGGGCGATGGTCTTGAGGGCAGCGTCACAACGGAGAACCTCCACGTCACCGGGACAGGGAACATCGCCATCGGCCCCCGTAGAAGTACGTTACGGTAGCGCCCGGCCCTGAACGGAAGGTCCGCTTCGGGCTTCCACCCCGAGAGTGCCGCAGCATCGGTGCAGGTCTTGCCTGACATGGATCAATAACGCGGCGCAAATTTGTGATAGTGACGGGATAATCGTGGTAAATGGACCGTGAAGGTCAAGAGTGCCATCTGCAGCCGACATCACGCATTCACACAACGGGAGGTCGGAATGACAAGGATGGAACTGGTCACCAGTCTGGACGAAATCGGCGCGCAGATGGCGCGCATCCTGTCGAGCAAGGATTTTGACGCATCCGACAGGAACCGTCGGTTTCTGGAGTATGTCGTGCAAGAGGCGATGGCCGGCCGTGCAGATCGGATCAAGGCCTATAGTATCGCAACCACAGTTTTTGGCCGGAATGAAGACTTCGACCCGCAGCAGGATGCCATTGTGCGGATCGAGGCCGGGCGGATGCGGCGTTCGCTTGACCGGTACTATCTGACCTCGGGCCGCAATGACGCGGTCAGGATTTCCATTCCCGTCGGTGCCTATGTTCCCATCTTCCTCCGGCATTGCGCACCTGCGGCCGGGTCCGCGACTTCCGTCGGGGGGATCCTGAGCGAACAGGGCACAGGGAACAAAGCAGTGCATCGCCCCACGATACATGTCTGCGGGTTCGTGCCGGAAGGTGCCGCGCCGGGGCTTGCCGATCTGGCCGCCAGCGTGACGCGTCGTGTCATTGCCGCCCTCGCCCGGTTTACCGACCTTTCCGTCGTCGGGCCTGATCATCCAGAAGAGGCGGTCGATTTCGTTCTCAGCGGTTCGGTTGCAGCAGCCGACGGCAAGGTTGTGGCAGAAAGCCTGCTGCGGGAAACCGCGCACGGGCACTACATCTGGTCGGACTTCTTCGAATGCGGATCCCTGTCCGACGACTGCGTGGCCCAACGGATCGCGATTGCTGACCGCATCGTCGTGGCCGTCGGGCAGCCATCTGGCGTGCTTATCAGCTATCTGGCGCAGGAAGCCCCGAACAGCGGTTCGGCCGCATCCAGGTCTTTCGAAAGTGTCCTGCAGTTTCACAGCTCCTGGCGGAGTTTCGATCCCGGCCAATATGATCGGGTTCGGCAGGCACTCGAACGGACGATCCAGCGCGACCCGCATTATGCCGAGGCTTTCGCCTGCCTGTCGCAGCTGTATTCAAACGCGATCCGCTTCAACTACATCGGGGTTGCATCTGATCATCATCGTTTGCAGCCCGCCATCAGCCTTGCAAGACAGGCCGTTCACCTTTCTCCGGGGTCAAGCCGCAGCTATCTCGCCCTGGGCATTGCCCTGTGGTTCGACGGTCAGGTCGAAAACGCGCTCGCAGCGTTGCGCAAAAGCCGCGAGTTGAATCCCAACGACATGGAAGTCATCGCGGAACTTGGGTTGCGCCACTGCCTGCGCGCGGATTGGGATGAAGGGGTTCCCCTGATCGAAGAGGCTTACCGGCGGAATCAGGCCTTGCCCGCGACCCATCGAATCGGCCTGTCAATGTGGCACTGCCATCTGGGCCGCTATGATCAGGCACTGGTCGAGGCGCGGAACATGGACATGCCGGATGTGATCTATCCCTGGGTCATGATTGCGGTTTCGGCGCATCGTCTGGGTCGGTTCAGGGAAGCAAAGTCAGCCCTTGGCAGCATTCTTGCGCTTTGCCCGGACTATGGCGACCTGGTCGCCGCCGATCTGCAAAGCAGGAATGTGCACCCTGAACTGGCCTTGATGTTGATCCGGGGGCTCCGCGATGCCGGCCTTGCCTGCCCAAGCGCAAGCCTAAGCCCGATCCCGAGCCACCGGACGCAAGCCCGGATTGCGATGCAGCCCTGGGTAAAGGAACCCGTGCCCGCGCCGCAGCGATTGTAACAGGTTCGTAACACCCCCGTTCTGGATGCCGGTTCCTGCAAGGCATCTACTTCACCGGGGGGCATCCGCAGGTTTGCGGCGCGCGATAAGGCCCTTCTTGATCAGCCCGCCGCGATGTCCGCTGTAAGTCAGGGAAGCACCGAAATGGAAGAAATTGCCCACCCTTTGAAGGCGGCGCATGTGCCAGGCTTCATCACCCCGCCCGGTCAGACGGACACGCTGCTGGTCGTCGTCGGGATTTTCCTTGTTCTGCTGATCATCGGCGCAGGCATCATCTATTTCCGGCTGCATGCCCTTCCCGAACAGATGTCGCACAGGGGCAACAACAAGGCGCAGTTCGAAATCGTGGCGGTGCTGGCCCTGCTGGCGCTGTTCACCCACAACAACGCCTTCTGGGTCGCCGCGCTGATCCTTGCGATGATCCCGGTGCCCGACTTCATGGCCCCGCTGAACACGATGGCCGGGGCGTTGACCGACGTGGCGCGAAGCCTGTGGCAAGGAAAAGCACAACATGGCGGCGCTTCACCGATGCCGGAGGCACGCGAAGCACCGGAAAGCCCCGATCTGCCCCGGCCCGGGCCTTCGGAACCCGATCAGCAAGTGAAGGTGTAAATCATGTTCGAGCTTTTGTTCTGTTCGATGCTGACGATCCTTCCGGATTTCCTTGTTCGCCGATATGTCCAAGGCAAGCAGATTACCCTGTTCACGGTGTGGTACGAACTGCGCTGGGGCATCACACTGTGCCTGTTGCTGACGGTGTCGCTGATCACGCTGGTGTTCTACTTTCACCCGGCCTCGACCAATGTGACCTCGTTCTACCGCACCGTCCCGGTGTTGCCCGAGATGGGCGGCCGGGTGGTGGAGGTCTATGTCGGACTGAATGACGAGGTTGCAGCCGGAGCGCCGCTGTTCCGGATGGACAGCTCTATCCAGGAAAGCGCACTGGAAACGGCACGGCGCAGGGTGATCGAGATCGACGGACAGATCGCCGTTGCCATGGCCGACCTTGCCACCGCCGAGGCGAAGATTGCCGAGGCGCAGGGGGCCTACAACCAGGCCCTGGACGAATTGGCAAGCAAGCAGGAACTGCGCGAAAGAAATGCCGATATCGTTCCCCTGCGCGAGATCGAACGGCTGCAGAACCTTGTCGATGGGCGTCTGGGATCGCTGACAGCCGCGCAATCGCAGAAAAAATCGCTGGAGACGTCGATTACCACCCTGCTTCCGGCGCAGAAGGGCAGTGCCATCGCGCAGGTGGCCGAAGCACAGGCGGCGGTCGACAAGACCATCGTTTATGCAGGCACGGATGGCCGGATGCAGCAGTTCACGCTGCGTGTGGGCGACTATGTCAACCCGATGATCCGGCCTGCCGGCATCCTCGTGCCGACCGGCGCGGGCCGCATCGCCTTTGTGGCCGGGTTCGGGCAGATCTCCTCGCAGGTTCTGAAGGTGGGGATGACTGCCGAAATGTCCTGCGCATCCAAGCCCTTCGTGGTGATCCCCATGGTCATCACCGAGTTGCAGGAGGTGATCTCTTCAGGCCAGTTGCGCCAGTCCGACGTTCTGGTCGACGCGGGCAATGTCACCAAGCCGGGGACGGTCCTTGTCTATATGGAGCCGATGTTCAGGGGCGGCACCGATGGAATCCTGCCGGGCAGCACCTGCTTTGCCAACGCCTATTCGAACCATCATGAAGAGCTGAGCCAAGAGGGGATCAGCACGCGGCGCTGGCTGGCGCTGGAGGTGATCGACACCGTGGGACTGGTGCATGCCATTCTTCTGCGCCTGCAGGTCATGATCGTGCCCGTCACGTCACTTGTCTTCTCTGGCGGACACTGAGGCTGCGGACTGGTGCCGACGCCCGCCGGCACGACCGTGGAAGCCAGCCTCGGCACGGCGCGGGGTGCGTCGGTGGCCCAGGTCCTTCTCGGCCCGGCCGCCGTCCCTGTCGCGCGCTTAGGTGCCGGGATCATTACGGCGCGCAGCTTTGGTGCGCGGACGGAAGAGGCGGTGCATGCCAATTCCGATGTATTGCTTGATCCTTTGGAAGAAGTTCTTAATGAGATGTCGCCATTTGCAGGTTTCGCACTCAAGTTCCGCAGGGTAGCACCGGTTGGATTTGGGCGGAATGACGGCCTCAGCTTTGGCCTCTGACAGGACGTCACGCAACCGATTGGCATCAAAAGCACGGCCCAAAAGGCGTTTGCCGCCGCTCAGCCCCTCGATCAACGCCACCGTGCCGCGCAGGCCGCGGGCCTCTGTCCGGGCAAGAGGCAGACGTCGGACAGGTTGCCCATGGCAGCCGTCCGGGCCATGATCTTTCTGGTGTGCGGCCGCGCTTCGGGCACACCGCAGGGTCCGCTGTTTGGTGTCGACGGCAAAGGCAAAGGCTTTGACATCATGTCGATCGACATCCACAGGGTGCAAGATGGCAGGATCGTGGAAAGCTATCACGTCGAAGACTGGGCCGGGGCATTGTGTCAGCTTTCGGCCAAGCGACGCGTTGCAGGGGGGCACACAGACGCCCCCCTTTCCGGGTTTTCCCTGTCTCCCTGTCTCACTTTCCTGAGTTTCGCCGGGGAACCCTTTTCAGCCCCGCCGGTTCTTTGAAGACGTGCGCCCCGTGGTCACCGCGCAACCTGACGCTAAGATTGATTTTCCGTAAAAAGCAAAAGTCGCCTCCTTTTATAACAGAGACTTGCCGACTGTCCCCTGTGGGACGCCCGCCAGTGCAGCTGCCGGTCGGCCTTTCCCTTGCATCTGCCCGTCCCGCACCCCAAACTCGGGTTGTGAGATCAGGAGGTTCCATGACCCTGCTTGCCGCCGCCAGCGCCGTGCGCGAAAACGCCTATGCCCCCTATTCCCGCTTCAAGGTCGGTGCCGCCCTGCGCGCCACCTCCGGCACAGTCTATGCGGGCTGCAACGTGGAAAACGTGGCCTATCCCGAGGGCACCTGCGCCGAAGCCGGGGCCATCGCCGCGATGATCGCCGCCGGTGACACCCGGATTGCCGAGGTTCTTGTCATCGCCGACAGCCCCGACCCGGTTCCCCCCTGCGGCGGCTGCCGCCAGAAGATCGCCGAATTCGCCGACCCTACCGTGACCGTCACCCTGTGCACCACCGATGGCAAAAGCCGCGCCATGACGGTGGCAGACCTGTTGCCCGGCGTCTTCACCGCCGCCCATATGGAGCGCACATGACGATGGAGGCGCGCGCGATCAATGCCCGCCTTCGGATGGGGAAAACCCCCACGCCCGAAGAACTGGCCTGGTTCGCACGCGGTCTTGCCACCGGCGAGGTGACGGATGCCCAGGCGGGGGCCTTTGCCATGGCCGTCTGTCTGCGCGGCCTGGGCGAGGCGGGCCGCGTGGCCCTGACCCGGGCCATGCGCGATTCGGGCAAGGTCCTGCACTGGGACCTGCCGGGCCCGGTGCTGGACAAGCATTCGACGGGCGGCATCGGGGATTGCGTGTCTTTGCTGCTGGCCCCGGCGCTGGCGGCCTGCGGGGCCTTTGTGCCGATGATTTCGGGCCGAGGCCTTGGCCATACCGGCGGCACGCTGGACAAGCTGGAATCGATCCCCGGTTTGCGCACAGGCCTGACCGAAGACCAGTTGCGCGCCCAGTTACGGGACACGCCCTGCGCCATCGTCTCGGCCAGCGCCGAAATCGCCCCGGCCGACCGGCGGCTTTACCTGATCCGCGACGTGACCGGCACGGTGGAAAGCATCGATCTGATCACCGCCTCGATCCTGTCCAAGAAACTGGCCGCCGGGCTGGAGGGGCTGGTTCTGGATGTGAAGGTCGGCTCGGGGGCCTTCATGAAGACGATGGATCAGGCCGATGCCCTGGCCCGCGCGCTTGTTGCCACGGCCCAGGGGGCAGGCTGCATGACCACCGCGCTGATCACCGACATGAGCCAGCCGCTGGCCACGGCGGCGGGCAATGCGCTGGAGGTGATCGAGGTCATGGAAACCCTGACCGGCACATCGGTGAACGCAGCCCTGCGGGACCTGACCGCAGCGCTGGGCGGCGAGGCGCTGGCCCTGGGCGGGCTGGCCGCCAACCCGCACGACGGCGCGCGGCGCATCGGGGCGGTCCTGAAAACCGGCGAGGCCGCCGAGATGTTCGGACGCATGGTTGCGGCCCAGGGCGGCCCGGTTGATTTTGTGGACCGCTGGCCGGACCGTCTGCCTTCGGCCCCGGTCCGGCGCGAGGTGCCCTGCCTGCGCGGCGGTTTTGTCACGGCAATCGACGGCGCGCTGATCGGTCAGGCCGTGGTGCATCTGGGGGGCGGGCGGCTGCGTGACGGCGACCGGGTGAACCCGTCGGTCGGGCTGGCCGACCTGGCGGGGATCGGCGGGGAGATCGGCCCTGGCCTGCCGCTGGCCATCATCCATGCCGCCACCGAGGGCGATGCCGATGCCGCCGTCCGCGCGGTTCAGGCGGCCTTCACCCTGGGCGATGCCGCGCCCGTGGAACCGCCCCTGATCCATGCGAGAATCGCATGACCCGCGCCTTTCTGATCGTCATGGATTCCGTCGGCTGCGGCGGTGCGCCCGATGCGGCGGCCTTCGGCGACGCGGGCGCAAACACGCTGGCCCATATCGCCCAGGCCTGTGCGGCGGGCCACGCCGAAGACGGGCGCAGCGGGCCGTTGCGGATGCCGGTGCTGGACGGGCTGGGGCTGGGGGCTGCCGTGCGCCTGGCATCCGGTGATGCGACGCCGGGTCTTGACGCCGTTCCCGCCGGGCGCTGGGGTGCCGCCACCGAGGTGTCGCGCGGCAAGGATACGCCATCCGGGCACTGGGAACTTGCCGGGGTGCCGGTGCCCTGGGACTGGACCTGTTTTCCCGACAGCGTTCCCGCCTTTCCGCCCGACCTGCTGGCAGAGGTCCGCAGGCTGGCCGGAACCGAAGGCACGCTGGGAAACTGCCACGCCTCGGGCACCGAAATCATTGACCGGCTGGGGGCCAGGCACCTGCAAAGCGGATGGCCGATCTGCTACACCTCTGCCGACAGCGTTTTCCAGATTGCGGCGCATGAGGAACGCTTTGGTCTGGCGCGGCTGATCGCGCTGTGTCAGGCGCTGGCCCCGCTGCTGCATGCCAGAAAGGTGGGCCGCGTCATCGCGCGGCCCTTCACCGGTACGCCGGGGCATTTTCTGCGGACGGCCAACCGACGCGATTTCGCCATCGCCCCGCCCGCGCCGACCCTGCTGGACTGGGTGCAAGGTGCCGGGCGGCCCACCCATGCCGTGGGCAAGATCGGCGATATCTTTTCGATGCAGGGGATCGGCATCCTGCACAAGGGCACCTCTGACCTTGCCCTTTTCGAATACATGATGGCACTTGCGGGCAGTGCAGAGGAAGGTTCGTTAACCTTTGCGAACTTTGTGGAGTTTGACAGCCTTTACGGGCACCGCCGCGACGTGGCGGGGTATGCCCGGGCGCTTGAAACCTTTGACCGGCAGGCGGGCACCTTTCTGGCTGTGCTGCGCAGCGGCGATATCGCGGTCTTTACCGCCGACCATGGCAATGACCCCACCTGGCACGGCATCGATCACACGCGCGAACGGGTGCCGGTGCTGGTTGCCGGGGCGGGCAAGGGCGCGCTGGGCCTTGTCGCCTTCGCTGATGTCGCGGCCAGCATTGCGGCCCATCTGGGCGTTTCCAATCACGGCACAGGACGGACTTTCCTGTGAATGTCACAGCGCTGCCCAAGATCGAATTGCACCTGCATCTGGAAGGTGCCGCACCGCCCGCCTTCATCCGGGGGCTGGCAAAGCAAAGGCATGTCGATCTTTCGGGCATCTTCGACGCCGACGGCAGCTACCGCTTTGCCGACTTTCGGACCTTCCTGAAAGTCTACGAGGCGGCGACCGAGACGCTGAAAACGCCCGGGGATTACCACCGCCTGACCCTTGCGGTGCTGGAGGAAAGTGCGGCGAGCGGGGTGATCTATTGCGAAACCTTCCTGTCCCCCGATTTCTGCGGCGGGCGCGACCTTGGGGCGTGGCGGGAATACCTTGACGCCATTCGCGACGCGGCAGATCAGGCGGAAAGGCAGATGGGCATAACCCTGCGGGGCATTGTCACCTCTATCCGCCACTTCGGCCCGGACAGGGCGCGCCAGGCTGCGCGATGCGCGGCGGAAACGGCGGGTGATTTCATCGTCGGCTTCGGCATCGCCGGGGATGAGACGGTGGGCAAGCCCAGGGATTTTGCCTGGTCCTTCGATCTGGCGCGCGAGGCCGGTCTGCGCCTGACGGCCCATGCCGGGGAATGGCGCGGGCCGGACAGCATCCGCGATGTGCTGGCAGAGCTGCGCCCGGACCGGATCGGCCATGGCGTGCGCGCCATCGAAGACCCCGCTCTGGTGGATGAGCTGGCCGAAAGGGGCATTGTCCTGGAACTGTGCCCGGGATCGAACATCGCGCTTGGCCTTTATCCCGGCTGGCGCAGGCACCCGATCGGCGCGCTTTACGACCGGGGCGTGAAGATCACCGTTTCCACCGATGATCCGCCGTTCTTTCACACAACGATGGCGCGCGAATATGACAGGCTGGCAGATGCCTTTGGCTGGGATGCGGATGTCTTCCGCCGCATCGCCCGCACCTCGCTTGACGCGGCCTTCTGTGACGCCGATACCCGGACCCGTGTCCAAAAGCGCCTGGAGCCCGAGAATGCTTGAACATCTGACGATCGTTTCCCACCCGCTGGTCCAGCACAAGCTGTCGATCATGCGCAACAAGGACACGTCGACTGCCGGGTTCCGCCGGCTTCTGCGCGAGATCAGCCTGCTTCTGGCCTATGAGGTCACGCGCGATCTGGAATTGACCACCACGCGGATCGAAACCCCGCTGGAGCCGATGGACGCCCCGACACTTGACGGCAAGAAGCTGGCGCTGATTTCCATCCTGCGGGCGGGCAACGGCCTTCTGGACGGAATTCTTGAACTGATTCCGGCGGCGCGCGTGGGGTTTGTCGGGCTGTACCGCGATCCCGTCACGCTGCAGCCGGTACAGTATTACTGCAAGCTGCCCGACCACCTGGAAGAGCGGATTTCAATTGTTGTCGATCCGATGCTGGCTACGGGCAATTCCTCGGCTGCCGCCGTGTCGCTGCTCAAGGCGGCGGGGGCAAGGAACATCCGCTTCCTGTGCCTGCTGGCAGCCCCCGAAGGCATCGCCCGGATGCAGCAGGCACATCCGGATGTGCCCATCGTGACGGCGGCGGTGGACAGCCACCTGAACGACCATGGCTACATCGTGCCGGGACTGGGGGATGCGGGCGACCGGATGTTCGGGACAAAGTAGACCATGTGCATCTTTACTCGCTTGGCCCGTTCCGGCATGGTTTCCTTGCGTTGCTGGTCGGGGGACGGGATGCAGGCCAGGCTGATCTTGGCGGTTGCCGTTTGGGTACTGTCGGGCCAGGGCGTGATGGCGCAACAATCCCCGGGGCCGCAACGTCCAGCAGAGCTTCCCGCGGAAAATTTCGCGGACGTACAATATGTCGACAGCACGGGCTGCGTCTTTTTGCGTGCCGGGGTGAACGGCAAGGTCACCTGGGTGCCGCGCGTGGCGCAGGATGGCAAGCCGCTGTGCGGTTATGCACCCTCGCTGGCGGCTTCCGCCCCGGCGACGGATCCGCCCGCAGATGCGGGTACCGCCCTGACCACGCCCGCACCCGCTGCCGCCGAAGTCCGGCCCGCCGCGACACCATCGGAAGACAGGCAGGCCAAAGCGGCTGCGGCGCGCCGGCCCGCCCCTGTGCGCTGCGCGCCCGAGGCACCGCTGCTGGCCCGGGTGCCGCTTTTTTCGGGCGGAGTGGCGGTGATGTGCCTGACCGACCAAGCCCGCATGGTGCCCCAAACGACCGTCCTGCGCCTTGAGGATGCGACGCCGCTTGCCCCCGGCACGGGGCAGGTTCTGGTCTGTCCGCGCGGTGCCGGGGTGGTGCAGCGCGTGCCGGTGATGTCCGGGGGCGAAACGCTTTTGTGTACCGCAGGGACCGGCAGTCTGGCCAGGCTTTCCGTGCCAAAGCTGCGGGCCGGGGAAAAGACGGAGCCAGAGACGCAGGGCCGCTTCGTGCAGGTGGCAAGCTTTGCCGAGCCCGCCAATGCCGAACGCACCCGGGCCTGGCTGGCAGGGCTGGGACTGCCTGTTGCAACCGCCCGGCTGACCCGGCGGGGCCGGGAGTTCGAGGTGATTCTTGCCGGGCCCTTTTCCAAGGCAGATGAGGCTGACGCGGCACTGGCACGGATCCGCGACGCCGGATTCGAAGACGCCTTCCTGCGCTGACGCTCAGCTGTCCTGACAGATGGTCTGCAGACTGATCCAGTCGCCATCCGGCAGAATCGGCGGCGGGTCCCCGTTGCGGAAGGGGTCAGCCTCGATCAGGGCAAGCACCGACTCGCCAGAGGGGTCCAGCACCCGGGCATAGGGGCCGGAGGCGATGCCCGCCGCCCGGAACCGTTCCAGCAGCAGCGGCGGGGGCAGGGGCAGGGGCTGTGCCAGCAGCGCGGTTTCGGCATAGCCGTCAAGCGACCCCTCGGGCAGCGCGCCAGAGGTCAGCAACCGCAGCGTTGCCAGCAGCCCGGCATGGCGCAAAAGCGGGACCAGCGGATCGGCAATCTCGGCGCGCAGCTTTTCAGCCAGGGCAAACCCGGCGGCGGCATCGGGGCCATCCTGATCTTCCACAAGATGACGGGACAGCAGGATGATGTCGCCGGGCAGATGCGCCGCCGTGCGGACACCGTCGCGCACGAACAGGATCTGTCCGCCCGTCTTCCCAAGCACCCGGTCCGACAGGCGTGCTGCGGCGCGCAGACCCAGCGGCTGTGCGCAGGGCAGTCCGGTCACCCGCGTTTCATCGGCCAGCGCCATGCGCCCGATTTCGGCACGCTTGCTGTGCGGAACCATGGCAGCGGTCCGGGTGATCAGCGCCTGCGGCAGCCACAGCACGCACAGCAGGATGGCACCGACCAGCCCTGCGGCAGTCACCCCGGACCGCAGCCGGCCCGGGCGGGCCCGGGCATGGTCAATGGCACCGCGCACCGTCTCGATCGCGCCCACCATGGTGGCGTCCTCGATCTCCAGCGTTTCGGCCTCTGCCCCGCTGTCGGGGGCGTAAAGTGCGGGCTGGGCACCGGGGTTGATCCGCCGGACGGCCGGCAGCGACCAATGCGTCAGCGGATTGCCTGTGCGCGGGTCCGAAAGGATCAGTGACGCCTCGCCGAAAGCCACCACAACTTCACGCCGCTGCGCATCGGCCGCGTCGCGCCAAAGCCCCGAGCTTTCCAGCTTTTGATACTTCTTCAATGCGGTCATGGGCCGAGACGCGGGCTTGCCCTTGCGGTGTCTTGCGCGACGATAGCCGACGGGGGCAGGGGCCACAATCACCTGTGCGGCACCTGTCCGGTACCTGTCGGGCAACTTTGCAGGATGCCAAGGGCTTTTGCGGCGGCGGCCCCGTGCATTCCGGCCCGTGATGTCGTTTTCGGGCGCGCATCCTGTGGCGCGGCGGGCGAGGTGGGACAGGTCAGCACCGGGATAGATCATGCCAGCCGAAGACCGCACGCTTGCCGCCGCAGGGTTCATCCTGATCTATGCGATGGTCATCGGGTTTACCGACAACTACGTCCGCGTGATCGCGGCCGAAGCGGGGATGTGGCAGTTTCATGCCACGCGGTCCCTGCTGGCGCTGGTGCTGGTGGCGGCCGTGGCCGCGCCGCTGTCGCTGCGCCTGCGCCCGGTCCGCCTGCGTGCGGTGCTGGCCCGGTCGACGATCCACGGACTTTCGATGCTGATCTATTTCGGCAGCCTTGCCTTTCTGCCCGTGGCGCAGGTGGCCGCCGGCCTGTTCACGGCACCGATCTTTGTTCTGCTGATCTCGCATTTCGCTTTTGGTCAGGCGATCGGGCCGCTGCGCATCCTTGCCGTGGCAACGGGCTTTCTGGGGGTGATCCTGGTGCTGGGGCCGACAGCGATGCAGGGGGCGTCGGTTGCGGCCCTGCTGCCGGTTCTGGCGGGGGCCATGTATGCGCTGGGCAACATCGCCACGCGTGAATGGTGCGCCGGGGAAAGCGCGGAAACGCTGCTTGTCGGCTTCTTTGCCGCGCTGGGCGTGCTGGGGCTGATTGGGCTGGGTGTTCTGGCGGTGGTTCCGGTGGCGGTGCCCGACGGTGCCGATGGCTTCATCCAGCGCGGCTGGGTCTGGCCTTCGGGGACGTTCTGGTTCTGGACCTTCGTTCAGGCTGTGGGATCGCTGTTCGGGGTGGGCATGATGATCAAGGCCTATCAGACCGCCGATGCCGGCCGGGTGTCGGTGTTCGAATACATCATCCTGCCTGCCTCGGCCTTCTGGGGCTGGGTCCTTTGGGGGGAACGGCTGACGCCGCTGGCGGTTTGCGGGATGGCGCTGATCGCGGCGGCGGGCGCGGTGATTGCGCTGCGCGCCCGTCAGGCACCGTCGCCCACCGCCTCGCGCCAGTTACGGCGGCACAGCGAGACGTAGGTTTCATTGCCGCCGATCAGCACCTGCGCACCGTCTTTCAGGGCGCGGCCATCCGGCCCCTTGCGCACCACCATCGTCGCCTTCCTGCCGCAGGCGCAGATGGTGCGCACCTCGCGCATTTCATCGGCCAGCGCCAGAAGCGCGGCGGATCCGGGAAACAGCTCTCCCCGGAAATCAACCCGAAGGCCATAGCACATCACCGGCACGCCCAGGTCATCGACCACACGCGCCAGTTGCCAGACCTGATCGCGGGTCAGAAACTGCGCCTCGTCGATGAAGATGCAGGCCGCCGGACCCTGCGCAAGGCGAAGGCGGACCTTGGCGAACATGTCTTCGTCCGGGTTGAAGGTATCGGCAGGCTCGCCGATGCCGATCCGGCTGGCGATGCGGCCTTCGCCCGCGCGGGTGTCGAACTGTGCGGTCAGAAGATAGGTCGCCATGCCGCCTTCGCGGTAATTGTGCGACGCCTGCAACAGCGCGGTCGACTTGCCCGCGTTCATCGTGGAATAATGGAAATAAAGCTTCGCCATGCCCGCTGGTACCCGAGGTGCCGGGGCCGATCAAGCGGGGGGCGGGCCGCCCGTCACCACATCCGGGCGCGCCCGGATGTGAATGTCACGCGGCGTGACGCCCCGGGGCGACGTCACCGCGGACCGGCCGATGCGCCGGGCCTGCGGTTTCCGCCTGCCCCCGCAAATCTGCGCGGTCCGCCGCCGCCGCCACCTGCGGGGCGCTGCGGGCGGCCCTGGGCGGGTTTGGCGGCGGCGGGCTTTTGCCCCTGCGGGCGGCCCGCGCCGGGGCGCGACGGCTTGCCAGCCGATTTGCCCATGATTTTGACAGGTTTGGGGGCTGCCATGCCTTCGGCCCAGGCGGCACCGCCGATCACCGGGATGACCGCCTTCATCTGCTTTTCGATCGCGCGCAGTTCGTCCATCTCGGCCGGGGCGCAAAAGGACACGGCAGTGCCTTCGGCCCCCGCGCGGGCGGTGCGGCCGATGCGGTGCACGTAGTTTTCCGGCACATTGGGCATGTCATGATTGTAGACGTGGCGCACGCCCGCAATGTCGATGCCGCGCGCCGCCACATCGGTGGCCACCAGCACATCGAGCGTGCCGTCGCGGAAGTCTTTCAGCGTGCGTTCGCGCTGGCCCTGGCTTTTGTTGCCGTGGATCGACCCGGCCCTGAAACCCCAGCTGCACAACAGCTTCATCAGCTTTTCCGACCCGTGCTTGGTGCGACCGAAGACCAGCGCCATTTCGCCGGGGTGCTTCTTGAGGTATTCCGCCAGCAGCCGCGCCTTGTCACCCTGCGGCGTGAAGTGAACGCCTTGCACGATCTTTTCCACCGGCTTGCCCGGCGGGGCGACCTGCACCTTGACCGGATCGCGCAGGTAGGTGCCGGCAAGATCCTCGATCAGCTTCGGCATGGTGGCCGAAAACAGCAGGGTCTGACGCTTCAGCGGCAGGTGCCTGGCGATCTGGCGCAGCGAATGGATGAACCCCATGTCAAGCATGTGGTCGGCCTCGTCCAGCACCAGATAGCCGGTGTGTTCCAGCGTCACGGCGCGGCGTTCCAGCAGATCGATCAGGCGCCCGGGGGTGGCCACCAGAATATCGGCACCGCGCGCCAGGCGTTCGGTCTGCCGGTTGATCGAGGCACCGCCCACGACCGTGGCGACCTTGACCGGGGTGCCTTTGGTGAAAATCTCAAGGTTTTCCGCGATCTGGCTGACCAGTTCGCGCGTGGGGGCCAGGATCAGCGCGCGGACGTTGCGCGGCCCGGGCGGATGGCCGATGTCCAAAAGGCGGTGCAGCAGCGGCAGGCCGAAGGCCGCCGTCTTGCCGGTGCCGGTCTGGGCCAGCCCCATCAGGTCGCGCCCCGCCATGATCTGCGGAATGGCCTGCACCTGGATGGGTGTCGGCGTGGTGATGGTGGTTTTCTCAAGCGCTTTCAGGATTTTCGGCGAAAGCCCGAGGTCTGCGAATTGGGTCATGATATCTTTCTGGCGGGCGGCACCTGGCCGCCGCAATGGGGTTGGGCCGCAGGATGCGGCGGCAGAAGGGCCGGCCAAAAGCGTTGGCCGTGGCACCCCTGCGTGAAGGTGGGAACCTTGCGAATTCGTCCTGTCCTGGCCCCCGCATGGGGCGGCTGCTCACGCGGCAGCGGACCTTGGATAGGGGGGACATGGGGGAAGGGGGGGCGGAAGTCAAGGACATGAGTCGGAAAGCTGTCCCGATGCGCAGGCACTGGGCGAAGGGAATTCATCGGGAATGGGCGGGCCGGGGCGGGCCTTGGGGCGCAGAGGAACAAGGGGCAGCGCGCCTTCATGCACGGGCGGGGGGTGATCCGGGGGCGGATAGGGTGGATTGTTTCAGGCGCGGGCGCAGTGTGCATGACGGCGACCACGCGCTGTGGGGTGACACCGGCTGGCTGCCGGACGGCGACCCGCCTGCGACCGGGGCGGAGGTTCAGGCCAAGCAGATTGCCCGGCTGCGGGAAGAGATGCGGCGACGGGAGGTGGAGGGGTGGGGGGGGAGCGATCGTTCGCAAAGTTCTTCATTGATGTCTGCTATGCGGACGGCCCGATCAGCGGACCTTCCACTGGAAGGTCCGCCGGGCCGTTGCCAGAGAGCGCAAGCGCGTTGGCAAGGGGCTATCCGTTAGCGCAGGGGTTGGGGAATCCGTCCGCGCCTGACTGGGCGGGCGCGAACGCGCCTGCCACGGGCAGGCAGGCGCGGACGGATTTGACGCGGGTCAAATCCGCCAGGAAGAGGTTGGGCAGGTGCTGTTCCTTTTGGGAGGAACTCGCGGCATTGGATTCTGCCGCGGCGGCGCGGGTTGGGCTTCCCCGGCCCGATCGTCGGACCTTCCGGTGGACGGTCCGACGGGCCGGTGCCAGAGTGTGCCAGGCGCGTTGGCAAGGGGCACTCCGCTGGCGCAGGGGGTGGGAAATCCGTCCGCGCCTGACTGGGCGGGCGCGAACGCGCCTGCCGGGGGGTGAGGGCCGCCCGGACGATCTGCCAGTGGCAGATCGTCAGGCCCGAACGCACCGCGCGCAAGCGCGGGGCCGGGTGGCGGGCGCGGATGGATTTGACGCGGCTCAAATCCATCAAGAAAGGAGGGGCGGGTGCAGTTTCTTTCATGACAGCCCCCGGATTCTGGATTTTGCTGAGATAGCGCGGGGCGGACTGCCCGGCCCGGTTCGCAGACCTTCCGGCGGAAGCACCACCGCGTCTTTGCCCGAATCTGCCAGGCGCGCTGGCAAGGGGCACGCCGCTGGCGCGGGGACCGGGAAACCGGGCCGCGCCTGTCACGGGGGAAGGCCCCCCGGACGCACCGCGCGCGGATGCCCGGCAAAAGCGGTTCCCTCATGGCGGCTGGCCTGCAGATCCGCGCCGTCAACGAACATCACATACCGACCCGACGGAAAACTCTCCGGTGGTTCACCCCGCCGTCACCCGCCCTGACGCAGCCGCAGCCCGTCGGCATCGAAATGAAAGGCCCGCGCCGGATCGGGGGTCAGGTAAGCGGTTTCGTCCACGGCATAGTCATGCTCGCCAAACAGACGGACGGTCAGCAAGCCCTGGGTGGGCGTGTTGACATAGACCAATGTCTCGCCGCCCAGCTTTTCCACATGCGACACCGTGCCTGCGATCTGGCCCGAATCGCGGGACAGGGCGATGTGTTCGGGGCGCACTCCCATGGTGTCAGACCGCATGCCCAGCGCACCCGCTTTCAGAAAGTTCATCTGCGGGCTGCCGATGAAGCCCGCAACGAAGGTATTGACGGGATTGTTGTACAGTTCCATCGGCGCGCCGACCTGTTCCACCTTGCCGGCGCGCAACACCACGATGCGGTCGGCCAGCGTCATCGCCTCGATCTGGTCATGGGTCACGTAGATCATGGTCGCGCCAAGCTGCCGGTGAAGGCGCGCAATCTCGATCCGGGTCGCCACCCGCAGGGCCGCGTCCAGGTTCGACAGGGGTTCGTCGAACAGAAACAGCCTTGGCCTGCGCACGATGGCCCGGCCTATCGCCACGCGCTGCCTCTGGCCGCCCGAAAGCTCTGCCGGGCGGCGGTCCAGCAGCGGGCCCAGCGCCAGCATATCCGCCGCCCGGTCCACCGAGGCGGTGATGTCGGCCCGGGCAACCCCCGCCTGCTTCAGCGCCAGCCCCATGTTGTCGCGCACGGTCAGGTGCGGGTAAAGCGCATAGCTTTGAAAGACCATGGCGATTTCCCGCCTGGCCGGGGCAACCTCGTTCACGCGCCGCCCGTTGATGGCCACCTCGCCCGCCGTGGCATCTTCCAGCCCGGCAATGATTCGCAGCAGGGTGGATTTGCCGCAGCCCGACGGGCCGACGAAGACGCAAAACTCGCCTTCCTGCACCGTCAGGTCGACCCCCTTGATGACATTGACGGTCCCGAAGGATTTGGTCACACCTGTCAGCGTCAGCGCACCCATGGCGACTCCTGCAGTTTCACGGGATGGCCGGACCGCACGCTTTCATCCGCCGCAAGGCAGATCGCCAGCGACTGGACGGCGTCCGTCATATGGCGCGTCAGGTCCAGATTTCCGGTGATTGCACGGGCGACATAGGCCGCTTCACGGTCGCACAGCGCCTGGTGGCCGGGCTCGTCCGCCATGCTGATGTCGGTATCGCCGGTGGCCACCTTATGCACCCGCAGCAGCGAGGTTCTGGTATGCGTGTCAATATCATCCGACCGCGCCGAGTCCGGCATCCGGATGGACACGGCCCCGTTCGGGCTGACCACATCCTTCACGAAAAACGCCGTATCGCTCATCATCGGGCCCCAGCCGGCCTCGTACCAGCCCAGGCTGCCATCGGCGAAGATCACCTGGAAATGGCCGTAGTTATACATTCCGGGGGCGATTTCACTGGACAGGCGCAGGCCCATGCCGCGCACCTCGACCGGCGGGGCATCGGTGATCTGGCACATCACATCGACATAATGCACCCCGCAATCGACAATGGGCGGTGTGGTCTGCATCAGCGCCTTGTGAACCTCCCATGTCGGGCCGCTGCTTTGCTGGTTCAGGTTCAGCCGGAACACATAAGGCCCGCCCAGTGCGCGCGCCTCTTCGATCAGGCGCTGCCATGAGGGGTGGTGGCGCAGGATGTAGCCCACCACCACCTTGCGGCCCAGCCTTGTCGCCACATCCACCACGCGGCGCGCATCGGCCACCGTGGTTGCCAGCGGCTTTTCCACAAAGACATGCGCCCCCGCCTGCATCGCCGCCACGGCATAGTCCGCGTGGCTGTCGGAATAGGTGGCAATGCAGGCCAGATCGGGCTTCAGCCTGTGCAGCGCCTCGGGGAAATCCGCTGTCAGCGGATAGCCCTGCAATTCTGGTGGCAGATATACGGCAGACCGGTTCACAAGCCCCACGATCTGGAACGCGGGGTCGTGATGATAGGCCAGCGCATGGCTGCGCCCCATGTTGCCCAGGCCTGCAACCAGAACACGGATCATTTGACAGCTCCTGCGGTGATGCCCCGGATCAACTGGCGCGAGAAGATCAGATACAGCACCAGCACCGGCAGAATCGCCAGCGACAGTGCGGCAAGGACCGCGTTCCAGTTGGTCACGAATTGCCCGATGAAGACCTGGCTGCCCAGCGTGATCGTCTTGACCGATTCCGCCGGGGCCAGGATCAGCGGAAACCACAGGTCGTTCCAGATCGGGATCATGGTGAACACCGCCACCGTCGCCATGGCGGGGCGCACCAGCGGCAGCACCAGGCGAAAGAAGATGGTGTATTCGCTCAACCCGTCGACGCGGCCCGCGTTTTTCAGATCGTCGGAGACCTGTTTCATGAATTCCGACAGGATGAACACCGCCAGCGGCAGCCCCTGCGCGGTATAGACAAGGATCAGCGCCATCAGCGTGTTGACCAGACCGCTGGCCACCATCAGTTCCAGGATCGCCACCGTGCCCAGGCGGATCGGAATCATGATGCCCAGCGCCAGATAAAGCCCGGTCAAAAGGTTGCCCCTGAACCGGTATTCCGACAGGGCAAAGGCCGCCATCGCCCCGAAAAGCAGCACGAAGAACAGAGAGGCGACGGTGACGATCATCGAATTCTGGAAGTAGCCGAAGAAATCGCCCTGCTTCAGCACGGTCGTATAGCCGATCAGATCGAAGGTTTCCCGCGTGGGCAGGGCCAGGGGTTCGGCAAAGATCGCCTTGCGCGACTTGAAGCTGTTGATGAGGATGACGAAAACCGGGAACAGCGCGATCAGCGTATAGGTGATCAGCACCGCATGGGCGGCGATGGATCGACCGGCGGAGATGCGGGCCTGTGCCATGGACCCCTCAGAACTGATAGCGGCGCAGCCGCGTCTGGATGCCGAACAGATAGATGCATACCCCGATCAGGATGATGCCGAACATCGCCGTTGCAATCGTGGCCCCCATATGCGGATCGCCCAGTTGCAGCTGAAAGCCAAAGAAGGTGCGGTACAGAAAGGTGCCCAGGATATCGGTGGAAAAATCCGGCCCCGCCAGCGCACCCTGGGCCACATAGATCAGGTCAAAGGCATTGAAGTTGCCGACAAAGGTCAGGATCGAGATGATGCCGATAGAGGGCAGGATCAGCGGCAGCTTGATCTTCCAGAACTGGCTCATGCCGGTGATCCCGTCCATCTCGGCGGCTTCCAGCACCTCGTCGGGAATGCTCAGAAGGGCGGCATAGATCAGCATCATCGGGATGCCGACAAACTGCCAGACCGAGACCAGGGCAAGCGCGGTCAGGGCATAGTCTTCTTTTCCCAGCCAGGGCGCGAACAGCGATTTGAGGCCCACGACATCCAGCATCCCGGGTGCTATCCCCCAGATCGGCGACAGGATCAGCTTCCAGACAAAGCCGACGATCACGAAAGACAGGATCGTGGGAATGAAGATCGCCGTGCGGTAGAAGGCCGCCATGCGCAGCCGGGGCGAAGACAAAAGCGCGGCCAGCAGGATGCCGATGGGGTTCTGCACCAGCATGTGCACCACGAAAAACCAGGCGTTGTTGCCCAGCGCGTTCCAGAACGCGCCGGACCAGCGCGGATCGCCGAACAGGGTTCGGAAATTGGACAGCCCGACGAATTCCGTCGTCCGCTCGGGCGTCTGGTTGAACAAAGACAGGTTCAGCGTGCCAAACAGCGGCACGATCATGATGGCGGTATAGACCAGCACCGCCGGGGCCAGAAACACGGCGATGTGCCAGCGGATCTGCCGTCTGCCAGACACTGAACCTGCTCCTTCCCTGACCTTCGGGACTTTTCTTCTTTTCGGGGAAAATACCCTCGGGGGGTGCGGGGGGCGGAAAGCCCCCCGCTTTCAGGTCGTGCCGCTTACTGCTGCGGCGCGAACCAGCTGGCGAGACCCGCCTGCAGGCGTTCCGCCGCCGCTTCCGGCGTTTCAGTGCCCTTGATCACGTTGGCGCTGGCGTTCCAGGTTTCGTTTTCAAGGTTCGGGGTGCCGCGCGACAGGATCTGATAGGTTGACCGGATGGTGGACTGGCACTTGTCACGCCAGCTGACGAATTCCTGCGCCAGCGGATCGGCCATTTCGACCGGCGTCGAATTGAGCGAGAAGAAACCCGGCAGGGCGTTAGCATAAAGCGTCGCGAATTCCGGCGAGCCGACCCATTCGAGGAACACCTTGGCCTGATCGGCATTCGGGCTGGCCGCGTTCAGGCCCAGCGCGATGTCGGTGTGGTCCGAGATATAGCAGGTGTCGCCAGCGGCGGCGACCGGCGGCGGGAAGGCCCCCATCTTGAACTGCGCCTGGGCGTTGAAGCCCGAGATTTCCCACGATCCGGCGGGATAGATCGCGGCGCGGCCCAGGGTGAACAGGTTCTGGCTGTCGGGATAGGTCTGCGCCTCGAACCCGTCGCCAAGATAGTCCTTCCACTTGGCCAGTTGCGTGAAGGGGGCGACCCATTGCGGATCGGTCAGCTTCTGTTCGCCCTTGATCAGCGCCAGACGGCCCTCTTCGCCCTTCCAGTAGTTCGGCCCGATGTTGTTGTAGCCCATCGTGGCCGCTTCCCACTGGTCATTGGTGCCCATCGCCATCGGGATATAGGTGCCGTCAGCCTTGATCTTGTCGAGCGCTGCAAAGAACTCTGCTTCGGTCTTGGGCACCTCGATGCCGAGCTGGGCGAAGGCATCGGCGTTGTAGATGAAGCCGTGGATCACCGAGGCCATCGGCACGCAGAAAGTGGCGGCACCGTCATCGGTCTGCCAGGCGGATTTCGCAACCGGCGAGAAGTTGGCCATCGCCGCCAGCGAGGTCAGATCGGCCAGCTTGCCCTTGTTGTAAAGCTCCAGCGAGGCGTCGAAGGGCCGGCAGGTGATCAGATCGCCGGCCGAGCCTGCATCAAGTTTGGAGTTCAGCACGGCATTGTATTCCGCCGGGGCCGAAGGGGCAAAAACCACCTTGATACCGGGATTCTGCGCCTCGAAAGCGGGGATGATGGTGTCCTGCCAGATGGTCAGGTCATCGTTGCGCCAGCTTTCGATGGTCAGCGTCACGTCCTGGGCCTGCGCGGCCCCGGCAAGAAGCGTGCTGGTCAGAAGGGCGATGCGAAGCGTTCTGGTGGTCATGGTCGTCTCCCTGTTGGCGGGCTTTGCCCGGTGGTTTGATCATTTGGTCTTCAATGCGGCCAGGGCGGGGCCCAGATGGCCGTGGTGGGTTTCAAGGGCGGTCCGCGCCGCATCGGGCGTGGCCCCGGCGGCGATCAGCGTGGCGGGCTTTACCGCACCCCCGGCAAGGGTCAGGGCCGCCGCGGCCCGGGCCTGGGTGGCCCCCGACAGCGCCGCCACGATCCGGGCGGCCCGGTCAACCAGCTTGGCGTTGTCGGCGATCACGTTGACCATGTAACCCTCATGCACATGGCCAAGTTGCAGCCCGACCAGCACAGACAGCATGTTGAGCGCAATCTTCTGCGCCGTGCCAGCCCCCATGCGCGTTGACCCGGCAACAACTTCGGGCCCGGTGTCAAGCAGGACGGGAATATCCGCCAGCGACAGCAGCGCCGAGCCTTCGGCATTGGCCAGCCCGACGATGACGGCCCCGCGGGCCTTTGCACCTGCCGCAACGGCCAGCGTGTAGGGGGTGGACCCCGAAGCGGACAGGCACAGCAGCACGTCACCCGGCTGCGGGTCCAGACCCGCCAGATCGGCGGCGGCCAGGGCAGGATCATCTTCGACGGCACCGGTCATGGTCAGAAGGGCACCGGCCCCGCCTGCAAACAGCATCGGGGTGCGCTGCGGCGGAATGCCGAAGGTACCGAGCAGTTCCAGACAATCGGCCAGCGCCATCAGGCCGGAGCTGCCCGCGCCGACATAAACCAGCCGGTGCCCGGCGCGCAGGGCACCGGCTGCGGCGCGGGCGGCCAGTTCAAGGGCGGCAAACGCAGGCACGACGGCACCTGCAGCGGAAATCTGGGCCGCATGAAGCCGCCCCAGAACATCGTGCAACGGCACGTCCTGCAGACCTGCGGCAGATGGATGGCGGTCTTCGGTACGACGGAGTGCCATGCGATTCCCTGTGCTTGTGAAACAATGCCAAACTAATACCAATTGTAAAGGGGGTTTGTGAATCCTTGCTAAAGCGGCGACAAAGAACGTCGATGCGAGAATCCTCTTCCCATCTGGTATTGTTTTGGTATCTTCGACGGGGTGAGGTGCCATGGCGTTGTTTCTTGGGATCGATGGGGGGGGAACGGGCTGCCGCGCGGCGGTCTGCGATGACGCGGGCCGGATCCTTGGCGAAGGCCGGGCCGGGCCATCGAACATCGCCTCGGACCCGGACGGGGCGCGGGCCAATGTCCTGGCCGCAGCGACAAAGGCGCTGCCGGACGGTGCCACGCTGGGCCAGCTTTGCTCGGTCATGGGGCTGGCGGGGGCGAACGTGGCGCAAAGTGTGGCGCGGTTTTCGGCGGGCCTGCCCTTTGCCCGGTTGCGGGTGGAAAGCGATGCGCTGATCGCGGTGAAGGGGGCGCTGCACGACAGGGATGGCGTGGTCGCAGCAATCGGCACCGGGTCGGTCTTTGCATCGCAGCGCGCGGGCAGTGTCGTGCAGATCGGGGGATGGGGCCTGGTCCTGGGCGACGAGGCATCGGGTGCCTGGATCGGGCGCAGCATCCTGTCACGGAGCCTGCGGGCAGCCGACGGGATGGGGGCGATGACACCCCTTCTGTCCGGTCTGCTGGCCGATTACGGCGGGGCGGATGGCGTCATCGCCTTTGCGCAGTCCGCGCGCCCCGGTGATCTGGCGGCACTGGCCCCAGGGGTCGTGGACGCGGACGATCCGGCGGCACAGGCCGTAATGGCCGCAGCCGACGCGCATGTCAGGGCCTGTGTGACCCGGCTGCGGGGCGATTCGGATCTGCCCGTGGTGTTCCTGGGCGGGCTTGGGCCGGTGTTTGCGGCACGTCTGCAAGGTCTCTGGACAGTGCGTCAGGCATCGGGCACGGCGCTGGACGGGGCCCTGTGGCTGGCACGGCAGGCCGGATGATGGACCGGCTCTTTTCCCCCGACGGCTTTGATGTGGCGGGTGCGGGGCCCTTGTACCTGCAACTGCAGCGCCGGATTTCCGCAGCCATCGGTGCCGGACGGCTGGCACCGGGCGACAGCCTGCCGCCGGAACGCGATATGGCGGTGATGACGGGTCTGTCGCGCGTGACGGTGCGCAAGGCCGTTCAGGCGCTTGTCGGTTCGGGGCAACTGCTGCAACGGCGCGGATCGGGCACCTTTGTGGCCCCGAAGACCGAGAAGGTCGAGCGGCTGGAACAGGCACTGTCGCTGCTGACGTCCTTTACCGAAGACATGAAGCGGCGTGGCCGGTCGGTCGAATCGGTCTGGCTTGGCCGGGCGCTGCATGTGCCCGCCCCGGAAGAGGTGATGGCGCTGGGACTGGGTGCGGGGGACCGGGTGGCGCGCCTCGACCGTGTCCGGCGCAGCGATGGCGTGCCGCTGGCGATCGAACGCGCGGCCCTGTCTTCCCTGATTTTGCCGGACCCGGAAGCGGTGGACGGATCGCTTTATGCCGTGCTGGAAACGCGCGGCTTTCGTCCGACACGGGCCGTGCAGCGCATTTCGGCGGCCAACCTTGGGGCGCGCGATGCAGACCTTCTGGGTGTCTGCGAAGGCGCGGCAGGGCTGCGGATTGAACGGGTCAGCTACCTGCCCTCGGGGCGGGTGGTGGAATTCACCCGGTCACTGTATCGCGGCGACGCTTATGATTTTGCGGTTGAGCTGAAGCTTGCGCCAGACAGGGAAAGGACAGCATGATGACCCCCAGTTTCATGGCCGATGAGGTTGCAGAAATACCCCAGGCCGCAGCGCGGTTCCTGGACCGGTCTGCCGGGGCCGTAACCGGGGCCGCCGATGCCCTTCGCGCGCTGAATCCAGCCTTGTTGGTGACGGTTGCGCGGGGATCGTCCGACCACGCCGCGACCTATCTGAAATATGCCTCGGAACTGCTGGCGGGGGTTCCCGTGGCCTCGGTCGGGCCTTCGGTCGCCTCGATTTACGGGCGGCCGCTGCGGCTGGACCGGGCGGCCTGCATCGGGATTTCGCAATCGGGCCGCAGCCCCGACATTGTGGAAATGATGCGCGCAGCCGGGAAGGGCGGGGCGCTGACCATTGCGATCACCAACTTTGCCGATGCGCCGATGGCCCAGGCCTCGGCCCACTGCCTTGCCCTGCAGGCCGGAGAGGAGAAAAGTGTCGCCGCGACGAAGACCTTTGTGACCAGTGTGCTGGCCGCCCTTGCGCTACTGGCCGAATGGCAGCAGGACGCGGCGCTGACGGCCGCCGTCGCCGGGCTGCCAGAGGCTTTTGCCAGGGCGCTGACGCTGGACTGGTCGCCACTGTCGGGGCGGCTGTCGCGGGCGCAGTCGCTTTATGTGCTGGGGCGGGGGCCGGGTTTTGCCATCGCCAGCGAGGCGGCGCTGAAATTCAAGGAAACCTGCGGTCTGCATGCCGAAGCCTATTCTGCGGCCGAAGTGCTGCACGGCCCCAGCGCCCTTGTGCAGGCCCGCTTTCCGGTTTTCGCCATGGGGGTCGGGGATGCCGCCCTGCCCCATGTGGTGGCAACGGCGGAACGGCTGGCCGCGCAGGGTGCCGATGTCTATGTCACCGGCGGGGCGGCCAAAGGGGCGGTCACCCTGCCTTCTGTGCCCGGCCTGCATCCGCTGGTGGCCCCGCTGGTGCTTGCAGTCAGCTTCTATGCCTTTATCGAAGGTCTGGCGCGCAGGCGCGGGTTCGATCCTGACACGCCGCCGCACCTGCGCAAGGTGACGGAGACGATGTGATGCGCCAATCCTTCACGGGGGCCGCGATTTTCGACGGAACACGGCTGCACCACGGTGCGGCCCTTGTCGTGGAGAACGGGCAGGTCGTGGCGCTGGGCGCAGCCGACGGGCCCGGGGTGACGCTGGAGGGGGGCATCCTTGCGCCGGGGCTGATCGACCTGCAGGTGAACGGCGGCGGCGGGGTGGCGGTAGACGGCACCACCGATGTGGATGCCCTTGCCCATATCTGCGCCACCCATGCCGGGCTTGGCGCGACCGGCCTGTTGCCGACGCTGATCACCGACACGCCGGAGGCGACGGAACGGGTCATCGCTGCGGGGATAGCAGCCGGACGGCAGGGCGTGCCGGGGTTTTTGGGCCTGCACCTCGAGGGGCCGCATCTGGACCCGCGCCGCAAGGGTGCCCATGACGCGGGCCTGATCCGGCCGATGACAGAGGCCGATCTGGCACTGATGTGCGACGCGGCGCAGACCCTGCCTGCGCTGATGGTGACAGTTGCGCCCTGCGCGGTCACGCCGGAACAGATCCGGCGGCTGTGCGCGGCGGGGATCGTCGTCAGCCTGGGCCATGCCGATTGCACCCTGCACGAGGCCAATGCCGCGATTGCCGCAGGCGCGCGCTGCGTCACCCATCTGTTCAACGCGATGAGCCAGCTGGGCAACCGCGAACCGGGGCTGGTGGGCGCGGTCCTGAGCGGAACGATTGCCGCCGGGCTGATCGCGGACGGCATCCATGTGGCGCCAGAGGTGCTGCGCATTGCCCTGGCCGCGCGGCCGGACGGGCTGTTCCTGGTGTCTGATGCGATGTGCGTGGCAGGAACGGATCAGACCGAATTCCGCCTGGGCGGGCGGCGCATTCTGCGTAATCAGGGTCGATTGACGCTGGAAGATGGCACCCTGGCCGGGGCCGACCTGAGCCTGCCACAGGCGCTGCGGATGATGGTGAAAACGGTGGGAATCAGCACCGAACGGGCGCTTGCGATGGCTACGTCGGTGCCTGCGCAGCTGATCGGGGCGCAGGCAGGGCGGCTGGTGCCGGGGGCGGCGGCAGATTTCATTCACCTTGATGATGACTGGCAGCTTCGGCAGGTCTGGCGCGGCGGCAGGCCGCTGCGCGCGCAGCGCCTTATCTGTTGATCCGCGCGCGCAGCGCCGCCAGATCATCCGTCAGAACGCCATGTCCCTCGCCCGGATAGATGCGGGTTTCCACTGTGGCCCCCATGGCCGTCAGTGCTGCGGCGCTGTCCTGCACGCGTTGCAGCGGGATATGGGGATCGAACTGATGCACGCTGATCCAGACCTGCGCCCCGTCGCGCCGGCCGGGATAGTCGAGCCGTTTCGGCGCATGGCCATAGAGGGCCGGCTGCGGGCCGCCGGGGGCATCGCCCAGCCCGACCAGCCCGCCGGACATCCCGAAAACCCCGGCAAGCCCGGCCCCGTCGCGGGCAAAGGATTCCAGTGCAAGGCAGGCCCCCTGGCTGAACCCGGCCAGCCAGATGCGGTCGCGCGGCAGACCTTCCTCTTCCAGCCGGGCCACGGCATCGCGCAGGGCCGCAAGACCCGCATCGACATAAGGCTGCATCCGGGCCATAGGTGCCAGGAAACTGGTTGGCCACCAGCTTCGGCCCGGTGCCTCGGGGGCGATGGCGGCGACATCGGGCAGGGCAGCTTGGGCCAGCAGGCCCAGACTATCTGCCGCAGAACCACCGCGCCCGTGGACCAGCACAATGCCCGCACGGGCGCGGCCTGCCGGGGGGCCGGCGCGCTGCATCAGGCCACCTTCAGGGGCGGCAGGATCTGCGTGATGCGATCGCGCATCGCTTCGTATTTCGGCGGAAGCTTCAGCGCCTGGCCCAGGGTCGCAACCGGTTCATCCACGGCAAATCCCGGCGGATCGGTGGCGATTTCAAACAACACGCCGCCCGGTTCGCGGAAGTAGATCGCGTTGAAATACTGGCGGTCGATCACCGGGGTGGTCGGATGCCCATGGGCCGCCAGAAGCTCTTGCCAGTCCCGCTGTTCTATGTCGCTGCGGGCGCGGAAGGCGATGTGATGGATCGTGCCCGCACCGGGGCGCGCCTTTGCAGGGGTATCGGTGCGAATCACGTCGATGATGTTGCCGCGCTCGGACCCCGGTGCGACAAGACGCAGCCGTTCGATGCCGCGCCCCATTTCCTGGCCCTGCTCGCAATAGCCGAAAACTTCGGTCAGAAGCCGCACCGTCGGGCCGGGATCGCGTTCCCACAGGGTCACCGAATGAAAGCCGTCCAGCGGCGCAGCGCCTGCGCGGTCTGTTTCCACCAGTTCCACCGGGGCACCATCGGCATCCCAAAGCGTGATCAGACGCTGGCCGAACCGTTCGGACGGGCCTTCGTAATCTTCGGCGTGCTGCGCAAGCCGGTCCATCCAGGCCTGAAAACCGCCCTTCGGCACGGCATAGGCAACGGCACTGGCCATGCCCGGACCGGCGCGGCCAGGGGCGGCATCGGCAAAGGGAAAGAAGGTCAGGATCGTGCCGGGCGAGCCGACATCGTCGCCGTAATAGAGGTGATAGGTATCGGGCGCATCGAAGTTGACCGTCTTTTTCACCAGCCGCTGGCGAAGCGTCCGGGTATAGAAATCGACATTGGCCTGCGCCGGGCCGGAGATGCCCGTCACATGGTGAATGCCGGGAATTGCGGGTCTTGTCATGCTGCCCTCCAACAGGCCGCATCCGGTGCGGCGTCGCGCAAGAGATGGGGCAGACAGGCGCCGCTGTCATCCCCGCAGCACTGCACCCTGTCTGTGCAGGGCCGCGCTTTGGCGCGCCGTCACATTTCTGTTACAAAAACGTCGCATACCTGTCGCCGGACTGGCCTAGGGGAAAGGCGCAGGCCCGGTGGCCAGCGAATGCATTCACAGGAGATCCCCCATGAAATCCGTAAAATTCGGCGCATCGATCATTGCGATGGCCGCCGTGGCCGCCACGGCCGGGTATGCGCGCGACAATATTCAGACTGCAGGGTCTTCGACCGTGCTGCCCTATGCCACGATCGTGGCCGAAGCCTTCGGTGAGAATTTCGACTTCAAGACGCCGGTTGTCGAATCCGGCGGATCGGGTGCCGGGCGCAAGAAACTGTGCGAAGGTGTGGGCGAAAACACCATCGACATCGCCAACTCTTCCAGCCGCATCACCCAGAAGGATCTTGATCTGTGCGCCTCGAACGGTGTGACCGAGATCATGGAAGTGCGCTTCGGCTATGACGGCATCGTCTTTGCGTCCGACATCGCAGGCCCATCCTATGCTTTTACCCCGCTTGACTGGTTCAATGCGCTTGGCGCGCAGGTCGTGCGGGACGGTGCCCTTGTGGCCAACACGAACAAGACCTGGGTCGAAGTGAACCCCGCCCTGGCCGACAAGCCGATCCTGGCCTTCATTCCCGGCACCAAGCACGGCACGCGCGAGGTGTTCGACACCAAGGTGATCGAGGCGGGCTGCAAGGAAGCCGGAGCTTACGATCTTTTCTTTGCCGCCTCTGCCGGTGCGGACGAAGCCGCCAAGAAATCTGATGCCGCCAAGGCCTGCATGACACTGCGCACCGACGGCGTGGCTGTGGACATTGACGGTGACTACACCGAAACCCTGTCGCGCATCGCTGCGAACAAGGACGCCATCGGCGTGTTCGGTCTGTCGTTCTATCAGAACAACACCGACAAGCTTCAGGTTGCCACGATCAACGGCGTTGTTCCGACGGTTGAAACGGTTGCCGCCGGGGACTATCCCGTGTCGCGCCCGCTGTATTTCTACGTCAAGAAAGCCCACCTCGGCGTGATCCCCGGGCTGCAGGAATACATCGACTTCTTCGTGTCCGACGACATGGCAGGCCCGGATGGCCCGCTGGCCGCTTACGGCCTGGTCCCCGATCCGGAACTGGCGGCAACCCAGGCTGCAGTTGCGGCCGGGACCGTGATGGGTCCGCTTGAGTGACATGACCCTCGGGTGGCACCCCGGTGCCACCCGAACCTTTGCTGCGCGACCCTTTCCTGAAACGGATATGCCATGAGCGCCGGACTTCTTTCGCTGACAGTTCTTGCCTTGGCGATTGCAGGATACATCCTGGGACGCAGGCGGGCGGTATCAGTGGCCGGCGGGGATGCCCGCAAGCTGCATTCGCTGCCGTCCTACCACGGACAATCGGTTTTTCTGTTTACCGCCGTTCCGGCGTTCATCCTGATGATTTTCTGGCTGTTGGCGCAGCCGGTCTATATCGAGAACAGGGTTACAGCCCTGATCCCGAACATTGAAGCTGATGATGCAGCCGCGCGCGAACTGGCCATGGCAGATGTGCGGCGCGTTGCCTCGGGCTTGGACCTGGCCATCGCGCAGGGCGCGTTGCGGCAGGCCGACCTCGACACATTGCAGGCCGGTGCCACGGATCTGCGTGGCAAGCTGGCCGGTGTCGGCGTGGCCCTGGGTGCGGATGTCTCGCAGTATACCTTTGAGGCCGCACGTGAATATCGGGCGCTGAAAGGCAGCCTGGGCATCGGCATGGCCGTTGCCGTGCTGGCCGCCGCAGCCGTCGGCTTTGCCTTTGCCTGGTCACGCATTTCCGTGGCCTTCCGGGCGCGCAATGTGTCGGAAAGTTTCGTGATCGCGATGCTGATCGGGGCGTCCCTTGTCGCCGTTCTGACCACCTTCGGCATCGTCTTTTCGCTGGTCTTTGAAACCTGGCATTTCTTCGAACTGTACCCGGCAAGGGATTTCTTCCTGAGCACCACATGGAGCCCGAAGTTCGGCGGCGGGTCCAGCCTTGGCATACTGCCGCTGCTGTGGGGCACCCTGTATGTGTCGGTCATTGCGCTGCTGGTCGCCGTGCCGATCGGGCTTCTGTCTGCGATCTACCTGTCGGAATATGCCTCGCGCCGGTTCCGCACCTTTGTGAAACCGCTGATCGAGATTCTGGCCGGCATCCCGACCATCGTCTACGGCCTGTTCGCGCTGATCACGGTGGGGCCGCTGCTGCGCGACTGGTTCGCCCAGCCGATGGGGCTGGGCAACAGTTCTTCCTCGGTGATGACGGCAGGCATCGTGATGGGGATCATGGTCATTCCCTTTGTCTCTTCTCTGTCGGACGACATCATCAACGCGGTGCCGCAAAGCATGCGCGACGGATCGCTTGGCCTTGGGGCCACCCCGTCGGAGACGATCCGCAAAGTCGTGTTGCCCGCCGCCCTGCCGGGCGTGGTCGGGGCCATCCTGCTGGCCGCCAGCCGGGCCATCGGTGAAACCATGATCGTGGTGATGGGGGCGGGTGCCGCCGCGCGTCTGAGCATGAACCCCTTTGAAGCCATGACAACCGTCACGGTGAAGATCGTCAGCCAGCTGACCGGCGATACCGAATTCGGGTCGCCTGAAACGCTTGTCGCCTTTGCGCTTGGTCTGACCCTGTTCATCATCACCCTTGGGCTGAACGTCGTCGCGCTTGCCATTGTCCGCAAATACCGGGAGCAATACGAATGACCGACATTTCCGGTGGCCCTGCCGCCTTGCCGGTGTCGAAATCGCGTCGCGGATCGCTGCTGACGCAGGATGCGCTGACAAGACGCCGGAACGCCGCCGAAGCGCGGTTCAAGGCCTATGGTGCCGTGGCCATCACGCTGTCGATGCTGGCGCTGGTCTGGCTGCTGTTCTCGATCATCAGTGTCGGGAGCCCCGCGTTCCGCCAGACCTTCCTGACAATGCCGATCGAACTGCCAGAGGATAAGCTGGACAAGTCCGGCACGCGGGACCCAGCCGTCATGGCAAAGGTGACGACCGTGGGCTATGCGGCGGTGATCCAGGCGGCACTGACGAAAGCGATCAAGGAAAAGGGCATATCCACCGATGGCATGACGCCAAAGGACATAGCCGGGATCGTGTCGCTGGAGGCACCCGCACAGCTTCGCAACCATGTCCTGGCCAACCCCGATCTTGTCGGACAGACTATCGATTTCGAGATTCTGGCCAACGGCCGGGTCGACGGCTTTTTCAAAGGCCGCGTGACGATGGAAACTGCCAGGCTGGACAGCAACATCAAGCCAGAGCAGTTGGTGCTTGCGGAACGGCTGGTGGATGCAGGCATCATGGCCCAACGCTTCAACTGGGGCTTCATCACCTTCCCCGACGCCTCTGACCAGCGCCCCGAGGCTGCGGGCCTGGGCGTGGCGATCATCGGATCATTTTACATGATGATCGTGGTGCTGGTGCTGTCGCTGCCCATCGGCGTGGCGGCTTCGGTCTATCTGGAAGAATTCGCCCCCAAGAATCGCCTGACAGACCTGATCGAAGTGAATATCGCAAATCTTGCCGCGGTGCCGTCGATTGTGTTCGGCATCCTCGGACTTGCGGTCTTCATCAACTTTGCCGGTCTGCCGCAATCTGCCCCCATCGTGGGCGGTCTGGTGCTGACGCTGATGACCCTGCCGCGCATCATCATTCCGGCACGGGCCGCGCTGAAATCCGTGCCGCCATCGATCCGCGATGCAGCACTGGGCGTGGGCGCGTCCAGGCTGCAATCGGTGTTCCACCATGTGCTGCCGCTGGCCGCACCCGGCATCCTGACGGGCATGATCATCGGGCTGGCCCAGGCGCTGGGCGAAACGGCGCCGCTGCTGCTGATCGGCATGGTCGCCTTCGTGCGCGACTATCCCGGCATGCCGATCGACGGCTTTTTCGACCCTGCCTCGGCCCTGCCCGTACAGGTCTTCAGCTGGACCGTGCGCGGCGACCCCGGTTTTGTCGAGCGGGCCTCTGGCGCGATCATCGTGCTGCTTGTCTTTCTTCTTGTCATGAACGCGGTCGCAATCATCCTGCGCCGCCGTTTCGAACGCCGCTGGTAGGTACCCCAACCATGAACGATATGAGAATAGCGGAGAGAGTCGTGGACAGCATGGAAAGCAAGATCACGGCGCGTGGCGTTCAGGTGTTTTATGGCCAGAACCACGCGCTGAAGGATGTGGATGTCGATATTCTGGACAAGACCGTCACAGCCTTCATCGGGCCGTCGGGCTGTGGCAAATCCACCTTTCTGCGCTGCCTGAACCGGATGAACGACACGATTGATGGCTGTGTTGTCAAAGGATCGATCAAGATCGATTCCGAAGACATCTATGATCCGAAGGTTGATCCGGTGCAGCTGCGCGCCAAGGTCGGCATGGTCTTTCAAAAGCCCAATCCCTTTCCGAAGTCGATCTACGACAATGTGGCCTATGGCCCGAAGATTCACGGCCTGACCCGCAACAAGGCCGAGCTTGACGAGGTTGTCGAAACCTCGCTGCGCCGGGCAGCCCTGTGGAACGAGGCGAAGGATCGCCTAAAGTCGCCGGGCACCGGCCTGTCGGGCGGCCAGCAGCAGCGACTGTGCATCGCACGCGCCATCGCCACCTCGCCCGAGGTGCTGCTGATGGACGAACCCTGCTCGGCGCTGGACCCCATTGCAACGGCACAGATCGAAGAGCTGATCGATGAGCTGCGCAGCCAGTTTTCTGTGGTGATCGTCACCCATTCGATGCAGCAGGCCGCCCGCGTCAGCCAGCGCACCGCGTTCTTTCACCTGGGCTATCTTGTTGAATTCGGCGAGACCGGCCAGATCTTCACAAACCCGAAGGACCCGCGGACAGAGTCCTACATCACCGGCCGGATCGGCTGAGGGAGAGTCTGATGCAATCCGAAAAGCACATCGTCTCGGCGTTCGACCGCGACCTGGAGGCGATCCAGGCCATGATCATGAAAATGGGCGGGCTGGTAGAGGCGGCCATCCTTGACGCGGCCCAGGCGCTGGAAAGCCGGGATGAGGAGTTGGCCGAACGTGTCCGCGCCGCAGACAAGGCGGTGGATGCGCTGGAAGACCAGATCAACACCGAAGCCGCCCGGCTGATCGCGCTGCGGTCGCCCACAGCCGGCGATCTGCGCACGGCGCTGACGGTGATGAAGATTGCCGCCAGTCTGGAACGCTGCGGCGATTATGCCAAGAACCTGGCAAAGCGGTCCACGGTGCTGGCCCATATGTCGCCCATCGGCGATACGGCGGGCGGCATCAAGCGCATGGCAAAGGCGGTGGAGCTGCTGCTGAAAGATGCGCTGGATGCCTATATCCACCGTGACGTGGAACTGGCCGAAGAGGTGCGGCGGCGTGACCGTGACGTCGACCAGATGTACAATTCGCTGTTCCGGGTGTTTCTGACCCATATGATGGAAGACCCGCGCAACATCACCGCCTGCATGCATCTGCATTTCATCGCCAAGAACATTGAGCGCATGGGCGACCATGCCACCGGGATCGCCGAACAGGTGATCTATCTGGTCAATGGCGCGATGCCGGAAGAGCCGCGCGTGAAGGGCGATATCACTTCCGTGACCCTGCTTGACGGAAGCCAGTGATGGCACCCGCCGATCAGCCTTGTATCTTGGTGGTCGAAGATGAACCGGCCCAGCGCGAAGTCCTGTCCTACAATTTCGAGGCAGAGGGCTTTCGTGTAGCGCAGGCCAGCAATGGCGAAGAGGCGCTGATGCTGGTCGAAGAAGCTGCTCCGGATGTCATCGTGCTGGACTGGATGCTTCCCAATGTATCGGGAATCGAGGTGTGCCGCCGACTGAAGATGCGCCCCGAAACCCGGGGCGTTCCGATCATCATGCTGTCGGCGCGGTCCGAAGAGGTGGACCGGGTGCGCGGGCTGGAGACCGGCGCGGACGATTACATGATCAAGCCCTATTCGCTGGTGGAACTGGTCGCACGGGTGCGCACCCAGTTGCGGCGCACCCGGCCTTCGGTGGTGGGGCTGGTTCTGACTTATGACGACATCCGCCTGGATTCAGAGACCTATCGGGTCTATCGCGGCGACAAGGTGCTGAAACTGGGCCCGACCGAGTTCCGCCTGCTGGCAACCTTCATGGAAAAACCGGGCCGGGTCTGGAGCCGCGAGCAACTGCTGGACCGGGTCTGGGGCCGCGACATCTATGTGGATACGCGCACTGTGGATGTGCATATCGGCCGCCTGCGCAAAGCCCTGTGTGCCTTTGGCGGCGATGATCCGCTGCGCACCGTGCGGGGCGCGGGCTATGCGCTGGGCTGAGATCTGCCAGGAGCGGCGCACCCGGAGGCTTTGGCGTGAAGATCGGACAGCACGGCGGCGGGAAGGCCGTTCGTGGCCTTCCGCGCCGGGTGCAGACCCGCTGCATGATCAGCGCCATGCGCGGCCGGCGGTTGCGCCCAAGGTCGGGCCTGCATAGGCTGGCGGGCGCGGCGAGGCAGGAGAGCGTTCATGGCGGACCGGAAGACACGGCACGGGCTGCAGGTTGACACCACTTTGGCCAGCTTTGTCGAAGACCGGGCGCTGCCGGGAACCGGGATTGCACCCGACGCATTCTGGGCGGGTCTGTCGGCACTGCTCCACGAGCTTGGCCCCGAAAACCGGGCGCTTCTGGCACGGCGGGAAGACCTGCAGGCAAAGATCGACGCCTGGCATATCGCGCATCGCGCCCAGCCACACGACCACGAGGCCTATAAGGCGTTTCTGCAGGAAATCGGCTATCTGCTGCCCGAAGGGCCGGATTTTCAGATCGGGACCGGCCCCGCAGACCCTGAGATCGCCCTGGTTCCGGGGCCGCAGCTGGTGGTGCCGATCACCAATGCGCGCTATGCCCTGAACGCCGCCAATGCCCGCTGGGGCAGCCTGTTTGATGCGCTTTACGGCACCGATGCCATGGGAAGCGCGCCGCCAAAGGGCGGATATGACCGGGGCCGTGGCGCGCGGGTTGTGGCGCGGGTTCGGGTCTTCCTGGACGAGGCTTTTCCCATCGCCGGCGGCAGCCATGCCGATGCCCGCCGCTACCATGTGCACAACGGCGCGCTGTTGGTTGACGATATGCCGTTGATGTCGCCGGAGAAGTTCGTGGGCTATCGCGGGCACCCCAAGGCCCCCGATGCGGTTGTGCTGGTGAACAACGGGCTGCATGTGGACCTGGTCTTTGACCGCACCCATCCCATTGGCAGCCGCGACCAGGCGGGCCTGGCGGATGTGCTGCTGGAAAGCGCCATCTCCGCGATCATGGACTGCGAGGATTCGGTGGCCTGTGTGGATGCCGAAGACAAGGTTCTGGCCTATGGCAACTGGCTTGGCCTAATGACCGGCACGCTGGAGGCCGATGTTGAAAAATCCGGGCGCATGATCCGCCGGAAACTGAACGAAGACCGCAGTTACACCGCGCCGGACGGCGGTGCGGTGACGCTGAAGGGCCGCGCACTTATGCTGGTGCGCAATGTGGGCCATCTGATGACCAATCCGGCGATCCTGGACCGGGACGGCAACGAGGTGTTCGAAGGCCTGATGGACGCAGCAATCACCACGCTGATTGCCCTGCATGATCTTTCGCGCAACGGCGGCAATTCGGTGACGGGTTCCGTCTATGTGGTAAAGCCGAAGATGCACGGGCCGGACGAGGTGGCCTTTGCCGACCGGACTTTCACGCGGGTCGAGCGTTTCCTGGGCCTGCCGCAGGACACGGTCAAGCTGGGCATCATGGACGAGGAACGCCGCACCTCGGTGAACCTGAAGGAATGCCTTCGGGCGGCGCGGCACCGGGTTGCCTTCATCAACACCGGCTTTCTGGACCGGACGGGCGACGAGATTCATACCTCGATGGAAGCAGGCCCCTTCAGCCGCAAGGATTTCATCAAGCGCAAGGCCTGGATCACCGCCTATGAAAACCAGAATGTCGATATCGGGCTGGAATGCGGGCTGCAGGGCCGCGCGCAGATAGGCAAGGGCATGTGGGCGATGCCCGACCTGATGGCAGCCATGCTGGAACAGAAGATCGAGCACCCCAGGGCCGGGGCCACCTGCGCCTGGGTACCCAGCCCGACCGCGGCAACCCTGCATGCGCTGCACTACCACAGGATCGATGTCTTCGCCGTGCAGACCCGGCTGAAGGCCGGCGGCCGACGCGCCTATGTCGACACGGTGCTGGACATTCCGCTGGCCGCCTATCGCAAGTGGACCGATGAGCAGCGCCTGCGCGAGGTCGAGAACAATGCCCAGGGCATTCTGGGATATGTGGTGCGCTGGATCGATCAGGGGGTAGGCTGTTCCAAGGTGCCCGACCTGCAGAACGTCGCGCTGATGGAAGACCGCGCGACCTGCAGGATTTCTGCCCAGCACATCGCCAACTGGCTGCACCATAACGTTGTCACCGCAAAGGAGGTGATGGGCGTGATGCGCAAGATGGCGGCGGTCGTAGATGCGCAGAACGCAGGCGATCCGGCCTACCGGCCGATGGCACCGGCATTCGACGGGCTGGCGTTTCAGGCGGCTTGTGATCTGGTGTTCAAGGGCCGCGTTCAGCCTTCGGGCTATACCGAGCCGATTCTGCATGCGCGGCGCCTGCAGCTGAAGGCGCAGCGAAGGACCGCGCCCTGATGCGCGGGGCGGCATCGCGGCAGGTTCCGCCGCCGCCCTGCCGGGCCGGGAAACAGGCCCTGCCTTGCGCCCCCGCCCCCTGTCCGCACGGTGCCAAAAGTGCCGCGCAGGGTGCTGCTGACCTGAAACGCGGCGTAAGGTCTTGTGAACAGGCCACCCTTGCAGCGGATTGTCCCGCAGGTACAACCGCCACCGGGCCGTGCGGCAGGCCCGGTTCTGCCTGGCAGACGCAAGGCATGGGAAGGCGGAATTCATGTGCGGAATCGTCGGCATCCTGGGCAGGAACGAGGTTGCCCCCCTTCTGGTCGAGGCCCTGAAGCGGCTCGAATATCGCGGATATGACTCGGCAGGGATTGCCACGGTCAATGCCGGGCGGCTGGACCGGCGCCGCGCGGTGGGCAAGCTGATGAACCTGTCAGACCTGCTGGTCCATGCGCCGCTTGCGGGCAAGTCCGGCATCGGCCACACCCGATGGGCGACGCATGGCGCGGCGACGGTGGCCAATGCCCATCCGCAGAAGGCGGGCGGCGTGGCCGTGGTGCATAACGGGATCATCGAAAACTTCCGCGAACTGCGCAGCGAACTTGCCGCCGCAGGCTGCGGCTTTGAATCCGAGACCGATACCGAAACCGTGGCCCTTCTGGCCCGGATGCATCTGGACCGGGGCCTGTCGCCGGTCGAGGCGGCAAAACAGACCCTGACACGCCTGCACGGGGCCTTTGCCCTGTGCTTTCTGTTCGACGGTCAGGATGATCTGATGATCGCGGCCCGCAAAGGCAGCCCGCTGGCCATCGGGCATGGCGCGGGGGAGATGTTCGTGGGCAGCGATGCCATTGCCCTTGCCCCGATGACGGATCAGATCACCTACTTGGAAGAGGGCGACTGGGCGGTGCTTACCCGCGCCGGGGCCAGGATTTTTGACGCTGAAGGACGCAGCACCCACCGTACCCCGACCGCCATCCGGATCGATGCCACCCGGATCGAAAAGGGCGGCTACAAGCATTTCATGGCCAAGGAGATTGCCGAACAGCCGGTGGTCCTGGCCGATGCCCTGCGCCATTACCTGACAGCCGACGGACAGGCCCTGAACCTGCCGCAGGTGGACTTTGCCGGGGTGGACCGCCTGACGCTGGTGGCCTGCGGTACTGCCAGCTATGCCTGCCAGGTGGCGAAATACTGGTTCGAGCAGATCGCAGGCCTTCCGGTCGCGGTCGATATCGCGTCGGAATTCCGCTATCGTGAACCGCCGCTGTCCCCTGCCTCCTGGGCGGTGTTTGTCAGCCAGTCGGGCGAGACGGCCGATACGCTGGCCGCCCTGCGCCATACCCGCGACAAGGTGGCAAAGGTGGTCGGCGTGGTCAATGTGCCGACCTCATCCATCGCCCGTGAAAGCGACCTTGTGCTGCCGATCCTGGCCGGGGTGGAGGTGGGTGTAGCCTCGACCAAGGCCTTCACCTGCCAGCTTCTGGTGCTGGGCCTTCTGGCGCTGAAGGCGGCGGCGGACCGGGGTCGGCTTGGCCCCGCTGCCCTGGCCGCGCATCTCAAGTCGCTGCGCCTTGTGCCCGGCCTGATGAACCACGCGCTGGGTCTGGCAGGCGATGTGGCCGCGATTGCCGAAGATCTGGCCAAGGCGCAGGATGTGCTGTTCCTGGGGCGGGGGGCGATGTATCCGCTGGCCCTGGAAGGCGCGCTGAAGCTGAAAGAAATCAGCTATATCCATGCCGAGGGCTATGCGGGCGGCGAATTGAAACACGGTCCCATTGCGCTGATCGACGCCCGCGTGCCGGTGATCGTGATGGCCCCGCGTGACGCCCTGTTCGACAAGACCGTGTCCAACATGCAGGAAGTGATGGCCCGTCACGGCCCGGTGCTGCTGATCTCGGACGCCCGGGGCGTGGCCGAGGCCGGATCGGGTGTGTGGCGCAGCCTGACCCTGCCCGAAGTCGCGCCTCTTTGGGCCCCGATCCTTTACGCCATGCCCGCCCAGCTTCTGGCCTACCACACCGCCACCGCCAAGGGCACCGACGTGGACCAGCCGCGCAACCTGGCAAAGTCGGTGACGGTGGAATAGGGCGGGGCTATCGCGTTCATTCTGAAAGAAACGGCACAAGCCACGGCTTACGGACGATCATGGTGCATCGGAATAATGGTGCCGCATGAGGGACTCGAACCCCCGACCCCCTCATTACAAATGACAGGGGCTGGACGCCAACCCGCTTGATAACTAAGCTTTTTTCGTGCGCCAGCTTTTCGTTTCAAGGATGTTGCAAGAGTCGGTCAGCGTCGCTCACTTCAATTCGACGCCCTCGATCTGGACGTACCACTTCGCCGCGTCGCGCAGTCCGTTCGTCTGCGCGCCCGTGAAGCGGCGGGCTTCCGTCTTTCTCCAGACCTCTCCATGATAAGGGTTGTCCGGGAGCACAGGATCATCCTTGATCGGATCATAACCGACCATCAGGTCGAGAACGCGAATTTCTGCCGCCGAAAAGGCTACCGCACCGGGGAACTCGTCAGAAGTGACGTAACCTGCTGGATCGACACTATCCTTGAGCATCAGCGCCTCAACCTCGACCGACATACCTTGCTGCGGCTCCGTTGATTTTGCGTAGAGGGCCGACGATATTCTGCGCCGACGCTGACCGCCGTTTTCGTCCCATACCAGATGATGCACGGGAACGCGCCGGATGATCTTGTCTTCGTCGCCTATTTCCGCTTCATCGTATGGTTGCACCGCCAAAGATTTTCAGCCTCCAGCCACTTCCTGGAGTTGCACTCGATCAGCCGCCAAAGCAGCAACCCATTCCGCGAGTTCGGCAAAGTCGGTCTGGATTTCGATCTCGTCTTCACTGTCGTTCAAAAGGTCCGCTCGGTATGCGACTACATCGTAAGGTCCCAAGACATCGACTTCTATGTCGAACTCGTTCATGTGCCATTCAAGACGCATGGTGCCATTGGGCATTGGCACCAGTTGAGGTGCCGGAAGCGAACGGACGTAGAGCCTCTCGACCAGGTTGGCCGCAAACTGAGCGCAGGTGAACGAGACAGGGACGCCAGCATAGCCGTCCCAGCCTCTACGAAGCGAAGTCAACACGTCAAACTGCTTCTCAAGCTCATTAACCCACGCAGACCTCGGGTGTGCCACGCGAATGCGCGTTCCCCGCGCACTCAACGAAGAAACCCCGTCTGTGATCGCTCGGTAGTTGGGGATTTCGTCTTGGAAAGCAGTCGTGAAGTCAGGTTGTGCGTTCATTCGACTTTCCCCCATTTCCTCTGAGCCTCCTTGGTCGTAATCTCGCCAAAGCGGGTCACGATTGCATCCCTCCCGGCTGCGAGAAACTCCATCGCTGCATCAATACCCGTTCCGGCTGGCTTACCCTTGAATGTCAACGACAGACGAAAGGCGCGCTGCTTTCCGTCTGCCGTCAGGACCGACTGTATCTGATGACTGAGACGAGCGAACGGTTTCCCATCTGCGCCCTTAATCACCTCGTTGAAACTCGTGTTCAAAGCCTCAACTTCGAACGTCCCACCATTCCACAGTTCGAACCAAGTGCCAGCATCAGAGAAACTCGCAACCGGAATGATGTTGATGTAAGCCACTTCCGCTTGGTTGATGTCCATCCGATAGGAAAAATCGGACTCGAAGTGAACACCCAATTTCCTGATACTCGCGTCAAAGGTTTCCGCGAGTCCCCCGAAACGCGGATATGGTCTAGTATTGGGTTCCCGCCGCCAGTTTGTTAAGAAGCGGTCAGGCTGAAACTGGATCAGATGATTTTCGTCGTCAGACAGGAACCAAAGGCGACTGCCAACTGGAAATGCACCAATTTGGATGCGCGGTCCGGTCTGAGCACTTACCCCACCGAATGTCTCGAACTGCGGTTCAAGAGCCGGCAACTCCTGCACCAAAGGAAAATCTGCTCGGAACAAGTCCCACACCTTCATGGAGTGGACGGACGCGTAGCCCGGCACAGGCGCGAACTGCACGCCAAGGACCACCTCGTCCAGAGGTGGGTCGGTGAAGTCCGGCAGGTGGTCAGGTCGGCGCATGAAGTCCCTCTTAGAACCCTTGTAACCAAGGCAGAATCACGAAGCCAGCGGTAACTGCACCTTGTAGCGAAAAATGCTTGACTCTTTCTTGAATGCGAGTCCGCATCGGCGACTCGGCAAGGGCGCTCGATCACAAATGTTTTTGATGGTGCCCCAATCCGGATTCGAACCGAAGACCCCTTCATTACGAATGAAGTGCTCTGCCAGCTGAGCTATTGGGGCGACGCGAGGTGTCGTTTAAACGACAGGTGTTCGCTGTGCAAGGTGGAATTGCGGCAGGCGTCCGGCCGCCGCTTCAGTCTTGCAAACCGGCGCTGTCTTGCAAGAAAACGCACATTTTTCCATGTGGTTAGCCCATAGGGGACGTACCTCGTAGCAAAAGGGGGGCCGATGCCGCTGCCTCCCGCAGACCCCGGGTTCTTCTGCGGGCACCGCCGGGTGATCGCGCACCTTGTCCCGGCAGATCAGCGCCGCATCAGCTTACCGCATGGCCCGAACGGGACCCGCGTTGTTGCAGGCGGTGTCCCGGTGCCGCTGCTTTCTGGCTTTGGCGCCGGTCATGCGGGCCGGTCGGCAGGTTCTGCGTCGTCGGTCGCGGTCGGGGCGGGCGATCCGACAAGAAGGGGCAGAAGTTCTGTCTGGGTGGCGCTTGGCCCCACGCCCTCTGCCGGTTCGCGCCAGCTCAGCGTGTCGAAGCCGCCGCAGTTGCTGCAGACAGGGGTCCATTCGCTGTGGATGTTCTGGCATTTGTCGCAGACCCATTGCGGGCCGCGCGGGGCGGTCAGGGTGCGGGCCAGCCAGCCGCGCACAACCGCCTCGTCCGCGCCCTCGCCGCGTTCGACCGCCGCCATGATGGCCAGGCTGCGCCGCGTCGGATGGCGCGTGGGCAGATCGCCCAGCGCCCGGCGGGCGGCAGGAAAATCTTCGGCCGCCAGATTCAGTTCCGCCAGCAGCAGGCGCGTTTCCTCATCGTCGGGCCGCACCGATGTCAGGGTGCGGAACCGCTTGAGCCGTTCGGACGGCGTCTCATCAGGGACGATTTCGGCAAAGGCGGCGGCCAGATCGGGGTGGGGCGCGTTTTCCCAGGCTTTCTTCAGCAGCCGGGTCGCATTCCGGGTATCGCCATTGGCGATATAGCTGCGCGCCGCCATGGCGGCGGCCGGCACCAGGTCGGGCGAAAGCCGGTGCGCGGCGATTGCGGCTTCGCGCGCCTGGATGGTGGAGCCGTCATCGATGATCGCCCGCGCTTCCTGCAGGGCCAGCACGGCGTCGCGCCGCCGGTGGATGTCTTTCGGGATGTGACCCGCCCGCAACTTGGCCCCCAGCGTGGCCCGTGCCCCGGTCCAATCGGAACTTTCCGCCTGCAGTTCCAGCAGCAGATCCTGCGTTTCCTTGTGCTTTGGCTTCAAGGCAAAGGCTTTTTCAGCCAGCTTCAGCGCGGTTTCCCGATCGCCTTCGGCCAGTTTCTGCTGGATCAGCCCGCGAATTCCGATGAAGCGGGACCGCGGGTCGGACAGAAGGGTTTTGTAGGCTTCGATGGCTTTGCGGGTATCGCCCGCCGCCTGTGCGGCCTGAGCGGTCAGAATCGTCGTCAGCTCTGGCTGTGCCAGCAGTCTTTCGGCCCGCGTGGCGCGCGACATGGCCGTGCGCGGCTCTCCGGAGGCCAGGGCAATCATCCCTTCGGCAAAGGCCTGATAGCCTTTGCGCTCTCGGTTGCGGTCGAAGTAGCGTGAAATCGCGGTTTCGTCACCGTTCAGAAAGCGCAGCACAGCCACAACAAAACCGATCACTTTCAGCAGCAGCCAGATCACCCCAAGAAGGACAAGCGCCAGAATGACAGCCTGCAGAAGCCCGAGCGTGAATTCGTAGCCGCCAACGGCCACGCGGATGCCGCCACCCGTCTCAAGCAGGAAGCTGGCCCCAAGGGTCAGGGCAGCAACCAGCGCAATGAAGACCAGAACCTTGATCAGTGACCAGATCATGAAGACTTTCCCTATTCCGCAGCAGCGGCTGACAGCAAAGACAGGGCCGCAATCGCCCTTTGCCGGGCTTCGGCATCCGCGACCCAGGGCGCAAGAATGTCCTTTGCCGGGCCGGGCAAGGTGCCAAGTTCGGCAAGGGCGGCGGGAATATCGCCATTTGCAAGCTGCCCCTCTGCGCGGGACAGAATTGCATCCGGATCATTCCCCTCGCGCGGGGAAAGTGACCTAGCACCGGTCTGGGTGCGCAGGAATGCCGCAATCCTGTCGCCCCAGCCGGTGGCTGTCTGCGCCCGCAGGGCCGCAGTCAGCGCATCCCGTGCGACGGCGGGAAAGCTGCGTTGCAGGTCCGTCAGGGTCGGCACGCCCGATCCGGCAAAGCCTGAGATATCTGCAGGAACCTGCACACCTGCGGCTGTCAGATCGTCAACAGCCCCGCTGTAGGGCCCGCCGGCTTCCAATGCGGCACGGATGCGGCCCAGCGCGGCGGCGATGGTGGCGGCGCGGGCTGTGGCCTCTGCCTCGGCCTTCAGGCGTTCCGCTTCCTGGGCTGCGGCGGCGAGCTGTGCTTTTGTTTCGGCGGCGACGGCCTCGATCCGGGCGGCGGCATCGCTTTTCTGCGCGCTTTGGGCTGCAATCTGGGCGCGCAGGTCCTGCAACTGGCGGTCATAGGCCGCCAGCGCGCTTGCCGATGCGGCCCCGCCAGCGCCAGCGGGACGCAGTTCGATCTGGGTCAGACGGCTGTCGAGGGCGGCGATCAAGGCCTCGATCCCCTCGGTCGCCCGGGCGATCAGAGGTGCGGGATCGGTCACGGCGGGCAAGTCGGACAGACGCTTTTCAAGGTCTGCCTTCAGGGCAGCAATGTCATCCGGGGCCGTCCCCACGGGACGCGCCGCCAGATCGGCAAGCTGCGCGTTCAAGGCTGCCAGCGCGTCCGCCTGTGCCTTGATCTGTGCCTCAAGCTGCGCAGTCATAGCTGCCAGCGTATCCGCCTGCGCCTTGATCTGCGCCTCAAGCGCAGAGTGGTCCCGAAGCGGCCAGCCGCCCGGAACCACCCGGGCCAGCCCAAAGCCTGCGGCTGCAGCCAGAATTCCGCCCAGAACCATACCCGGAAATGCGCTGCCCCCCACGCGCCGGCGCGGCGGCGGCGGCGGGGCCGCCCCGGACGCAGGCTCTGCCAGCGCGTCCGAGATCAGGTCCGCTTCTGCCCTGTCGTCCGCCCGGGTATTGTCGTCACGGGTGTCCTCATCGGAACGCTTCTCGTCGACTGGCATCGGGGTGTCCTTGTTGGCTGCCCGGCCTGCGGGCCTGAACTTCATCCGGACCTTACGCCCTGCACCATCCTGGCATCAAGCCTGCGCGGCTGTGGCAAGAAGACTTCTGATCGCCTCCAGCATGGCTTCGGCATCCGGACGGGTGGCGCAGACCGTCTGCTGTGCTTGCGCACCGGCGCATGCGGCGGCAACTGCCGGGCTGAGGGCGGCAATCAAAAGGGGGGCAAGGCGGCGCTGCACCGGCGGTTCAGCACAGAACAGGGCGGCGCTGCGGGGCGAGAACAGCGGCGCAAGCACCGGCCTGTCATCCGCCAGAAGCGCCGTGGCCTCCGCTGTCAGGGGGGTGGCCTGTTGTTCGTAAACCACCATCTCCTTCACGGTGATGTTGAAGGGTTTCAAGCTGTTGGTCAGGCTTCCCGCCGTGTCCCGGCCCCTGGCATAAAGCAAGGGGCCCGTCGCCCCGGCGCGCCGGATCGCTTCGGCCAGCGCCCCAAGATCGCCCGCCGCCGATCTGGTGACAAAGCCCGCCGCCCGCGCGGCGGCGGCGGTTCTGTTGCCCACGCACCAGGCGGGAAGATGCCTGTCGGCGGAGACCTGCCGAAACCCCGCAACACCGGTTTCAGACGTGAAGACCAGTGCAGCGAAGGGCCCTGCGGGAATGGGCGGTGCCAGAAGCTTTGGCGTCAGCACAGGCGAGATGACGATGCGAATCCCCGATCCGAAGCGGGCACGCAGCGCGCGGGCAAAGCGGTCTGCCGCCGCTGCGGGTCGGGTCAGAAGAATGGAAGGCATCATCTGGACCTGCCGGGATTGTCGGGCCATGCCTGCGGTGTTACCTGCGCGGGATCACACTGGCAATCGGCACGCGATGCAGAAGACCCTGACCTTTCTTGGACTGGAAAGCAGCTGCGATGATACCGCAGCCGCCATCGTGCGCCATCGCGCGGACATGCCGCCTGAAATCCTGTCCTCTGTCATCCAGTCGCAGACGGCCCTTCATGCGCCCTTCGGCGGTGTCGTGCCGGAACTGGCGGCGCGCGCGCATGCGGAACGGCTGGACCTGTGCATTGAAGAGGCCCTGGCCAAAGCCGGGCTTGCCCTTGGGCACCTGGATGCTGTCGCGGTGGCTGCCGGGCCGGGACTGATCGGCGGCGTGATGTCGGGTGTCATGTGTGCCAAGGGGCTGTCTGCCGCAACGGGACTGCCGCTTGTCGGGGTGAACCATCTGGCGGGCCACGCGCTGACCCCGCGCCTGACCGACGGGTTGCGGTATCCCTATCTCATGCTCCTCGTGTCGGGCGGGCACTGCCAGTTCCTGATCGTCTGCGGTCCGCAGGCGTTCCGCAGGCTGGGCGGCACCATCGACGATGCCCCGGGCGAGGCCTTTGACAAAGCCGCCAGGCTTCTTGGCCTGCCGCAACCGGGCGGCCCGGCGGTAGAGGCCGAAGCCGCGCCGGGCGACCCGCGCCGCTTTGCCTTTCCCCGCCCGCTGCTGGACAGACAGGGGTGTGATCTTTCGTTTTCCGGCCTCAAGACCGCCCTGCTGCGCGCCCGCGATGCCCTGGTGGCGGAAAAGGGCGGGCTGACCGTTCAGGATCGCCGCGATCTGTGCGCAGGCTTTCAGGCGGCGGTGGCGGATGTGCTGGCGGAAAAGGCGCGTCGTGCGCTTGTTCCTTACCTGGCCGCCCGGCCCGGGGACGCTGTTCTTGCGGTTGCAGGCGGCGTTGCGGCCAATGCCGCGCTGCGCAGCGCCTTGATGCGGGTCTGCGATGCGGACGGGGTACGCTTTGTCGCCCCGCCGCTTTGGCTGTGCACCGACAATGCCGCAATGATCGCCTGGGCCGGGATCGAGCAGTATCGCGACGGCCATGTCGATGGCCTTGATCTTGCCGCCCGCCCGCGCTGGCCGCTGGATCAGACCGCTCCCGCGATGATCGGATCAGGCAAGCGGGGGTCAAAGGCGTGATCGGCATTCCCCGCGGCGATGCATACGAAGCGGCACCGGTGGCCGGGCCTGGGCGTGACCGGTCTGACGTGCTGCTTTCCAGACCGCTGAAACAGGAGTGAGACATGCGTGTGGCCCTGATCTGTATCGACAAGCCCGGCGCGCTTCAGACCCGGCTTGAGAACCGGCAGGCCCATCTGGCCCATATCGCCGCGTCGGGTGTGGTGGAAATGGCCGGGCCCTTTCTGGACGAAACCGGCACCATGACCGGTTCCCTTGTCATCCTGTCCGTCGCCTCCCTCGACGAGGCAAGGGCATGGGCCGCCGCCGATCCCTATGCGAAAGCGGGCCTTTTCCAGTCTGTTGCGATCCGGGAATGGAAAAAGGTAATCGGTTGATGGTCTGTTTGAATTTCAAATCCGAACCTGAGACCAGTCTGGTTTGATGAAAAAATTAAGAAAGTTGATCAGATAATGGCATATTGGCTTTTCAAATCCGAACCTGACAGCTGGGGATGGGACCATCAGGTGGCGAAGGGCGACGCCGGAGAAGACTGGCAGGGTGTCAGGAATTATCAGGCGCGCAACAACATGCGCGCGATGAAACGGGGCGATCTGGGCTTCTTCTATCATTCCAACATCGGGAAGGCGGTTGTCGGCATCGTCGAAGTGATCCGGGAAAGCGCGCAAGACACCAGCACCGATGATCCGCGCTGGGATTGCGTGACGCTGCGCGCGCTGCGGCCGTTTCTGCGGCCCGTCACCCTGGACGCGTGCAAGGTGCAGCCGGGTCTTGAGGCCATGGTTCTGGTCCGCAACACCCGCCTGTCGGTGCAGCCCGTGACAAAAGACGAATGGCAGATCGTCTGCCGGATGGGCGGGGTGGACCCCTGAGGCGTGCGGTCCTGATGCCGCCGGGGCCTGTGCAGGGCGGTTCTTCCGGGTTGCGCCGGCCGCTGCCCATCATGCCGCCACCGGTGGTGCCAACAGCGGATCATCTTGCCGGCCGCATGAAAAATGGAGGGCCCCGACCCCGACGGGACCCTCCATCCACCCCACGTGCTCCCTTCGCACCACACGTGTTCGATAAAGGTCCCGGGCGTCCTGCCCTGATGTCCTGACCTTACGGATCAGCCCTGCATCGCGCAAACAGCAAGAACGGCGAATTTTACGAAAGCGTCAGCGCCCGCGCGCGCCGCACGGGCAATGACCACCCTGCGGGACCGTCAGCCGTAAACGCCGTCTTTTCCGAAGTGCTTCACCAGCATGTAATAGATGACCGCGCGATACTTGTTGCGGTCGGACTTTCCATAGGTGTCAATGACGGCCCTGATCGCTTCCATCAGCTTCGGACCATCGGGAAGTCCAAGTTTCTTGATCAGGAAATTGGTCTTGATGGTTTCAAGTTCCCAGGTTTCGGTACCGGCCACTGTCGAGGAATCGGCGTTGTAGATCGCCGGCCCGCAGCCAATCGTCACCTTGGTCAACAGCGCCATGTCCGGTTCTATCCTGCATTTGCTGCGCAGATCTTCGGCATATTTTGAAATCAGTTCGTCTCTTTTGCTCATGTGTTTCGCTCCTCTTGGCCCGTCGTGTCACGCAGGCGGCCCTCACAATCGCCCCGCGCAGCGCAGCGTGATATGCATGTCGCCGCAAGGTCAAGCGAAACGCACCGGGCCAAAAGCAGATTCCGGCACCAAGAAAGGCTTGCCCGCCACTGCCCGTGCCAGCGGTGTGACAGGGCCAATCCGAAGCAGCCGCACGCGGACAGGTCAGGGCGCGGCGGGCATCAGTAGCGGTAGTGATCGGATTTGAACGGGCCTTCGACAGACACGCCGATATAGGCGGCCTGATCCGGCTTCAGCTCGGTCAGCTTGACGCCGATCTTCTTCAGGTGCAGGCGCGCCACCTTTTCGTCCAGGTGCTTTGGCAGGATGTAGACGCCGGGCGCATAATCGGCACCCTTCGTCCATAGCTCGATCTGCGCCAGGACCTGATTGGTAAAGCTGGCCGACATCACAAAGGACGGATGGCCCGTGGCATTGCCAAGGTTCAACAGACGCCCCTCCGACAGCAGGATGATCCGGTTGCCGGACGGCATCTCGATCATGTCCACCTGATCCTTGATGTTCGTCCATTTGTGATTGCGCAGGGCGGCGACCTGGATTTCGTTGTCGAAGTGGCCGATGTTGCCGACAATGGCCATGTCCTTCATCTCGCGGATATGCTCCAGACGGATGACGTCCTTGTTGCCGGTCGTGGTGATGAAGATATCGGCGTCGCGCACCACATCCTCCAGCACCACCACCTCAAAGCCATCCATCGCCGCCTGCAGCGCGCAGATCGGATCAATCTCGGTCACTTTCACCCGCGCCCCGGCCCCGCGAAGAGAGGCGGCAGACCCCTTGCCCACATCGCCATAGCCGCAGACGACCGCCACCTTGCCCGCCATCATCGTGTCGGTGGCGCGGCGGATGCCATCAACCAGCGATTCCTTGCAGCCATATTTGTTGTCGAACTTCGATTTCGTGACCGAATCATTCACGTTGATCGCCGGGAAAGGCAGCAGGCCCTTCTTGTGCAGATCATAAAGCCGGTGAACGCCGGTGGTCGTTTCCTCGGACACGCCGCGGATCGCGTCGCGCTGCCGGGTGAACCAACCCGGCGATGCCGCAAGGCGCTTGCGGATCTGGTTGAACAGGCAGACCTCTTCATCGCTGGTCGGAACGGCGATCAGATCGGTTTCGCCGGCCTCAACCCTTGCGCCCATCAGGATGTACAGCGTGGCATCGCCGCCGTCATCCAGGATCATATTGCAGGTGCCTTCGGGGAACTGAAAGATCATGTCGGTATAGGCCCAGTAATCGTCCAGCGTTTCGCCTTTGATCGCAAAGACCGGAACACCTGCTTCGGCAATGGCCGCCGCCGCATGATCCTGGGTCGAGAAGATGTTGCAGGAGGCCCAGCGCACATCGGCCCCCAGCGCCGTCAGGGTTTCGATCAGAACACCCGTCTGAATCGTCATGTGCAGGCTGCCGGCGATCCGGGCACCCTTCAGCGGCCGGGATGCGCCGAATTCCTCGCGCAGCGCCATCAGGCCGGGCATTTCGGTTTCGGCGATGGTCAGCTCTTTCCGGCCGAAGGCGGCAAGCGCAGCGTCCTTGACGATGAAGTCTTTCATGGCAGCCTCCGGTACAGATTTGCTTTGGGCGGGTCCCATAGCAGGTGCCCGGATGGCGGGCAACGCCGAAGAGCCGCAGAGTTGATCGATGTCAAGGCAAGTGCACGGGCAATGGTACAGGCTGCGGCGATGGTCGGAATGGAGATCCAAGATGTCACTGCCGAAAACGATGAAGGCTGCGGTAGTCACCCGGTTGGGCGCACCGCTTGAAATCCGTGAGGTGCCGGTGCCCGTGATTGGCCCGGGGCAGGTGTTGATGCGGGTGCGCGCATCGGGCGTCTGCCATACCGATCTGCACGCGGCCTGCGGAGACTGGCCGGTCAAGCCGCATCCGCCGTTCATTCCGGGGCACGAAGGCGTGGGCGAGGTTGCCGCCGTCGGCGCGGGTGTGACGCATCTGAAGGAAGGCGACCGCATCGGCGCGCCCTGGCTGCATACGGCCTGTGGCCGCTGTCCGCACTGCGTGGGCGGCTGGGAAACGCTGTGCGAAAGCCAGCAGATGACGGGCTATACGGTGGATGGCGGCTATGCGGACTTTGTTCGGGCAGATGCAGATTATGTGGGGCTGCTTCCTGACGGGCTGGATTTCGGGGCGGCGGCACCGGTGCTTTGCGCGGGCGTTACCGTTTACAAGGGTCTGAAGGAAACCGAGGCAAAGCCAGGGCAGTGGGTGGCGATTTCCGGCATCGGCGGCTTGGGCCACATGGCCGTGCAATATGCCAAGGCAATGGGCCTGCATGTGGTTGCAGTGGATATTGCCGAAGATAAGCTTGCGCTTGCGCGCAGTCTTGGGGCCGACCTGACGCTGAACGCGGCAGAGATGGATGTTGCAGCCGAACTGCAAAGCCGGATCGGCGGCGTTCACGGGGTGTTGGTCACTGCCGTTTCCAATTCGGCGTTCGGGCAGGCGGTGGGTATGCTACGGCGGGGGGGATTCATGTCTCTTGTCGGGTTGCCGCCTGGGGATTTTCCGCTGCCGATATTCGAGATTGTGCTGAAGCGGATCACGGTGCGCGGATCAATCGTGGGAACGCGCAACGACCTGCGCGAGGCGCTGGAATTCGCGGGCGAAGGCAAGGTTGCATCGCATTTCAGCTGGGACAGGCTGGAAAACATCAACGCCATCTTCGACCGGATGAAGGCAGGCAAGATCGACGGGCGGATCGTTCTTCAGATGTGACGGTGCTTGAGCAGGCGGCACAGAACCGCCATGTTGCCGTAAAACGGGGGCAGCATGGCGAAAACACCGGCACGCGCATGGCAAAGAATGCTGTCGGGACGCAGGCTTGACCTGCTGGACCCAACCCCGGTGGATATCGAGATCGAGGATATCGCGCACGGGCTGGCCTTTGTGGCGCGCTGGAATGGCCAGACACTTGGCGACTGGCCCTATTCGGTCGCTGAACATTCGCTGCTTGTTGAACAGCTTTTCTGCCGGATGAATCCGCAGGCTCCGCTGAAGTGGTGTCTTGCCGCCCTTCTGCACGATGCCCCGGAATATGTGATCGGAGACATGATCAGCCCCGTCAAAGCGGCAGTGGGGCCAGGGTACGGTGCCCTTGACGAGCGGCTTGCCGCCGCGGTTCACCTGCGCTTTGGCCTGCCCGCTGTCCTGCCCGGTCCGGTCAAGGCAGCCATCAAGCGGGCAGACCGGGTGTCAGCCTGGATGGAGGCCATCCACATTGCCGGCTTTCGCAAGGACGAGGCCGACCGTCTGTTCGGCACGCCACAGGGGCAAGTTATCTCGGGCCTTGTCATTCAGCTGCGCCCGCCTGCCCAGGTCAGGTCAGAATTCCTGAAACGCCACGCAACCCTGACCTGCACCCCGGATGCATGACGCATTGGCGCTGCATCGGCGGCGCAAGACAGTATCGTTCGGGAACAGGACCTGGCAGTGACAGAGGCTGTTCACCCCGCCTGAACCATGCATCGCACCCGGTTCGATCCGCTGTGGTGCCGCCGTTCAGGCAGGGGTGACATGTTCAGATCGCAAGGTCTTCGGGTGTCTTTCCGGCGTTCAGGGCGGCCTCAAACCAGCGGGGCTTGCGGCCACGTCCCGACCAGGTGTCGGACGGATTGGCAGGGTTGCCGTACTTGGCCGTTGCAGGGGCGCGCTTGCGGCTGACAATGGCACCGGTCAATTCGGCCAGAGAGAAGCCAAGCGACCGCGCCCTGTCTTCAAGCTCTGCAAGGGCTTCCTTCTTCTTTCGGTCTTCGAATGTGGCTATCGCTTTCGTAACCTGGGACTGGAGATCTTTCAGGTCTTTCAACGATAGCTCGTTAAGATTAAGGTGCATTTGTGTAATCCTCCTTCGGACAGAAGGACTGTTATTCAAGTCAGATTGCAGTTTCAAGATTTAATTCACCAGGCCGCAGAAGTCCGGCGACGTTATCCTGGCGCTATTTCGGGCTGCGTTTGGCCAGAATGCGCTGCAGGGTTCTGCGATGCATGCTGAGGCGTCGCGCAGTCTCTGAGACGTTTCGGTCGCAAAGTTCATAAACGCGCTGAATGTGTTCCCAGCGGACGCGATCTGCGGACATGGGGTTCTCTGGCGGTGCCGGCATGCCTTCGCCTGTTGAAAGCAGCGCGCGCGTGATGTCATTCGCATCGGCGGGCTTCGAAAGATAATCGATTGCGCCGATCTTTACCGCAGCCACGGCGGTGGCGATTGCGCCGTAGCCCGTAAGGACAACAATCCTGCAACCGGGCCTTTTGTCTCTCAGTGCCTCGACCACATCAAGTCCGTTGCCGTCTTCCAGTCGCAGATCCACGACGGCATAGGCGGGCGGACGGACAAGGGCAATAGCTTTGCCTTCGGCAACGCTTTCTGCGGTTTCGGGCAGAAAACCGCGTTTCTCCATGGCCTTTGCAAGACGTTTCACGAAGGGTTCGTCATCGTCAACCAGAAGAAGCGAACGATCTTCGTCCAGGTCAACAGGGGCAGGGTCAGCCATTGTGCGGTCTTTCTGTTCGTGCGCCATGGATGTAAGTCGGTTCAACGCCAGGTCAAACCCGGCTACATCCTGCCGATGAAGCAGGCCACGCGATCAGCCATCTCGTCTGGCGTGGTTTCACGGCGAAAGAATTCTACAAAGCCGATTCCGGGAAGAACGAGGTAGGTAAATGTGGAATGGTCCACCAGATAAAACTCGTCCTCTGCCGGCTGGATCCTGAAATAGGCCTTGTAGGCCTGGGCCGCGGCGCGGATCTGCCCTTCGGTGCCCGTCAGACCGATCATGTTTGGGTGCAGGTTTTCGGTGTAGCTTTTCAGGACATCCGGCGTGTCCCGGGCGGGATCGACCGAGATGAAAACCGGGGTAACGTTCATGCCGCGTTCTTCAAGGATATCTGCGGCTTCGGCATTCCGGGCGTTGTCCAGCGGGCAGACATCGGGACAGAACGTGTAGCCGAAATAGATCAGAACAGGTTGAGTTATGACGTCGGCCTGCGTCACCGTATTGCCGTCCTGATCCATCAGGGTGAACGGGCCGCCTATGGCACCGGCCCCGCCCGATACCTGGCTTTGCCGACACTCTGCAAAGCGGTCGCCGGACCCGGCCGACCGGATGTACCAGGCAGACAGGCCGATACCGGTCACAACGGCAAGTCCGGCCAGCACAGCCGCGAATTTTGTCATCCTTTGCCTTTTGTCCATGGGTGCCCTGCCGGATTGCTCTGGCTCCTGCGGCGGCGTAACAAGAACCGGCCTCAGGAACATGGTACAGCCCGTTTATGGCGCTTTCAGGCATTGGTCCAGCGAATCGCGATACCCGCAGCGAATGGATTCGCCTGCGCACCCTTGTCCTTTTGCGCTGGATGGCAATCGTCGGCCAGCTTGCCGCGCTGACCGTGGCAGATCGTGTCGTCGGAATGCAGCTTCCGCTTGGGCTTTGCTATCTGGTGGTTGGCGCGGCGGTGATCGGAAACCTCGTTGCCTCTTTTGTCTTTCCGGGAAACAAGCGCTTTTCCGAAGCGGGCGCAATGCTGACGCTGCTTTTCGACGTATCGCAGCTTGCCATCCTGCTGGCCCTGACGGGCGGGCTGAACAACCCCTTCGCCCTTCTGATCCTTGTGCCCGTGACGATTTCGGCCGGCGCGCTGGAACTGCGCACGACCGTCCTTCTTGGTCTGGCTGCCATCTGCCTGATTTCGGTGATTTCGGTCTACAACCTTCCGCTGCGCTTTTCGGACGGGACGATCCTGCAGGTTCCCGCCGTTTTCGAATTCGGATTCTGGCTGTCCATCGTGATCGGGATCATGTTCCTGGCCCTGTATTCCCGGCGCGTCGCGACCGAGATCAGAAGCATGTCGGACGCACTGCTTGCCACACAGATGGCTTTGGCCCGCGAACAGAAGCTCACAGATCTGGGGGGCGTCGTTGCCGCAGCGGCCCATGAACTGGGGACGCCGCTTGCCACCATAAAGCTGGCAAGCACCGAACTTGTCGAGGAGCTGGCAGACCGTCCCGACCTGCGCGAGGATGCCGAGCTGATCCGCACCCAGGCAGACCGCTGCCGCGATATCCTGCGGTCGATGGGCCGTGCGGGAAAAGACGACCTTCACCTGCGGCAGGCTCCGCTTGGGGCGGTGCTGCGCGAAGCCGCCGAGCCGCATCTTGGCCGGGGAAAGACCGTTGCCTTCGATGTCTTTCCCGGCACGAACGGCGGCGACAGGCAGCCCACCATCCTGCGCCGCCCCGAAGTGATCCACGGTTTGCGCAACCTGGTTCAGAACGCCGTGGACTTTGCCCGGGCCCGGGTCTGGATTGATGCGACCTGGACAGACAGCTTCATCTCGGTGCGGATCATCGATGATGGCGCGGGCTATCCTTCCTACATCCTTGGCCGAATCGGTGATCCTTTCGTCCGCAGCAGGCCCGCGGCACAAGAGACCGGACAGCGGCCCGACTACGAAGGCATGGGTCTTGGCCTGTTCATCGCCAAAACGCTGCTGGAACGGTCTGGGGCCGAGATCAGCTTTGCAAACGGGACTGATCCCTTCCTGACGCGCGCCGAACACCCGGACCGCTTCGGGGCGATCGTTGAAGTCAGATGGCCGAAGAGCGTTATCGTCGCCCCTGAAACCGACGCGCTTGGGCCAAATCGGCCGCTTGACGGCTAAGGCGGCACTTTCATTTACCATCCGTTAATGGTTGAAGAAATAGCTTACCACGATCAACCTTTGCGCGTGCGGTGTGGTCATGATGTTTGGTTGGGCGATGGCCCTTGCGATTGCCCTCACGGCTTTGGCGGCGGCGTTCATCGGGATTGGAACCCTGGCCCTTTTGTCCCCGCGCAGGTCTGTCACCGCGCAGGGGCTGTTTGCGGATACGCCTTCGGACACGGTCCTGCTGTTTGATGGCGAAACCCTGATCGATGCCTCGCCGGCGGCGCGCTCGATGCTGGCAGCGGCATCCCTTCACGGCTCGGCCTGGCAGCGCCTTATGTCCTTTCTTTCGGTGCGCTTTCCGCAGGTGGAAGACCGCATCGCCTCTCTTCCCCGCGAAGGGCGCTTTGTGATGGATTCCCTGCCGTCCGAAAGCGAAGGCCGCCTGACGCTTCATGCCGAATGGAGGGGGGGCCTGACGCGGCTTAGTCTGAGCGGGCCCGAAGACGACGGCAAGTTCGCCATCATCGACCCGATGACACACCGCGCGATGGCGGCAGAACTTTCGATGCTGCGCGACATTACGGCAAAGGCACCGTTTCCGATCTGGCTGGAAGATGCCAACGGCACACCGGTGTGGAGCAACCTGGATTACATGCTGCGCGCCGAAAGCCATTTTTCCGAAGAAGAGGCCCAGGGCTGGCCAATGCCCCGGCTTGCGCCGGGGCCGGTCCGGGATGGGCAGCGCATCCAGATAGATTCCGGCACAGAGGGCGCCGACTGGATCGAAGCAACCGTCTGCACGGCCCCCGCCGGCAAGATCATTTTCGGTTTGCCCATCACCCCGCTGGTGCAGGCCGAAACATCGCTGCGCGAGTTCACCCAGACACTGACCAAGACCTTTGCGCATCTTCCGATCGGTCTTGCGATCTTTGACAGGCATCGGCGCCTGGCCCTGTTCAACCCCGCACTTCTGGACCTGACGACCCTTCCGATCGATTTCCTGACAAGCCGCCCCATGTTGAGCGACTGTCTGGACCGCATGAGAGAGCTTCGGATGATCCCGGAGCCAAAGGATTACCGCCAATGGCGCAAACGCATGGCCGAAATCGAAGAGGAAGCAAGTTCCGGCATTTACGAAGAGGTCTGGCATCTTCCCGGTGCCCAGACATACCGGGTTCTGGGGCGTCCGCATCCGGACGGGGCGCTGGCACTTCTGTTTGAGGATATCACGACAGAAACCACCCGCACGCGGCGCTACCGCGCCGATGTCGAACTTGGCCAGTCCGTTCTGGATTCGGTCGGGGAGGCTGTTGCGGTCTTCTCGGCGGCGGGTCTGCTGGTGATGTCAAACGCGGCCTATGCCGAACTTTGGGGCCATGATCCCTCCGGCTTCGTCGGGGCTGACAGCAGCATCGTCGCCCTGGCAGCGCATTGGCGCGAGCAGACCGCGCCTTCGAAACTCTGGTCGCAGGTGGAAACCTTTGTCGGAACGCTGGGGGATCGCCGGGAATGGTCGGCGACGGCGCGGCGTGTTGATGGCCGGTCCCTGACCTGCCGGTTCGTCCCGCTTCCCGGCGGGTCGACGATGATCGCCTTCCGCGTATCGCCCGCCAGGGCGCGCAGGATCGCCCCGGAACCGAAGGCCCCGGCGCGGCGAAGTGCCTGACCCGGATCGTTGCCGCTTGCAGCGCGCCCGGCCGCCGCTAAGACTTGGGCCATGTCCGATCCCCGGCCCGAAACAGAGCTTCATCTTGCTGCGCCCGACGACACGGCGCGTCTGGGCCGTTGGCTGGCCGGCTGTCTTCGGCCCGGCGATACGCTGCTGCTGCAGGGCCCGATCGGGTCCGGCAAATCGCATTTGGCGCGATCTGTCATCCAATCCTGGCTTGGGCGGCCCGAGGAGGTGCCTTCGCCCACCTTCACACTTGTGCAGACCTATGGCGAGGGGGACAGCGAGATCTGGCATGCGGATCTTTACCGGCTGGGTCACCCGGACGAGGTGATGGAGCTTGGTCTTGAGGATGCCTTCGGCCGCGCAATCTGTCTGATCGAATGGCCCGAGCGGCTCGGCCGCGCCGTGCCGGCCTCTGCCCTGCGCCTCAGCTTCTCGCAGGACGGAGAGGGGCGCAGGGTTGTTCTGACCGGAAGTGCGGATTGGGCCGGGCGGCTGTCGCGGATCGGCGGGTTTGCACATGCCTGACCGCGAAAACCGCAAGGCCGCCTTCCTGAGAAGGGCGGGCTGGGCCGGGGCCGAACGCCGCTTTCTGGCCGGCGATGCCTCGGCCCGCAGCTATGACCGGCTGACCAGGGCGGGCAAGACCGCCGTTCTGATGGATGCGCCCCCCGACCGGGGCGAGGATGTGGGGCCCTTTGTTGCCGTTGCGCGGCATCTGACCGCCCTCGGGCTGTCGGCCCCCGGCATCATCGCGCAAGACCGCGATCACGGCTTTCTTTTGCTGGAAGACCTTGGTGATGACCTGTTCGCCCGGTTGACCGATCAGGACCCATCCTGCGAGCCGGTGCTTTATGCCGCTGCGGTCGACGTGCTGGTCCGCCTGCAGTCGCACAGGCCCGCACCCGGTTTGCCTGATGCCGGGGCGGCAGACTGGGCCGGGGCGGCGGCTGTCGCACTTGACTGGTACCGCTATGCCATCACGGCCGAGCGTGTGGACACCGGCCCCTTCCGCCAGACCCTGCAGGCAGCGCTGGAAGCGCATGCCAATGGCCCGCGCGTGATGATCCTGCGCGATTACCACGCCGAGAACCTGCTGTGGCTGCCACAGCGGGCCGGGGTGGCGCGTGTCGGGCTGCTGGACTTTCAACTCGCCCAGCTTGGCCAGCCCGGCTATGATCTGGTGTCGCTGTGTCAGGACGCCCGGCGCGACGTAAGGCCCGATGTGCAGGCGGCGACGATCCGGCGATTCGCTGACGCGAAGGGCCTTGAAGAGGCGGGATTTGCGGCCGCCTATGCCGCATTGGGGGCGCAGCGCGCGCTGCGTATCCTTGGCGTGTTTGCCCGGCTGTGCCTTGTTATGGGAAAGCCGGGCTATGTCGCGCTGATCCCCCGCGTCTGGGCGCAGCTGCAACAGAACCTGTTGCATCCGGCGCTTGCCGATCTGTCCCTGCTTTGCGCAGATGTGCTGCCAGACCCAACCGCAAGCCGCCTTGACAGGATCCGCAGCCAATGCGCCAGACCCGCGCCCTGATGATCTTTGCCGCCGGGTTCGGCACGCGGATGGGGGCGCTGACGGCGACGCAGCCCAAACCGATGATCCGCGTTGCCGGGCGGCCCCTGATTGATCATGCGCTGGATCAGGCCCTGGCGGCGGGGGCAGACCCGATCGTGGTCAATCTGCACTATCTGGGCGATCAGCTGGCAACGCATCTGGCAGACCGCCCGGTTCTTCTTTCGTGGGAGAGGGACAAGATCCTGGAAACCGGCGGTGGCCTGCGCAAGGCGATGCCCCTGCTTGGCCATGGCCCGGTTGCCACGCTGAATTCCGATGCCGCATGGACCGGGGAAAACGCGATCACCCAACTTGACGCGGCCTGGGATGAAACCTCGATGGATGCCCTGCTTTTGGTGGCACCGCCGGAACGCACCGTTGGGCACAGTGCGCCGCCCGATTTTTCAATGGATGAACGTGGCCGACTGTCCCGCCATTCGATCACGGGCGGGGCGGGCTACATTTATACTGGCGCGCAGATCATCAAGACAGACAGGCTTGCCGGGATACAGGACGAGGTCTTTTCGATGTGGCGGCTGTGGGAACCGATGATTGCGGCACGCCGTCTGTATGGCCTGATCCATCAGGGCGGCTGGTGCGATGTCGGGCAGCCCGGATCAATTGCGCTGGCCGAGCAGCTTTTGTCGGATCAGGGAAATGTTTGAAGGCCCCGGCCCCCGGGTTTTTGCCCAGCCGCCCGGTGCGGATTTTCCGGCCGCCCTGGTGGCCGGGTTGCAGGCCCGCATGGCCGACCGCCCGCCCGAAGCGATGGCGCAGGTGACGCTGTATCTGAACACGACACGGATGCGCCGGGCGGTGCGCGATGTTCTGGCTGCGCACGGGGCGGCCTTTCTGCCCCGGCTGCGCCTGGTGACCGATCCGGTGGCGGGGCCGCCTGCGGTATCGCCCTTGCGGCGCAGGCTGGAGCTTTCACAACTGATCCTGCGGCTGCTGGAGGCGCAGCCGGACCTTGCCCCGCGAACCGCGCTTTTTGATCTGTCAGACAGCCTTGTGCGGCTGATGGACGAAATGCAGGACGAAGGTGTTTCACCGGATGCTCTGGCGGCGCTGGACCTGTCTGAACATTCTGCCCATTGGAAGCGCACGCAGGATTTTCTGGGCATCATCGCCCCTTTTTTCGGTGCGTCCAACCCGGCCGATCAGATGACTGCCCAGCGCCGCGCCGTGCAGGCGCTTGCGGCGGGCTGGGCGGTGGCCCCGCCGCCGCATCCGGTGATTGTTGCCGGATCGACCGGGTCGCGCGGGACAACCGCGCTGCTGATGCAGGCGGTCGCCGCACTGCCGCAGGGCGCACTGGTCTTGCCGGGATTTGATTTCGACATGCCCCTGCATGTCTGGTCAGGCATGACGGATGCCCTGACAGCGGAAGACCATCCGCAGTTCCGCTTCCGTCGCCTGCTGGATCATCTCGGCCTGGAACCAACCGCAGTGCGCCTTTGGTCTGAACCCGCCCCAAGGCGGGAGGTCGACCGGCTTGTGTCGCTGTCCCTGCGCCCGGCCCCGGTCACCGACCAATGGCTGACCGAAGGGCAGTCCCTGCCCGACCTGTGCCAGGTCACAGCCCATCTGACGCTGATCGAAGCGCCCGGGCCAAGGGCAGAAGCCTCGGCGATTGCGCTGATCCTGCGTCAGGCTGCGCAACAGGGGCGGTCGGTTGCCCTGATCACGCCGGACAGGATGCTGACGCGTCAGGTGACGGCCACGCTGGACCGCTGGGGTATCGTTCCCGATGACAGCGCGGGCACGCCTTTGGCGCTGTCGGCGCCGGGCCGCCTGTTGCGCCATGTGGCGGCGCTGTTCGGCCGCGCCCTGACGCCGGAAGCCTTGCTGACGCTGCTGAAGCATCCGCTGACCGCCACCGGCGCAGACCGGGGCAACCATCTGCGCCTGACCCGCGATCTGGAACTTCGGCTGCGTCGCAGCGGGCCCGCCTTTCCCGATGGTGCGGCCCTGCGGGACTGGGCCGGCGGGCAGCGCGATGCCGCCGCCACCGGCTGGGCAGACTGGATCGCCGGGGTGATCGACGGGACAGGGGATGTCGGCACACGGCCCTTGCAGGACCATGTCGCCCATCACCTTGCCCTGACGGAACGTCTGGCACGGGGCGCGGGCGGGGCCGGCACGGGCGGGCTGTGGCTGCGCGAGGCCGGGCAGGCGGCATGGGATGCCACACAGGCGCTGGCCCGCGAGGCGGCCCATGGCGGGCCGCTTTCCCCGGCGGACTATGCCAACCTGTTCGCGGCGGTCCTTGCGCAGGACGACGTCCGCGACGCCGTCCAGGGCCATCCGGGTGTGAAAATCCTTGGTCCGCGCGAAGCCCGCGAATGCCGGGCAGACCTGGTGATTCTGGGCGGGCTGAATGATGGCACCTGGCCCGGCCTTCCGCAGCCGGACCCGTGGCTGAACCGGCAGATGCGAAAATCGACGGGCCTTTTGCTGCCCGAACGTCAGATCGGGCTGTCGGCGCACGACTATCAGCAGGCCATCGCCGCCAAAGAGGTTGTCCTGAGCCGGTCGATGCGCAGCGCCGAGGCCGAGACCGTGCCCTCGCGCTGGATCAACCGGCTGGTCAATCTGATGGAAGGCCTGCCAGAGCGCAGCGGGCCGCAGGCCCTTGCCGCGATGAAGGCGCGCGGGGCGGCCTGGCTGGCCCTTGCCGCAGCCATCGACCGGCCTGCGGCCCCGGTGCCGGCGGCCCTGCGCCCGGCCCCCCGGCCCCCGGTGGCGGTTCGCCCCCGCGAACTGCCGGTCACGGCGATCAGAACGCTGATCCGCGATCCCTATGCGATCTATGCCAGGTACATCCTGCGCCTGCGCCCGCTTGATCCGTTGCGGCCCGCACCCGACGCCCTGATGCGCGGGTCTGTGCTGCATGCCATTCTGGAACGCTTCGTCACGGGGCGCGGGCCGGAAACCCTGGCCGAGGCCAGGGCACGGCTCATGTTCATTGCCGATACGGTCCTGGCCGAACAGGTTCCCTGGCCTGCTGCCCGACGTCTATGGCGCGCGCGGCTGGAGCGTGCTGCGGACGCTTTTCTGCTGCGCGAGGCCGGGTCGGTCGGGCAGCCGGTGCTGATTGAAACGAAGGGCAGCATCACGCTGCCTGCGCTTGACTTCTGCCTGACTGCCAAGCCTGACCGCATCGATGAATACCCCGACGGCACCCTGCACATCCTTGATTACAAGACCGGCACGCCGCCCACGGCGAAAGAACAGAAACTTTTCGACAAGCAGCTTTTGCTGGAAGCGGCCATGGCGGAACGGGGTGCGTTTGAAGCGATCGGTGCAAGGCGGGTCGCGCGGATCAGCTATGTCGGGGTGAATGCGGCGGCAAAGGTGGAAAGCACCGAAATCACGCCAGACCTTCTTGCCCGGGTGTGGGACGATCTGCACCGGCTTGTCGGGCAATACCTTTCGCCCGGGCAGGGCTATGCCTCGCGCCGGGCGGTCTTCAAGGCCAGGGTCCCCGGCGACTATGATCACCTCGCACGGTTCGGGGAATGGGACATGACAGACAGCCCCATGCCCGGGGATGTCGGATGAGGCGCGACGCGGCAAGCGAACGGCAGGTGCAGGCAGCCGATCCCGCCGCCTCGACCTGGCTGTCGGCGAATGCCGGGTCGGGCAAAACCCGTGTCCTGACCGACCGGGTGGCGCGGCTGCTGCTGAACGGGGCAGAACCGCAGCGCATCCTGTGCCTGACCTATACCAAAGCCGCCGCGTCCGAGATGCAGAACCGTCTGTTTCGCCGCCTTGGCGGCTGGGCCATGCTGGATGAGGTCCCTTTGCGCGCCGCGCTGGGCGGGCTTGGCGTGGATGGCCCGGTCAGACCGGACACCCTGTTGCAGGCGCGGCGCCTGTTTGCGCGCGCCATCGAAACGCCGGGCGGATTGCGGATTCAGACAATCCATTCCTTCTGCGCCTCGCTTTTGCGGCGCTTTCCGCTGGAAGCGGGCGTGTCCCCCCAGTTCACCGAGATGGACGACCGCGCAGCAAAGTTGCTGCGCGCCGAGATTGTCGAGGAAATGGCGGATCATCTGGCCCCGGATGCCTTTGCAGACCTGGCCGGTCTGTTCACCGGCGAGGCGCTGGACAAACTGACAGACGAAATCGCCCGGTCCCGCACCCTGCTGGCAGACCCGCTGGACCGGGCAGCTGCCCTGCGGCTGTTCGGACTGCCGCCGGATTTTTCGGTACAGACCTTGCTGGCACAGGTTTTTCTGGGCAGCGAGGGTGATCTGCTGGGCCAGCTTGTCCCTTGCCTTGCGGCCGGAAAAAGCACCGACATCGCTGCGGCCGCACGGTTGCGCCTGATCGGACCCGACCTTCCGGGGCTTTGCGTTCTGGAGGATCTGCTTCTTTTCGGCAAGGGTACGAAGGCCCCCTTTGCCGCAAAGACCGATGCCTTCCCCACCAAGGAGCTGCGCAACGCTCTTGGCCCCCTTCGCGATCCGCTTCAATCCCTGATGCTGCGGGTCGAGGCCGCCCGGCCCCGGCGGCTGGCCCTGATGGCCGCAGAGCGGACGCTGGCGCTGCACCGCTTTGCCACGCTGTTCCTGCCGGAATACGACAGGCGAAAGGCAATGCGCGGCTGGCTTGATTTCGACGATCTGATCGGCAGGGCGCGCGCCTTGCTGACCGATCCTTCGGTGGCGCAATGGGTGCTGTTCCGGCTGGATGGCGGCATTGACCACATCCTTGTCGATGAAGCTCAGGACACCAGCCCCGAACAGTGGCGTGTGATCGAGCTTCTGGCGCAGGAATTCACCGCCGGCCGGGGCGCACGCGACACCGCACGCACGATCTTTGTCGTCGGCGACAAGAAGCAGTCGATCTATTCGTTCCAGGGCGCTGACGTCAGGGCGTTCGACGCCATGAAGCAGCAGTTCAGCACCCGGCTGGCCGAGGTTGAAACCCATCTGGCCGACCTGACGCTGGACTATTCCTTTCGGTCCTCGCCCGCGATCCTGTCGGTGGTGGACCTGACGTTTGACGCGCGCCGAGGCTGTGATCTGGGCGGCGGGGTCAGGCATATCGCCTTCAAGTCCGACATGCCGGGCCGGGTCGATCTGTGGCCCGCCCTTCCCGCCGGACAGGACCCCGAACCGGAAAACTGGTTTGACCCGACCGACCTGATTTCGCACGAACACCCCGTATCCCGTCTGGCGCGGCGCATCGCGTCTGAAATCAGCGGCATGATCACAAGGGGCGAACAGATTCCGGTCGACGGCGGCACGCGCCCGGTTCGGGCGGGCGATGTGCTGATCCTGGTTCAGCGGCGGTCGGCCCTGTTTGCCGAGATCATCCGCGCCTGCAAGGCGGCGGGCCTGCCCATCGCCGGGGCGGACCGGCTGAAGCTGGGGGCGGAACTGGCCGTGCGCGACCTTGCGGCACTGCTGTCGTTTCTGGCAACGCCCGAAGACGATCTTTCCCTTGCCGCTGCTCTGCGGTCACCGCTGTTCGGCTGGACCGAGGCGCAGCTTTACGATCTGGCGCAGGGCCGCAGCGGTTTTCTGTGGTCGGCGCTGCGCGACCGGCAGGCCGATCATCCGCATACCCTGGCGATCCTGCATGACCTGCGCGATCAGGCCGACTTCCTGCGGCCCTTCGATCTGATCGAACGCGCCCTGACCCGGCATGATGGCCGACGCCGCCTGCTGGCCCGGCTTGGCGACGAGGCCGAGGACGGGATTGATGAGTTGCTGACGCAGGCCCTGGCCTATGAACGGACCGAGGTGCCAAGCCTGACCGGCTTTCTGGGCTGGCTGCAATCGGATGATGTGGATGTCAAGCGGCAGATGGATTCTGCCGGGGACCGCATCCGGGTGATGACGGTGCATGGCGCAAAGGGGCTGGAGGCCCCGGTTGTCTTCCTGCCCGAAACACAGGACCGCAAGGCGAAAGCGGGACCCGAGCTTTTGCCGCTGCCCGAGGGCCCCGTGACCTGGCGCATGCCGCCAGAGGAAAGCCCGGACCAGTTGGCCAGGGCAATGGCCGCCCGGCGCGAGAGGGAGGCGGCGGAAAGCCTGCGCCTGCTGTATGTGGCAATGACCCGGGCGCAATCCTGGCTGATTGTGGCCGGCGCCGGTGACACAAGTGACAGGGCCTGCTGGCACGCCATTGTCCGCGCCGGGATGGAGGCTGCCGGGGCGGTGGCCCTGCCGGACGGGACGCTGCGCCACAGTCATGGCCGCTGGCCGGACCCCGTGCCGGTGCCACCTGTTCCCATCGCCGGACCGGGGATCATTCCCGATTGGGTCCGGCACCCGGCCCCCGCTGCCGACCGGCCCCTGCCGCCGCTGTCGCCATCCGACCTTGGCGGCGCAAAGGTCTTGCCCGCCGAGGCGGACCCGGCGCTGGAGGCGCTGGCAAAACAGCGCGGCACCGACCTGCATCTGCTGCTGGAACATCTTCCCGCTTACCCCGAGCCAGACTGGCCCGGCATCGCCGCCGGGCTGGTGGCCGGGGAGCCCGCCTATGTCGGGCAGGTTCTGTCAGAGGCCACTGCGGTTCTTGCCGATCCGGCCCTGGCCGCGCTGTTTGCACCGCACGCTTTCGCGGAAGTGACCGTCACCGGGCAGCTGGGCAGCCAGCGGGCGCTGGGCACAATCGACCGGCTGATTGTCTTGCCCGACCGGGTTCTTGCCGTCGATTACAAATCGAACCGGCTGGTGCCGGACACCCCCGAAGCCGTGCCCGAAGGCCTTTTGCGGCAGATGGGGGCCTATGCCGTGCTGCTGGAACAGATCTATCCGGACCGCAAGGCAGAAGTGGCCATCCTGTGGACAGCCACCGCACGGCTAATGCCCCTGCCCCGCGCGCTGGTCATGGCGGCCCTGCAGCGGGCCGGCTTCCCTTGACGGCGCATGACCCCATCCATAGGTTCGGACCAAAGCTTGTTTATTGGAGACCATCATGGCAACCACGCCTGTCACCGACGCCACCTTTGATGCCGAAGTCCGCCAGTCAGCGGTCCCGGTGGTTGTCGATTTCTGGGCCGAATGGTGCGGCCCCTGCCGCCAGATCGGGCCCGCGCTGGAAGAACTTTCTGCCGAATACGGCGACAGGGTCAAGATCGTGAAGGTCAATGTCGACGAGAACCCCGACAGCCCGGCTCTACTTGGCGTGCGCGGCATTCCCGCACTGTTCCTGTTCAAGGATGGCAAGGTTGTGTCGAACAAGGTCGGGGCGGCGCCCAAGGCAGCGCTTGCAAACTGGATCAATTCGGCGATCTGACCGCACCGCGCCGCTTGTGGCGCGGGCAGTGGTCTGTGCGCCCGGGCCGGGCGGTGTGACGAAAGGGACGCAATGGCGAACCAAAGCTATCCGGGCTGGCACGGCACCACCATCCTTGCAGTAAGGCGGGGCGGCATGGTTGTGGTCGCGGGCGATGGTCAGGTCAGCCTTGGGCAGACGGTGATCAAGGGCACGGCGCGCAAGGTGCGCCGCCTTTCCCCGGGCGGGCGCGATATTGTGGCCGGGTTTGCCGGGTCCACCGCCGATGCCTTTACCCTGCTGGAGCGGCTAGAGAAAAAGCTGGAAGGCCTGCCGGGCCAACTGGCGCGCGGCTGCGTGGAGCTGGCGAAGGACTGGCGGATGGACAAGTACCTGCGCAACCTTGAGGCGATGCTGATCGTCACCGACGGGCGCGATCTGTTCGTGATCACCGGGGCGGGGGACGTTCTGGAACCCGAAAATGACGTTGCCGCCATCGGCTCGGGCGGCAACTATGCGCTGGCCGCCGCGCGTGGCCTGATGACGACAGACCTGCCCGCAGAAGACATCGCCCGCCGCGCCATGGCGATTGCCGCCGAGATTTGCGTCTACACGAATGGCAACCTGACGGTGGAGGCGATCCATGGCTGAAACCACCCTGGTCAGCACCGAAGACCTGCGCGCTGCCGTAAGTGCCGGCATCCTGACCGAGGCGCAGGCCGCATCGGTGAAATCCCTTGCAGATCAGCGCGCGGACCGGCGCCTTGCACTGCCCGCCGAGGATGAGCCGTTCGAGTTCTTCCGAGGTTTCTCGGAGATTTTCATCTCGATCGGGCTGTTGATCCTTCTGGCCGGTTTTGTTTTCCTGTTCTCGCCTGATGCAGGGACGAGACATTTCTCTTCTTTGTATCCCCAGGTGGTAATGGCTGCTGCGGCCTGGCTGGGGGCGAACTACTTCACACTGCGGCGCAGGTTGAACCTGCCGTCGATGGTGCTCGCTGTCGCTTTCACGGTTGCGCTGAGCACGGGTGGCTTCTTTGTGTTCGAGTGGGCGTTCGGACGCAGTGTGGACTCCAACGTGGTTTTGGCGTCAGGTTGGTTTCTGACGACGCTGGGGATGGCAGCCTGGTACGCAAGGTTCCGTCTTCCCTTCGCTGCCTTTCTGTTTGGCCTGTCTCTCTTGTGTGCGCTTTACGCATTTGTGGCCTGGCTGGACGGAACCGTTCCATTGATCCTGATGAATTATGAAAGACTGCTTGATTTCAATGAGAATGCGGTCTTCGCCACACTGACCTTCCTTTTTGGTATTGGTGCGTTTTCGGCAGCGATGTGGTTCGACCTGCACGACCCCCATCGGGTTACGCGCTATGCCGCCACGGCCTTCTGGCTGCACCTTCTTGCAGCAACGGCATTGGTCAACACGGTTGCGGTCACGGCACTGAATATCGGCGGCGCTGCAACCTTGATCCTGTTGCCGCTGGCGGTCTTCGCAATCGGGGCGCTGGCGCTGCTGATCGACCGGCGATCCTTCCTTTCGGCAGCGATTGCCTATTTGGGGATCATGCTGAGCTGGGTCGTTGACCCCGACGATACCTATTCAACCGCTGTCGTCCTTATCATCCTTGGCCTGTTCGTGACCGCCATTGGCACCTGGTGGGTGCCGCTGCGATCCGCGCTGATGCGGCGTCTGCCGGCCTTTCCCGGCAAGTCCCGCCTGCCCCCGTGGAGCGAACCCGCATGACCACCCTGACCCCGCGCGAGATCGTTTCGGAGCTTGACCGCTTCATCATCGGCCAGAACGACGCCAAGCGCGCCGTGGCGGTGGCCATGCGCAACCGCTGGCGGCGCAAGCAGCTGGGTGATGATCTGCGCGACGAGGTCTATCCCAAGAACATCCTGATGATCGGGCCGACCGGGGTGGGCAAGACCGAAATCAGCCGCCGCCTGGCCAAGCTGGCAAAGGCCCCCTTCCTGAAGGTCGAGGCGACGAAGTTCACCGAAGTCGGCTATGTCGGCCGAGATGTGGACAGCATCATCCGTGATCTGGTGGATGCCGCCATTGTCGAGACCCGCGCCCAGATGCGCGAATCGGTGCGCGCCCGCGCCCACAGCGCCGCAGAGGAAAGGGTGATCGAGGCCCTGGCAGGCAAGGACGCCCGCGAGCAAACCCGCGAGATGTTCCGCGCCAAGCTGAAGCGGGGCGAGCTGGATGCAACGATGATTGAGCTGGATCTGGCCGAACCATCGCCCAGCCTGCCGGCCATGGGCGCGATGCCCGGTATGGAACAGCAGATGCAAGGCTTGCAGGACCTGTTCGGCAAGGCCTTTGGCGGACGCAAGCTGCGCCGCCGCCTGTCGGTGGCGGAAAGCTACGACCTGCTTATCGGCGAAGAGGCCGACAAGCTTCTGGATGATGACAGTGTCACGAAAGCGGCCCTGGCCGCCGTGCAGGACAGCGGGATTGTCTTCATCGACGAGATCGACAAGGTCTGTGCCCGGTCCGACACGCGGGGGGCCGATGTCAGCCGCGAAGGCGTGCAGCGCGACCTGCTGCCGCTGATCGAGGGCACGACGGTGTCCACCAGATACGGGCCGGTGAAGACAGACCACATCCTGTTCATTGCCAGCGGGGCCTTCCATATCGCCAAACCGTCAGACCTGCTGCCGGAACTGCAGGGCCGCCTGCCGATCCGGGTGGAATTGCAGCCCCTGACCGAAGAGGATTTCATCCGCATCCTGACAGAGACGGACAACGCGCTGACGCGCCAGTATTCCGCCCTGATGGCCACCGAGACGGTGACGGTAACCTTCACGAAGGACGGGATTTCGGCACTGGCCCATATCGCGGCAGAGGTGAATGCCTCGATCGAAAACATCGGGGCGCGGCGGCTTTACACGGTGCTGGAGCGTGTCTTTGAAGAGCTGTCCTTCTCGGCCCCGGACCGGTCCGGCGATACGGTGGCCGTCGATGCCGCCTATGTCGAAAAGAACCTGGGCGCACTGTCGCGCTCTGCCGATCTCAGCCGCTATGTGCTTTGATGGCGCAGCAGGCTTGACGACCTCTTTGCCGGACGACCATGGTCTTGCCGGGATGACGGATATGCCTGCGGCAACAGGGGCGGCAAGATGATGCGGCAGGTCATTCTGCTGGCGGTACTGTGCGCCCTTGCCGCCTGTGGCCAGCGCGGCGTGGTGACGGTTGATCCGGCGGCCCGCGCTGTTGGAACGATAGAGCCGATCTTTGTCGGCACCACCCGCGCCCTTGATCCGGCGACGGGATCCTTCGGGGCAGAAAGGTCGCCCACCCTGTCGCTGGCGCGCTTTGACATTTCCGTGCCCCCGGTTCGCGCGCCCGGAGAAATCAGGTGGCCGCCAAGGGGCCGCGCACCGGACCCATATACAGAGTTTGTGACGGCAGATGACGTGATCTACCCATCGAGCGCCGACTTCCGCCGGGATCTTCACGCGGCGATGCGCGACGAAGAGGGGCCAAGACGGCGCGCCCTGATTTTCGTGCACGGATTCAACAACACCTTCGCCGAAGGGCTGTACCGGATTGCGCAACTGTCCCACGACCTGAATCTTCCACGGGTTACGGTTCACTATTCCTGGCCCTCGGCCGGTGAGGCCCTTGGGTACATTTATGACAAGGATTCGTTGCTCTATGCACGCGACGGCCTGGAGACGCTGTTCAACGAGGTCGTGGCGGCCGGTGCCCAGGAGGTTATCGTTGTCGGCCATTCGATGGGTGCGCTTCTGCTGGTCGAATCGCTGCGTCAGATGGATATCCGCAACGACGCCAAGCTGCGCCGTTATCTGGCGGGCGTTGTTCTTCTTTCGCCGGATATCGATGTAGAGGTGTTCAAATCGCAGGCCTCGACTTTTGGCGAACTGCCGCAGCCCTTTCTGATCCTTTCGTCCCGCAAGGACAGGGCGCTGCGCCTGTCATCCTTCATCACCGGAGAGCCGAACCGTCTGGGCAACATCACCGACATCGGAGAGGTATCCGACCTTGAGGTGTACGTGATTGATATTGCAGCCTATTCGACCGGATCAGGCCATTTCACCATCGGCGATTCCCCGGAACTGATCACGCTTCTGAACAATATCGGCAGTGTGCAGGCCGCCTTTGACAAGGACAAGGCCGGGCGGGTGGGCCTGCTTCCGGGGCTGGTTCTGACGGCACGGAAGGCCACTGCGATTGTCGTATCCCCGGCCGTGGCCATCAACAACGGGCTGACACGGCAGTAGACCCCCTACCGGAGGCGCCGCAGGTAAACGTAGAAAGCGCCGCTGCCGCCATGCCGAAGATGCGCCTCTGACACCTGCAGCACAGCTGGCCCAAGCGGGGCCTGCATCAGCCATTGCGGCACCTGATGCCGCAGGATGCCATGGCGCCCGGGGACAGGGCCGTCATCGCTGGGTCGCCGCCCCTTGCCGGTGATGACAAGCACAAGCCGCAGTCCCTGGGCCTGTGCGCCCAGCACGAATCCGATCAACTGCGGATACGCCGCTGCCAGCGTCAGCCCGTGCAGGTCGATCCGGGCTTGCGGGGTCAGCTTTCCGCGCGACATCCGGGCGAAAGCCTTGGCGTCCATGCGCAGCGGGGCCGCAGGCGGAGGGGCCGACGCACTCGCAAGAAGGTCATGCGCAAGCGCTGTCCGGGCTTTCTCTCCGACCCGGAATGTCTTCAGCGCGGGCGGGCCCGGCAGCACCTTTTCCTTTGGCCGTGCCAGCGGCAGGTCATCGCCGCCCGGGCGCAGATCCTGCCCCTTTGTGGGATGCATCGGCTGCGCCGTGCGGGCCACCGCCTGCCAGAGGTCTTCTTCTTCAGGCCGAAGATACCGACGACGCACCATGTCTCAGGGGTCCGGAGGTATCGCAGAGGCGCGATAGACGGGCACCAACGCGCTTGGCCGGTCGCCGTGCCTGATCCGGCGCGCGCCCCGGCTCCGATCCGGACTCATGGCGGCCAACACACCGGCAAGGACGAACGGCACAGCACCACGCACCGGCGTTCTGTTACTCGCCGGTGGCGACAAGCTGCCAGTTCGGGTCGTCGACCCCCATCCGGCGGGCAAATGTCCAAAGATCGCGCTGCCGCTTGATCGCCGTCGGACTGCCTTCAACCACCTCGCCGGCCTTGTTGCGCACAACCGATGTAAGTTCTCCGACAAAGCGGACGGTGATCTCGGCCTCTTTGGACTCCCGGTCGAAGGTTGCGTTCTGAAGCACAAGCTCGCGCAGGCCGATGAAATGCGACTCAATGGTCAAGCCTTCACGCTCGCGCGCTTCGACAACCTCGGTGAAGGTCGCAAAGACATCCTGTGACAGGAATGGCCGGATGCCGGCAAGATCACCCTTCTCGAAGGCCATCAGGATCATCTCGTAGGCGCTGCGGGCACCGGTCAGGAACTCGCTTACCGAAAAGCTGGGCTCGGCCAGCTTCATCGCCGCCAGCGACTTGGCCGCTGCGCTGCCATCCGGCACGTGATCGACGATGTCGCGGTCCGGACCGCCCTCGATCACTTCGAAATCGCGTCGGGGCGGACGCGCGCGCAGGTCTTCAAGGGGTGCGGGCGGTTTTTCGAACCCTTCACGCGTGCCCAGGACAGAGCGCAGCTTGAGTATCAGAAAGATGGCCACACCGGCCAGAACCAGCAGTTGAATCACGGAATTGCCCATTCAGACCTCGGAACGCGTGGCTCTTGGGTTGTTAACTTGCCACATCCTGCCCTATGTAGGGGACGGGAAGGCCCAAGTCCACCGCCAGACCCGGAAAGAGAACAGATGAGATGTGGCTGCTTGCCCTGATCCTTGGTCTTCCGCTGATCGAGATTTCTCTTTACGTCACCGTCGGGGCCCGGCTGGGCCTTTGGCTGACGCTGGCAATTGTGATTGGAACGGCCGTCTTCGGCATCTGGTTGATCCGCAGTCAGGGAGAGCGCGCGCAGCGCGACCTGAAGGTGGCGCTGCAGACCCGCAGCAACCCGGCTTATGCCCTTGCATCGGACGTTCTGATCGTGGTGGCGGGTGCCTTGCTTGTCTTGCCCGGCTTTTTCACCGATGTCTGCGGGATTGTGCTGTTGCTTCCCCCGGTCCGGCACGCGGTGATGCGCCTTGCGGAGCGGCGGGCCCGGGCTGCGGTGACCGCGCATCTGTATTCCGCTGCAAAGGCGGCAGCTTCGGGGATGGCGCAGTCACGCCCCAGGCCCGACGAGGTCATTGATACAACCTGGGAAGAATTGCCCGGGGACAGCGGCAAGCCACCCTCGGGCTGGACACGGCATTGAGCGCGCCGGTGTGACCTGCTAGACAGCCTGCGACCGCGAATTGACCGGAAACAGGAGACCTTGATGACTGAAGCAAACGGCAGCGCCGCCCCGGAGGCCCCCGCCCAGATACGGATGCAGGTGCTGGCGCAATACATCCGCGATCTGTCCTTTGAGAACGCCATCGCACAGAAGGGCCTGATGAGCGGCGAGATTCAGCCCGACGTCACGGTTCAGGTCAGCCTCGATGCCCGCACGCGCCCGCAGCCGAACCAGTACGAGGTGATCAACAAGTTCCGCGTCACATCGAAGAACAAGGCGACGGGCGACAACCTGTTCCTGATGGAGCTGGAATATGCCGGTATCTTTCTGGTCGAAGGCGTGCCGGGGGAGCAGCTTCATCCCTTTCTGCTGATCGAATGTCCGCGCATGTTGTTTCCCTTCGTGCGCCGCATCATTTCGGACGTGACCCGCGATGGGGGCTTCCCGGCGCTGAACGTGGACACGGTGGATTACATGGCGCTGTACCGTCAGGAGCTTGCCCGCCGCGCCGAGGCAAAGAAACCGCCTGCCTCTCAGGCCTGAGGATCAGACCCGCCTTGGCCACAAGGCTGCTTCGCCCAGATTTGCCACAAAGGCGGCGTGGGCGGCAGCTTCGGTCTGGGTGATGCGCGGCGGAAGCGGCCGCTGGCGCGGTCCTGGCCGCCAGTCAGCGACCGTGACCGCGCCCGGTCTTTCACCGGTCGGCCCCGAAAGCACCAGATCGGGCTGCCTGCCGCCGACAAGCTCGAGATAGACCTCGGCAAGGATCCTGCTGTCCAGGAGTGCGCCGTGTTGTTCGCGCAAGGAGGTGTCCACGCCGAAGCGTCGGCAAAGCGCATCGAGAGACGCGGGCGAGCCGGGAAACCTTTTGCGCGCGATCAGAAGGGTATCAACCGCACGATCCGCCGCCAGAAGCGGAAGCCCGGCCCAGGCCAGTTCGGCGTTGAGAAACTTCATGTCGAAGGCCGCGTTGTGAATGACCAGGGTGGCATCTTCGATGAAGTCCAAAAAAGCCTGTGCGACCGCCTTGAACACCGGTTTGTCGCGCAGGAAATCGTCGCCCAGACCGTGAACCTCGAAGGCTTCCTTCGGCATCGGGCGCAGCGGATTGATATAGTGGTGAAATGTGCGCCCGGTGGGGACATGGTTGAAGAGTTCCACCGCGCCGATTTCAACGATCCGGTGGCCCTCGGCAGGCTCCAGTCCGGTCGTTTCCGTGTCCAGAACAATTTCACGCATGATGGGTTTCCCGAATGTACCGGATCAAGGCCTGCACGCAGGCCCGGACCGAAGGAAGGCTGAGCGTTTCGATCAGATGTGTGCCCCGTGCCCGCTTTTCCCGGTCCGGCAACTGCTTTGCAAGCAGGGTCTGGAACAGGGCCTCTGTCATGCCGGGCCGGGCCATGACGCGGGCGCGCTGAAGTGCTGGCGGCGCGGTGACGACAAGGGATGCATCCACCCCGCCATCTGCGCCGGTCTCGAACAGAAGCGGGATATCCAGAAGCAGGATGTCCGCCGGGGTTTCGGCAACGAACCGGGCACGGTCTGCAACCACCAGCGGATGCACGATGGCCTCGATCCTGGACAATGCGCTGGAATCCTCTGCGATGGCGCGGCGCAGCTCATCGCGGCGGATGGCCCCCTGCACTTCGGCTTGCGGAAACAAAGCCGAAAGCGGTGCAACCGCCGCACCGCCTTCGGCGTAAAGCCGGTGCACCGCCTGATCTGCATCCCAGACCGGCACCCCTTCTGCCGCGAAGAGGCCCGCAGTGGTGGACTTGCCCATGCCGATGGAACCGGTGAGCCCGAGCCGAAAGGCGGTCATGAGGAAAGAACGGCGGCCCGCGTTGCCGCATCGACATCAGGCCGGGTTCCGAACCACCTTTCAAAGCCCGGGGCCGCCTGGTGAAGAAGCATGCCCAGGCCATCGACGACCGTGCATCCCGCCTGTTCTGCCTGATCGAGGAAGGCGGTACGCAGCGGAGTGTAGACCAGGTCTGTCACCAGGGCCTTTGGATTGAGCGACGCCATCGGCACCTTGAATTCGGGCTTGCCAGTCATTCCGAGCGCTGTGGTGTTCACAACCGTCGTGGCACCTTCGAGAAACATTTCCGACTGGACCCAATCGTAGACGTGAATCTTTGCGCCGAAGTCGGATCTGAGCGCCTCTGCGCGGGCCCGGGTCCGGTTGGCAACCCGGATCTCTGGCACACCAACCTCGATCAAGGCCGCGACAATGGCCCTGGCCGCACCGCCGGCACCGAAGACAACGGCGGGACCTGCGGACGGTGCCCATCCGGGGGCATGTTGGCGAAGGTTGGCGATAAAGCCGGAACCATCGGTGTTATCTGCGAAAACCCTGCCATCCTTGCGGAAAATCAGCGTATTGGCGGCACCGATCAGAGCGGCGCGATCGGTGACGATATCTGCCAGGGACAGGATGGTTTCCTTGTGGGGAATTGTTACATTCAAACCGACAAAGCCCAGCTTGGGCAGCACTGCCAAAGCTTCTTTCAGGTCTGCCTGACCCACATCCATCGGAATGTAGAAGCCCTTGATCGCGTAGCGCCGCAGCCAATAGCCATGCAGCGAAGGGGAGCGGCTGTGTGCGACCGGCGAGCCGATCACGCCGGCCAGAGGGATGCGGGGCACGTCGGTCATGCCGGTATGATGCCACGGTCGCAAAGGTGGTTCAGAACGGTCAGCAAAGGCAAACCCAGAACGGTGAAATGATCGCCTTCCACCACCGAGAACAGCCTGATCCCTTCGTCCTCAATGCGGTAGGTTCCAACACTGTGACGCGCTGCGTCCCAGTTGCGGGCAAGATAATCGTCAAGGAATGCGTCCGAGAACATCCTCATCGTCATCCGTGCCTTTCCGACATGCCGCCAAACCGGCCTGCCCCTATCATATAGCACGGCAGCAGAATGAAGCAGGTGTGTCTGACCGCGAAGCCTTTGCAACTGTGCCCGCGCTGCATCAGCGGTTTCCGCCTTGGCCCAGGCCTGTCCGGCAAAGTCCAGCACCTGATCACATCCGATGACAATGGCATCAGGAAACCGGCCGGCGATCTTGTGCGCCTTGGCATCGGCCAGGGCATCGGCGATGTCCCTTGGGCTGGCACCCTCGGCCGCCATCGACATGCGCATGGCTTCTTCATCGATCCGGGCTGCCACGGCGGAAATTGCCAGTCCGGCGGCGCGCAGCATGTGCGCGCGCGTTGCGGATGCGGAAGCCAGCACGATGTCTCTGTTCTGTCGCGACGGTGTCACCATGGGGATAATCGTGATATGTTCCTGTTTGTCACGCAAGGGATGCTTGCACGGGTTCCGGGGTTTCCAACCGCGCCGGAACCCATCAGCAGGGACCGACCGCGGTTATCCACGGGCGGATAACGGATCGGCGTTGCGGCGGGATTTCTTCGCGCAAATGCGACAATGACAAGATCGCCCACAGGGACATCACATCATATCTTATGTACAACACATTGAATTGACGTATTTTATTTAAGAAACCTGACCGGATTTCCTGTTCATCCCAGTGTTGCCCACAGATTTCGGCTTGTGGACAAAGCAATGTGCAACCTTGGCAATCCTGTTATCCTGAGCCGCTACTGCATCATTTTCTTTAAGATTCTTTTCCGGATAGAAAGAGGATGAGAACCGGAGACATGACCGATGGGAAATTTTCTTGCAGACATGTACCTATGGGTGAAGGCGTTCCACGTGATGGCGGTCATCGCCTGGATGGCCGGGCTGTTCTATTTGCCGCGCTTGTTTGTGTACCACGCCGAGAGGGCCGGTCATGGGCAGGATATGGATACGTTGTTCCAGACCATGGAACTGAAGCTTTATCGTGTGATCATGGGACCTGCGGCCGTTGCTGCCTGGCTGTTCGGGCTTGCTCTGGTGATGACGCCCGGGATCGTGGATTGGTCGCAGGTCTGGCCTTGGGCGAAGGCTGTATCCGTTCTTGGCATGACCTGGTTTCATTATTGGCTTGGCGAAAGGCGCAAGGAATTTTCCACAGGCCGCAACAGATTGACCGGTCGCCATTACCGGATGATGAACGAGGTTCCGACGCTGTTGATGGTGGTGATCGTGTTGTCGGTCATTGTCAGGTTCTGATCCGTTGACTTCGCGATATCCGGGGCGTATCTGACCGCTGCGGGGCCGTCCGGCCCGGGCATTCTCCCTGTTGCGACTTTGGGGGCCCTCCAATTGGGGCCTATGTGTGTGTGGGCATTCTCATGACCAATGAACGACTGAACCTGTCCGATCTCAAGGCCAAGACCCCGGCGGATCTGCTGTCGATGGCGGAGGAATGGGAAATCGAGAACGCGCCCTCGATGCGCAAAGGCGAGATGATGTTCTCGATCCTCAAGGAGCATGCTGAGGAAGGCTGGGAAATCGGGGGGGACGGTGTTCTGGAAGTGCTGCAGGACGGCTTCGGTTTTCTGCGCTCCAAGGAGGCGAACTACCTGCCGGGACCGGACGATATCTATGTCTCGCCGGATATTTTGCGGCAGTTTTCGTTGAGGACGGGCGATACCATTGAGGGCGACATTGCCGCGCCGCGGGATACCGAGCGTTACTTCTGCATGACGAAGGTGACGCGGATCAACTTTGATGATCCGGAAAAGGCGCGCCACAAGGTGCACTTCGACAACCTGACGCCGCTTTACCCTGACGAGCGTTTGAAGATGGAAGTTGAGGATCCGACAATCCGGGATCGGTCGGCGCGCATTATCGACCTTGTGGCACCGATCGGGAAGGGTCAGCGCGGGTTGATCGTTGCGCCGCCGCGAACGGGCAAGACCGTGCTGTTGCAGAATATCGCGCATTCGATCGCCACCAATCACCCGGAATGTTATCTGATCGTTCTACTGATCGATGAGCGACCGGAAGAGGTGACGGACATGCAGCGATCGGTGAAGGGTGAGGTGGTATCATCCACTTTCGACGAACCGGCGACCCGCCATGTTGCCGTGGCTGAAATGGTCATCGAGAAAGCCAAGCGCCTGGTCGAGCATAAGCGCGATGTCGTGATTCTGCTGGATTCGATTACCCGTCTTGGCCGGGCCTTCAACACGGTTGTTCCATCGTCAGGCAAGGTACTGACCGGCGGGGTGGATGCCAATGCGCTGCAGCGGCCAAAGCGATTTTTCGGAGCGGCACGCAACATCGAAGAGGGCGGGTCGCTGACCATCATCGCCACGGCGCTGATCGACACCGGCAGCCGCATGGATGAAGTGATCTTCGAGGAGTTCAAGGGCACAGGCAATTCCGAAATCGTGCTTGACCGCAAGGTAGCGGACAAGCGGGTTTTTCCGGCGATGGACATTCTGAAATCCGGCACCCGGAAGGAGGACCTTCTGGTGGACAAGGCAGACCTTCAGAAGACCTATGTGTTGCGGCGGATCCTGAATCCGATGGGGACGACGGATGCGATCGAATTCCTGATATCGAAGTTGAAACAGACAAAGTCGAATGCAGAGTTTTTTGAGTCCATGAACACCTGATCCGTCTGGCCTGCCAGGATGCCATGGAATGGATACGATTTTCGCCCTGGCCACGGCCCGAGGCAAGGCGGGCGTGGCGATCATCCGGATTTCTGGCCCGGCGTCGCATGATGCTGTCCGGCATCTTGCGGGTGATGTTCCGGAGATGCGCCGGGCTGTTCTTCGGACATTGCGGTCGGGTGGCGAAGTGCTTGACCAGGGGCTTGTTCTGACGTTTTGCGAAGGCTCTGGCTTTACCGGGGAACGCGCGGCGGAGTTGCAGCTTCATGGCAGCACGGCCGTGACGAGCGCTGTTCTGAAGGTACTTTCCGGGTTGCCGGGCCTGAGACAGGCTGAGCCGGGAGAGTTCACGCGCCGCGCGCTGGAGAATGACCGGCTTGACCTGGCGCAGGTTGAAGGCTTGGCAGATCTGATTGATGCGGAAACGGAAATTCAGCGCAAGCAAGCCCTGCGGGTTTTGTCCGGTGCCATCGGGAAACGGGTGCTGCTGTGGCGCGACAAGCTGATTCGTGCAGCGGCGTTGTTGGAGGCGACAATCGATTTTGCCGAGGAGGATGTTCCCGTTGACGTTGCGCCGGAGGTTCTTGAGATTCTGGATACGCTGCTGGCCGAATTCCGGGCTGAAACTGACGGTGTAAGGATTGCCGAGAGGGTGCGCGACGGCTTCGAGGTGGCGATCATAGGTCGGCCAAACAGCGGAAAGTCAACTTTGATCAATATGTTAGCTGGGCGGGAAGTGGCCTTGACATCTGATGTCCCGGGGACCACGCGGGATATCGTCGAGGTCCGGATGGACTTGAAGGGTCTTGCGGTGACCATGCTGGATACGGCAGGTCTGCGCCAGACAGATGACAGGATAGAGCAGCTTGGCATCGGGCGCGCGCGCGCGCGCGCCGAGGCGGCGGATTTGCGGGTTTTTCTGATGGATGAGGCCGGACTGCCGGATGGGATGAGGCCGGTGCCGGGTGATGTGGTGGTCAGGGGCAAGGCTGACCTGGGGGCCAGCGGCCCTGCGGTTTCAGGCCTGACGGGCGAGGGCGTGCAGGAGCTTGTGGATCAGATCTCTGCCGAGTTGTCAGGCCGGGTTGCGGGATCTGGCACCTTGACGCGCGAACGGCACCGCGTGGCGTTGATGCGGGGAATCGATGCTTTGGAAGCAGCTCGAATTGAGGTAAGCAAGACAGCAGCGCGGACCGAGATTGCTGCAGAGGACATTCGTGCGGCGATTCGGGCGCTTGAGTCCCTTTTGGGCGGAATTGGCGTTGAAGCAGTGCTGGACGAAGTCTTTTCACGCTTCTGCATAGGCAAGTGAGGGCGTTTCACGTGAAACAATATGATGTCATCGTGATTGGCGGCGGCCACGCCGGCTGTGAGGCGGCGCATGCGGCAGCGCGGCTGGGTGCCGAAACAGCCCTGATCACCCTGAGTTGGGCGGGTATTGGCGTGATGTCGTGCAACCCTGCCATTGGTGGCCTTGGGAAGGGTCATCTCGTTCGAGAGATCGATGCCCTGGATGGGGTGATGGGCCGTGTGGCGGATGCTGCCGGGATTCAGTTCCGCTTGCTTAACCGTCGCAAGGGTCCGGCGGTTCAGGGTCCGCGTGCGCAGGCTGACAGAAGGTTGTACCGTGACGCGATGCAGCAGGAAACCAGGGCAAGACGCGGGTTGACGGTGATTGAGGGAGAGGTAGCAGATCTGCTTATCGAAAGCGGCAGGGCGGGCGGGGTGTGTCTTGCCGATGGGACGACGCTGGTTGGCCGGACGGTTGTCCTGACAGCCGGGACGTTCTTGCGCGGTGTTATCCACATCGGGAATTCGACGACGCCTGGTGGGCGAATGGGTGAAAAACCCTCGGTCCGTTTGGCAGAACGTCTGGCGGAACTGCAACTTCGGATGGGCCGACTCAAAACCGGAACGCCGCCGCGCCTGGATGGACGCAGCATTGACTGGTCAAGGGTTGGCGTTCAGGATGGCGATGAAGAGCCAACGATGTTTTCGTTTCTTCACAAGGCGCCGTTTGCAAGGCAGGTCACTTGCGGGATCACCCAGACGAATGATCGGACGCATGAAATTGTCCGGTCTAACCTTGGGCTTTCCGCGATGTATGGCGGACAAATCGAGGGGGTCGGCCCGCGCTATTGCCCCTCACTCGAAGACAAGGTTGTGAGATTCGCAGATAAGCAGTCTCATCAGATCTTTCTCGAGCCGGAGGGGCTGGACGATCCGACAGTCTATCCAAACGGTATTTCGACGTCTTTGCCCATGGCTGTGCAAGAGGACTACGTGCATACGATCGTCGGGCTTGAAGGGGCAGTTATCACGCGGCCGGGATATGCGATTGAGTATGACTTCTTTGATCCCCGCTGCCTTCGTCCGACCCTTGAGGTCCGTGAGGTTAGCGGGCTGTACTTCGCCGGCCAGATCAATGGAACGACCGGGTATGAAGAGGCTGCGGCCCAGGGTCTGGTTGCCGGGCTTAACGCGGCGCGCCGTGCCTCTGGACAGGACGAAGTGGTTTTCTCTCGGACATCCAGTTACATAGGCGTGATGGTGGATGACCTAACGACAAGGGGCGTTAGTGAGCCGTACCGAATGTTCACATCCAGGGCAGAATTCCGGCTGTCGCTCCGGGCTGACAATGCAGACCAGCGCTTGACACCTTTCGGGCTGGCCCTGGGCTGTGTTGGTGACGACCGCGCCGTGGCCTTTGCCAGGAAGGTTGCTGCTTTGGAAAGAACAAGGGCTGCCTTGAAGTCCCATCTGCTGACACCTCAGGCGATCGCAGCGCTGGGGATTCATGTCAGTCATGACGGAATGCGCCGATCTGCCTTTTCGCTTCTCTCGCTGCCCGAAACCGATGCAGAACAAATCGCTTCGGTCTGCCCGGAGTTTGGCGGCGAAGCTGCGGAGATACAGCGCCAGGTTGCGATAGAGGCCCTATACGCCCAGTATCTGGAGCGTCAATACGAAGATGCAGCATCTATCCGCCGTGATGAGGCCGTCAGGATCCCCGAGGACTTCTCCTACAGCGCTTTGGGCGGTCTTTCGAGCGAACTCCGCTTGAAGCTTGAGCGTATTCGCCCGGCTTCGCTTGCGCAGGCGGCCGTGATCGAGGGTATGACGCCGGCGGCACTGACGCTGCTGCTTGCAAGATTGCGTCAGGCTGCACGACAAGTGGCGTCATGATGGACGTGGATCTTTACAGTGATCTGACCGCAGAGCGACTGCGGATTTTCGTAGCGTTGCTCACAAAGTGGAATGCTGCAATCAACCTGGTTTCTGCGACGAGTCTGTCTGACGTCTGGGCGCGCCATGTCGCAGACAGTGCGCAGCTTTTGGCGCTGGTCCCGCCCGGTCGCAAGCGTTGGGTCGATATGGGGGCTGGCGCAGGTTTTCCTGGGGCTGTCGTTGCCTTGATCACGGCGGACACGCCAGATGCCGTCGAGATGGTGCTTATCGAATCAGACCAGCGAAAGGCGGTGTTTCTTTCAAATGTTTCACGTGAAACAGGCGTTCCAATGGTGATCCATGCAGAGCGGATTGAACAGGTGCCACCGCAACATGCGAATATCGTTTCCGCCCGTGCGCTTGCCCCGTTGAGAAAGCTCTGTGATTTTGCGGATCGCCACTTGGCGGCCGGTGGGACGGCCCTGTTCCCGAAGGGCGGCCAATATGACGCCGAAGTTGCACAAGCCCGCAAGACATGGGCGTTTGACCTTGAATCTCACATCAGTACCACGGATCCGACCGGAGCTGTGCTCAAACTGAAAGATCTTCGCCGTGTCTGATCCGTTGCGTCCGCCTGGCCCCAGAATAATTGCTATCGTCAACCAGAAAGGTGGCGTGGGAAAGACCACGACCGCAATCAACCTGGCTGCGGGTCTGGCAGAAGGCGGCGCACAGGTTCTGCTGGTGGATCTGGATCCGCAAGGCAACGCATCTACTGGCCTTGGGGTAGAGCCGAACCAGCGCAACCGCACCAGCTATGATGTTCTGATTGAAGGAATGCCTGCGTCAGAGGCTATTCGGCAGACGGCTATGCCCCGGCTTTTCATCATTCCGGCGAATTCCGATCTGTCATCCACCGATATGGAGCTTGTGTCAAACGAACGCCGCAGCTTTCTTCTGTGCGACGCATTGCGCCACGTTTCGATGGACGAGCACCGTTTTGATTTCATCGTCATTGACTGTCCGCCGTCACTTAACTTGCTGACTGTGAATGCAATGGTGGCGGCAGACTCGGTGCTTGTGCCGCTGCAGAGCGAATTTTTTGCCTTGGAGGGCCTGTCACAGCTGATGTTGACAATCCGCGAGGTTCGGCAAAGCGCAAACCCGGCCCTGCGCATTGAAGGCATATTGCTGACCATGTTTGACGGGCGCAACAATCTGGCACAGCAGGTTGAAAGGGATGTGCGGGCAACATTGGGCGACTTGGTCTTTCAGGTCGTGATCCCGCGCAACGTCCGGGTGAGCGAAGCCCCCTCCTACGCTCTTCCTGTGCTGTCATATGACTCATCCTCCAAAGGAAGCGAAGCATACCGCGCCCTTGCGCAAGAGTTGCTCCTGCGGCATGGAGGTGGACGGAGATAAACGGGCGGGGCGAGGGCATGGAAAAAAAGACTGAACGGCGGGGGCTGGGCCGTGGGTTGTCGGCGCTTATGGCCGACGTCAGCGTGACCACCGAGGTGGGCGGAACCCCCATATCGGCTCGGGTGGATATTTTGGTTCCGGTCGAGCGTCTCTTGCCAAACCCGCACCAGCCACGCCGTGATTTTGCGCCCGATGCGCTGGAAGATCTGGCGGCCTCGATCCGCATGAAGGGCGTGATCCAGCCCCTGATTGTTCGCAGACGGGGAACAGAAGAGTACGAGATTGTTGCGGGCGAGCGGCGCTGGCGCGCCGCCCAGATGGCGAAAGTTCATGAGTTACCTGTTATAATCAAAGATCTGTCAGACTCCGAGGTGTTGGAGATTGCGCTGATCGAAAATATTCAGCGCGCCGACCTGAATGCCATTGAAGAGGCGCTTGCCTATCGCCAGCTTATGGATCGATTCGGCCACACGCAGGAAAAGATGGCCGAAGCGCTGTCCAAAAGCCGCAGCCATATCGCCAATCTGCTCCGCCTGCTGCAATTGCCCGAAGAGGTGCAAACCTACATTCGCGAAGGCAAGCTGACCGCCGGTCATGCCCGGGCGCTCATCACCACAGCCAATCCCGCAGAATTGGCACGGATGATCATTGCAAAGGGGATGACGGTTCGCCAAGCGGAAGACCTGGCGAAGAAGCAGGGCGCGGCTGTGGGAAAGTCAGGCCGGTCACATCCGCGCAGGTTCGAAAAGGATGCGGATACACGCGCGCTCGAGGCCGATCTGTCGGCAAACCTTCGCATGACTGTTCAGATCACGCATGAGCCGGGCGGAGAGGCGGGGGTGCTGTCGATCCGGTACAACAGCCTTGAAGACCTTGACCTGCTGTGTCGCGGACTGTCCGTTCTGCCCCGCGACGGGTCTGTTTAGGGTGCCAGATCCTCGGTAAGTCTGCGAATCACCGCGTTCAGAACCATTCGGCCTTGCGGCGTCGTCCGCACTCGACTGTGGTCCGCCGTGATCAAGCCCAACTCGCAAAGATCCGCGAGCGCAGCCGATGGCAGCGAAAGACCTGAAATCACCTCAAGCCGCGCAGGATCCAGACCTTCGTTCAGTCTCAGACCCATCAGGATGTATTCTTGTGCCCGCTCAATTGGCGCGATCTCATCCCTCGGAAGCTCTCCCGTCCCGCGTTTCTCGACTGCGTCAAGCCAGGCCCAGGGGTGCTTCAGCGCTTCTGTTGCCCAGCGGCGCCCACCCAGTGTCACGCGCCCATGCGCACCTGGCCCCACGCCTGCATAGTCGCCCCCCCGCCAATAGATCAGGTTGTGCTGCGATTGCGCGCCAAGCCGGGCGTGGTTTGAAACCTCGTAGGCGGGAAGCCCGGCCGTCTTACAAAGTTCTTGGGTTATCTCGTACATCGCCACAGACCGGTCTTCGTCCGGCAGTCCCCTCAGGCCGCCCCTAGCATACCTGTCACCGAAGGCCGTGCCATCCTCGATTGTCAGCTGGTACAAGGAGAGATGGTCCACAGCCATGTCCAGCGCGCGCGTCAGTTCCTGTGCCCAGTCTTCAGGGGTTTGATACTGCCGAGCATAGATAAGGTCGAAGCTGACACGATCATAACAAGCCTTGGCAATGTCAAAGGCAGCCATCGCATCTGCCAGGGTATGAAGTCGGCCAAGCCGTTTCAGGTCTTCATCATTCAGCGCCTGAACGCCCATTGAAAGCCGGTTAACCCCCGCAGCCCGAAATGCCCGGAACCTGGCCGCATCGGCAGACCCCGGATTTGCCTCCAGCGTCACCTCCCAGTCATTTGCCACAGGCCAGTTTGCCCTGACCCGGTCAAGGATCGCGAACACTGTCTCGGGGTCCATCAGCGACGGGGTCCCACCGCCGAAAAATACTGATCGCAGGCGAAGCCCCGCAGTATCCTGAGCCGCGCGGTCGATCTCTGCGAGATAGGCCTGAAGCCAGCGCCCCTGGTCGATCCGCCCCGCCACATGGCTGTTGAAGTCGCAATAGGGGCACTTCGATTGGCAGAATGGCCAATGGATATACAGCCCGAATCCCGCGTCATTCACGCGAACCATCCATCACCCCTTGAATGCCGTCACTTCGATTTCAACCAGTATTTCGGGCCTCATGAGGCCCGCAATCACCAGCGTCGCCGCAGGACGAATGCTGCCAAGGGCGGCACCAAGGACAGGCACAAGGGCGTCGACCAGACGGGCGTCGATGACCGTGTATTGCACCCGAACGATGTCGGCCATCGAGAACCCAGCCTCCCGAAGAACGCGGTCGATGGTTGCAAAACAGGCGCGCCCCTGCGCAACGATATCCGGTGGCATCTCCATTGTAGCATAATCGTACCCAGTTACGCCCGAAACGAAACACCAGCCGCCCTTCACGACCGCCCGGGAATATCCCATCGTCTTCTCAAACGGCGATCCTGTGGAAAGATGTTTCATGTGAAACAACCCGCCACAAGCTTGCGGAATGCATCCGCGCGATGGCTGATCAGGTTCTTCTCCCATCGGTTCATTTCCCCAAACGTCAGGCTGTGGCCGTCAGGCTGAAACATGGGATCATAACCATGGCCCTGTGTCCCGCGTGGTGGCCACACGAGAATACCGTCGACAAACCCTTGAAATATAATGTCTTCCCCGTCCGGCCATGCCAAAGCAAGGGTGCAGCAGAACCGCGCCCTCCACGGCTGGTCCGCCCCGGCCGCATCGACAGCCTCCCACGTCCGGCGCATTGCCATTCCGAAGTCGCGGCCTTGCGGCGTTTCTGCCCAATCGGCCGTGTAGACACCCGGTGCGCCGCCCAGGGCCTCCACCTCGATCCCGCTGTCATCGGCAAGGGCAGGCGTCCCGCTGGCACGCGCTGCCGTATGCGCCTTTATCCGTGCATTGCCGATGAAGCTGTCCTCGGTCTCGGCCGGTTCGGGCAGCCCAAGCGCCGCAACAGAGACAACATCAACACCAAAGGGCTGAAGCAGCCTTTCAATCTCTTCCCGCTTCCCGGCGTTGTGGCTGGCAAGCACCAACCGCGGCTCTGTGAACTTGCGCATGTCGCCCTCTCAGGTCAGCGCGGCCTTCTGCGCTGCCATCAGTCGGCCAATCCCCGATTCCGCAAGGTCAAGCAGCTGGGCCATTTCAAGGCGTGAAAACGTAGCACCCTCTGCCGACATCTGCACCTCAACCATCCGGCCACGGCCGGTCAGAATGAAGTTCCCGTCCGTCCCGGCAGCACTGTCTTCGGCATAGTCAAGATCAAGCACCGCCTGACCGGCGTAAATGCCGCAGGATACAGCCGCGACATGATCGATGATCGGATCAGATACGATTACACCTGCTTTCAGCAGTTTATCGACCGCCAGACGCAGCGCGACCCAGCCGCCGGTGATGGCGGCACAGCGGGTTCCGCCATCAGCCTGGATCACATCGCAGTCGATTACGATCTGCCGTTCGCCCAAGGCAACCCGGTCGATCCCCGCACGAAGCGCGCGCCCGATCAGGCGCTGGATTTCCTGCGTGCGGCCCGATTGCTTGCCGGATGCCGCCTCTCTGCGATTGCGCGTGTTCGTCGCGCGCGGCAACATGCCGTATTCGGCAGTGACCCAGCCAAGGCCGGTGTTCTTCAGGAAAGGCGGTGCCTTGTCTTCCAGCGAGGCCGAACATAGCACATGGGTTTCGCCGATCCGGATTAGGCAGGATCCTTCGGCATGTTTCATGATCCCCGTCTCGATTGAAACCGGTCGCATTTCGCCTAAATCTCGTCCTGACGGTCGCATGGGCTGGGCTCCTTTGATGCCGCAGTCAGATACCCGCCCACGCCCCGGCGATGCAAGCCCGATTGACGCAACCGGCCCCGGCCCCTTACCGTCGGGTGCCCCAAACAAAGGCACGGCCCGAACCCGATATGGCAGAGAACCCCAGCCTTCTTGCCGAAATGAACGACCGCTCACGCGAGGTGTTCCGCCGGGTCGTCGAAGGCTACCTTGCCTCGGGTGACCCTGTTGGGTCCCGCACCCTGACACGCACGATGCAGGAAAAGGTCAGCGCCGCGACAATCCGCAATGTGATGCAGGATCTCGAGTATCTTGGCCTGCTGGACAGCCCCCATGTTTCTGCCGGCCGGATCCCGACACAGCTTGGTCTGCGCATGTTCGTCGATGGCCTTATGGAAATCGGTGTGGTTGCCGATGCAGACCGCGAAAAGATCGACGCGAGCCTGGCCGCAAATGACCGCGACATGCCTGCCTTGCTGGACAAGATCGGCGCGACCCTATCCGGGCTTACGCAAGGAGCCAGTCTTGTACTGACCCCGAAACGGCAGGCACCGATCCGGCACATCGAGTTTCTCAGCTTGTCCCCGGACCGCGCCCTTGTCGTTCTGGTCTTTGCGGACGGAACTGTCGAAAACCGCATCTTCACTCCGCCTCCCGGCCAGACGCCGTCTTCGATGCGCGAGGCCGCAAATTTCGTGAATTCTCTTGCCGAAGGGCGCACCCTGGGCGACCTGCGCCAGAAGATCAGTCAGGAAATCTCCCAGCGCCGGCAGGAGATTGATTCGCTGGCGCGCGATCTTGTCGAAAGCGGCATGGCGCTTTGGGAAAACGCCGGAGAGCCGCACGAGCGGCTGATCGTGCGCGGGCGGGCGAACCTGATCGATGAAACAGCCGAAGTGCAGGATGTAAACCGGATTCGCCGCCTTTTCGATGACCTGGAACGCAAGCGCGACATCGCCGAGTTTCTCGACCTCACCGAACAGGGCGAGGGGGTGCGGATCTTTATCGGATCAGAGAACAAGCTTTTCTCGCTTTCGGGTTCCTCTCTGGTGGTCTCTCCCTATATGAACGCAGACCGCAAGATCATCGGTGCGGTCGGGGTCATTGGCCCCACACGGCTGAACTATGGCCGCATCGTGCCGATTGTCGATTATACGGCTCAGTTGGTCGGAAAGCTTGTTTCTGATCGCGGCAAGGGATGAAGGACAGATGACGAAGGACGGCAACACACCCCAGGATCAGCAATTGGCCGAAGATATCGCCGAAGATATGGCCGATTCCGTAGATGCCTTCACGGCAGAGCTGGAACAGCTTCGCGCAGAGCGCGACGAATTGAAGGATCGCTTCATCCGCGTCCTTGCCGATGCCGAGAACTCCCGCAAGCGCGGTGAGCGCGAGCGGCGCGAGGCCGAACAATACGGCGGCTCGCGCCTGGCCCGTGACATGCTTCCTGTTTACGACAATCTTCGGCGTGCCCTCGATGCCGCCACCGACGATCAGCGCGTTCAGGCTGCCGCGCTGATCGAAGGGGTGGAGTTGACGATGCGCGAGCTGACCAATGTCCTGACCAGGCATGGCGTCAAGCCGATCTCTCCGGCAATCGGTGACAGCTTCGATCCGCAACAGCATGAGGCGATGTTCGAGGCCCCGCTTCCGGGGACCCGGGCGGGCCAGATCATTCAGGTGATGACCGAAGGGTTTCTGCTGCACGACCGCCTGTTGCGCCCGGCACAGGTGGGCGTTTCGTCAAACACACAAGGCTGACGCGGGCGTCACGGTGAGGAGCGGGCGGGGGTCAGCCGCCCCTTTGTGCCTCTGCCGCTCACCTTTCGGGGATGCTCCTGCAGGCACATCCGGGCAGGATCAGTGCCGGATCATGCCGCGCAATTCGTAGATCAGGCGCAGGGCGTCCATCGGGGTCAGGTCGTCGGGGTGAATTTCGATCAGGCGCGCCTCAACCTCTGACGGTTCAGGCTTGGCGGGCGCTGCCCGTGCCGGAGCGGCCCGGAACAGCGGCAGGTCATCGATCAGCGCCACAGGGCGCGGGCCGCCGGCGCGGTCGCCTGATTCGAGCGTTTCCAGAATTGTGCGGGCGCGGTCGATGACGGCGGCGGGAAGCCCGGCAAGCTTGGCAACCTGCACGCCATAGGATCGGTCCGCCGCGCCTTCCCGCACCTCGTGCAGGAAGATGATCTGGCCATCCCACTCCTTGACGGTGACGGTCGCGTTTTCAACGCCGGGCAATTTGCCCGCCAGGGCGGTCATCTCGTGATAATGCGTGGCGAACAACGCGCGGCAGCGGTTGACGTCGTGCAGATGCTCCAGCGTGGCCCATGCAATGGACAGTCCGTCATAGGTCGCGGTCCCCCGCCCGATCTCGTCCAGAATCACCAGCGCCCGATCATCGGCCTGGTTCAGGATCGCTGCCGTTTCGACCATCTCGACCATGAAGGTGGACCGCCCTCGTGCCAGGTCGTCCGACGCGCCGACACGGCAGAACAGTTGGCTGACCAGCCCGATATGGGCCCGCGTTGCCGGAACAAAGCTTCCGGCCTGTGCCAGAAGGGCAATCAGGGCATTCTGGCGCAGGAAGGTGGACTTTCCCGCCATGTTGGGGCCTGTCAATAGCCAGAGCGCCGGCGTCTCTCCCGTTGTCAGCACACAGTTATTGGCAACAAAGCTGCCGCCGCTCTGACGGCGCAGCGCGCGTTCCACCACCGGGTGCCGGCCGCCGGTGATCCAGAAGGCCCGGCTGTCCGTGACCACGGGTTCAACCCAGTTCTCTGCCGCGGCAAGGTCGGCCAGGGCCGCAGTCAGATCGATCTCGGCCAGGGCGCGTGCCGTCGCGGCGATCTGCCCCGCCACGGCCAGAGTGGCCGATTTCAGGCCATCATAGAGCCGCTTTTCAATTTCCAGCGCATGATTTCCGGCGTTCAGGATGCGGGTCTCAAGGTCTGACAGCGGTATGGTGGTGAAGCGCAGCAGGTTGGCTGTTGTCTGGCGGTGGATAAAGGTCTCTGACAGTGGCGGCTTCAGCATCCGCTCTGCATGCAGGTCCGTTGTTTCGATGAAATAGCCCAGGACGTTGTTGTGCCTGATCTTCAGGCTCTGGATGCCGCTCAGCATGGCATAATCCGCCTGAAGCGCGGCAATCACGGCGCGCCCTTCGTCGCGAAGGCGGCGTGCTTCGTCAAGGGCAGGGTCGTGGCCTGCCGCAATAAAGCCGCCATCCCGCGCCAGCAGCGGTGGTTCTGCGACCAGGGCCGCCCCCAGCATGGCAATAAGCCCAGAATGCCCGGTCAGTCCGGCCGCCGCCCGCGCCAGCAGCGGCGGCGCGTCTGCAAGGCGCGCGGCCACTGTCTCTGCCACTGCAAGACCGGTGCGGATCGCGCCCAGATCGCGCGGTCCCCCCCGATCCAGTGCCAGCCGCGACAGTGCCCGGTCGATGTCCGGAACCTGACGCAGGTCGGCCCGCAAGCCATCGCGCCGCAGACCCTGTTCTGCCAGAAACCGCACCGCGTCAAGCCGTTCCAGGATCACGCCAAGGTCACGCGATGGTCCGGAAAGCCGCCGCTCCAGCAGGCGCGCGCCACCTGCCGTGACCGTCCGGTCCACGGAAGAAAGCAACGACCCCTCGCGCCCGCCAGCCAGGCCGGCGGTGATTTCCAGGTTGCGCCGTGTGGCGGCATCGATCTGCATCGTGTCGCCCTGCCTCTCGGCGATAGGGGGGCGCAGCAGGGGAAGTTTGCCGCGCTGCGTCAGTTCAAGATAGTCAACAATGGCCCCCATGGCAGACAGATCAGCCCTGTCGAATGTGCCGAAGGCGTCCAGCGTCGTGACCCCGAACAGGATGCACAGCCGCCGCTCTGCCGCCGTGCTGTCAAAGCTGGACCGCGCCAAAGTTGTGGCTGCGGCCCCCGCCTCGGCGATCAGCGCAGACCATTCGCCCTCGCGCGCCTCGCTCAGCAGGACCTCACGCGGGGCAAGCCGGGCAAGTTCCGGCCCAAGGCGCAGCGGCGGGCAGGACATGACACGGAATTCCCCTGTCGAGATGTCGACCCAGGCCAGGGACGCCCCCTCGCGCACCTCGGCCCAGGCGGCCAGAAAATTGTGCCGCCGGGCATCCAGCAGGCCGTCTTCCGTCAGGGTTCCGGGCGTCACCAGGCGGACCACATCGCGGCGCACCACGGATTTGGATCCGCGTTTGCGCGCCTCGGCCGGGTCTTCCATCTGTTCGGCAATCGCCACCCGAAATCCCTTGCGGATCAGGGTCAGCAGATAGCCTTCGGCGGCGTGCACCGGAACGCCGCACATCGCGATGTCTTCGCCGAGATGCTTGCCCCGCCGCGTCAGCGCAATATCCAGGGCCTCGCTTGCGGCGACGGCATCATCAAAGAACATCTCGTAAAAATCGCCCATCCGATAGAACAAAAGCGCGCCCGGGTTGGCGGCCTTGATCTCCAGATACTGCGCCATCATCGGCGTGACGCTGTCTTCGCTCACCTTCGCCTCCCCCGTCCCACCCGACCCTACAAAACCACACCCGGTGCGGAAAGCGGCATTTCGCCCCCTGACGGTAACCGCATGCGGTTACCGTCTGTGCGGGGCACAGCTGCAGGGGGCGTGGGGGTGATCTGGAATCCCGGCTCGATCACTGCCGATCATGCCGACCGCGTGCCACCCCTGCCGCAACCGGGGAAACCTCTGCGGCCCTGGACGACAGCAGGGGGTGGGGCGGCAAGGGTGGCCGTCCATCTGTCGCCGCCATTCAGGCAACGCGGGCCGCGGCGGCGCGGGCCGTGCCGCGGGCATCCAGACCGAACGCCTTCCTGGCCTAGTTGCCGACCGCGTCGGGCCCCCACAACTGGCTTAACCGCGCGTCCCTGCCGCAGGCTGCGCGGTAAAGCTTGTAGGCCGATGCCTTGGTGCGCGGACCGAAGCGGGTGATGATGATGTCCCCGCTTTTGTAATAGTCCTGATGATAGTCTTCGGCGGCGTAAAACGGGCCGGACGGCAGGATTTTCGTCACGATCGGCGTGCCCAGTTGCTGCTCTGCCTTCGCACTTGCGGCTTGCGCCGCCGCACGTTCGGCCGGGCCGTTCACGAAGATCGCGGTGCGATAGCTGTCGCCCCGGTCACAGAACTGTCCTCCTGCATCGGTCGGATCGACCGATCGGAAAAATCGCTCCAACAGATCGGCATAGCTGATCCTGGTTTCATCATAGGTGATCCGCACCGCCTCGTAATGCCCTGTGCCGCCTGCGGTGACCTGTTTGTAGGTCGGATTGGCCGTGGTGCCGCCGGCAAAGCCCGAGACAACCGACGTAACGCCCGGCACGGTTTCGAAATCCTTCTCGACGCACCAGAAGCAGCCCCCGGCCAGAACGGCCGTCTTCTGCTCCGCCCGGGCTGCGCCCAGCCCCAGCCAAAGTCCCAAACCCAGCCAAAGAACGGCCCCTGTCGCCCGGATCTTCATCACAGCTCTCCTCTGTGGCACAACGATGGGATGGTGCAGGCCCGGCGTCCATTCACCACGCCGTGTGTCACGCAAGGGTGATCGCCCCCCTTGGCCCCGCCCCGCCGCAGCGATAGCCTGCCATGAAGCGCGGAGGTACCATGACCGATCACATATCCAGCCACCAGGCCAAGGAAGACGCCCGCAACGAGGCGATCCTCATCTACGTCAACGGGCGCATCCTGCCAAAAGCCGAGGCCGTGGTTTCGGTCTATGACGCCGGGTTCATGCTGGGCGACGGCGTGTGGGAAGGGATTCGCCTGTACGACGGCCGCTGGGCCTTTCTGGACGAGCATGTCGAACGCCTGTTCGAGGCGGCAAAAGCCATCGACCTTGATATCGCGATGACGCCGGATCAGGTCAAATCGGCAGTGTCAGAGACACAGAAGGCCAATGGCATGACGACCGATGTCCATGCCCGCCTGATGGTGACGCGCGGGGTCAAGACACGGCCCTTCCAGCATCCGAAGCTGTCGCAGCGCGGCCCGACCGTGGCGATCATCATGGAACATTCCCGCCCCGAACTGCCGCGTCCGATCCGCCTTGCCACCGTCCCCCACATGCGCGGCCTGCCGATGACGCAGGATCCAAAGCTGAACAGCCATTCCAAGCTGAATTGCATCCTGGCCTGCATCGCCGCCGAAAAGGCAGGCGCGGATGAGGCGCTGATGCTGGACGTGCACGGGTTTGTAAACACGACCAATGCCTGCAACTTTTTCATTGTGCGCAAGGGGCAGGTCTGGACCAGCACCGGCGACTATTGCATGAACGGTATCACGCGCGGCAAGGTCATCCAGCTGTGCCGCGACAACGGCATCCCGGTGTTCGAGCGCAATTTCAGCCTTGTTGATGTCTATTCCGCTGAAGAGGCGTTCCTGACCGGCACCTTCGGCGCGCAGACACCCGTGGGCGTGGTCGACGGGCGCCGGATCGGCACCGGGCAGATGGGGCCGATGACCGAACGCCTGCGGACCCTCTACAAGGCGCTGGTGGCCGCATGACCGGCGCGGCCCCCAGGCGCATCGCGATGTGGTCCGGCCCGCGCAACCTGTCCACGGCGCTTCTTTACAGCTTCGCCGCGCGCGGGGATTGCGCCGTCTGGGACGAGCCATTCTATGCCGCCTATCTGCGGGCAACCGGCATCGCCCATCCGATGGCCGCCGAAATCATCGCCGCGAACGAGGCGGATCCGGCACGGGTCGCAGCGGCCTGCATTGGCACTGTTCCGCAAGGTCAGAGCCTGTTTTACCAAAAACACATGACGCTGCACATGATCCCTGGCTTTGACCGGTCCTTCATGCGCGCCTGTGACAATGTGTTCCTGATCCGCCACCCCGCCCGGGTTGTGGCAAGCTATGCCAGGAAGCGCGAAAACCCCACACTGGCCGATATCGGCTTTGTGCAGCAGGCGGCGTTGTTCGACGAGGTGGCACAGCAGCTTGGCCACGCGCCCCTGGTGATAGACAGCGCCGACATCCTGGCCAACCCGCAGGGCGCGCTGTCTGCCCTGTGCGCGGCGCTGGAGATTCCGTTTACAGAGCGGATGCTGCACTGGCCAGCCGGGCCGAAACCCTATGACGGCACCTGGGCACCGCATTGGTACAGCGCTGTGCACCAATCGACGGGGTTCGGGGCAGCCGAGGGCGAGTTGCCCGTGCTGACCGGCGCAGCTGCGGAACTGGCGGAACAGGCGCTGCCGCATTACCTGCGCCTCAAGCAGGTCAGCCTTGTGCCCCACCGTTGACGCCCGCAGCAGTCCGCTGGCACAGGTTGAAGGGAAACCGAAGCGATAGGTTTTCGGTTTCCGTCTCTAAGGACTGGAGAGTGACATCAAAATGGGACAAAGACGGCCCTTTCGATGTCACGCTGGAGGATTATCATGGAAGCCAGCCCGGGCGTGCTGCCCTTTGCGCCCACTCACCCCGGCGAATACCTGCGCGAAGATATCCTGCCCGCGCTCGGTATGAACGCAACGCAGCTTGCCGCCCATCTGGGTGTGTCGAAGCAGACGATCTTTGGTATTCTGGCTGAAAAGCGCGCTGTATCGACAGATATGGCGATCCGCCTTGGTCAGGCGTTCAGGAACGGCGCGCGGTTCTGGCTTGCCCTGCAGATGCAGCATGATCTCTGGATCAGCGAACGCAAGGGCAAGCCAGCGGTCAAACCCCTGGATTGGGAAGGCGGCATTGCCGCCTGACCCTACCCCCCCACCCGCGCGTTGCGCGTGGCGATCAGCTTCAGCCGCAGCGCGTTCAGGCGGATGAAGCCGGCGGCGTCCTTCTGGTCATAGGCGCCTGCGTCTTCCTCAAAGGTCACGTGCTTTTCGGAATACAGTGAATGGTCGGACCAGCGCGCCACGGTCCGGGCCAGCCCCTTATACAGCTTGACCCGCACCGTGCCGGTGACATGGTCCTGGGATTTGTCGATCAGCGCCTGTAGCATCTCGCGCTCGGGGCTGAACCAGAAGCCGTTGTAGATCAGTTCGGCATAGCGCGGCATGATGCCGTCCTTCAGGTGGCCCGCACCTGCATCCAGCGTGATCTGTTCGATCCCCCGGTGTGCTTCCAGCAGGATGGTGCCGCCCGGGGTTTCATAGGCCCCGCGCGACTTCATGCCGACAAAGCGGTTTTCCACCAGGTCAAGGCGGCCCACGCCATGCCTGGCACCAAGCTCGTTCAGCCTGGTCAGGATCATGGCCGGGCTCATCGCCTCGCCGTTGACCGAAACGGCATCGCCGCGCCGAAAGCCGATTTCCACCATTTCCGGCACATCGGGGGCCAGTTCGGGATCAACCGTGCGCTGCCAGACATAAGCGGGCGGTTCCTGCCCGGGGTTCTCCAGAACCTTGCCTTCGGACGAGGTGTGCAGCAGGTTCGCATCCACGGAAAACGGTGCTTCGCCGCGCTTGTCCTTCGCGATGGGAATCTGGTTCGCTTCGGCGAATTCCAGCAGCTTCGTGCGGCTGGTCAGATCCCATTCGCGCCAGGGGGCGATGACGCGGATCGACGGGTTCAGCGCATAGGCCGAAAGCTCGAACCGCACCTGATCGTTGCCCTTGCCGGTCGCACCATGCGCCACGGCATCGGCACCGGTTTCTTCGGCGATCCGCACCAGGTGCTTTGAGATCAGCGGCCGCGCGATCGAGGTGCCCAGCAGATACAGACCCTCATACAGCGCATTCGCCCGGAACATCGGGAAGACGAAATCCCGCACGAATTCCTCGCGCACGTCGACGATATGGATGTTCCCGGGCGTGATCCCCAGCAGAACCGCCTTTTCCCGCGCCGGCTCCAGCTCTTCCCCCTGACCCAGATCGGCGGTGAAGGTGACAACCTCGCAGCCGTATTCGGTCTGAAGCCACTTCAGGATGATCGAGGTATCAAGGCCCCCCGAATAGGCAAGCACCACTTTCTTCGGCTTGGACATCGCCCGCTCCTGATAAACAAGGTTTTCAGGGCGTTACCGCGTTTTCCAGGCAAGGGCAAGCAAGCGGCCGGAGCCGCCGGTTGACAGGGGCAAAGACGGTTTGCTAACCGGATAATCAGGCGGTGAAAGAGGTAACCGGATGAAGGGTTTCGCAATTTTCCACCATTCGGTGCGGCAGCTTGCTGGCAATATCGGGCCTGCCCTGCGCATCTCAGCGCTCCTGACCGCTATCTTGCAGCTTCTTGGTTACCTGCTTGATGTGCAGGGTGACATGGCGCGGTACGGGATCATGTTGGGCACATTCGGCAGCGGGGCATTTCCCTGGAAATCGGTGCTGCCCTATCTTGCGTTTTCCCTGCTCAGTGGTTGCTGGATCGGGGTCGGCTGGTGCCGCTACGTGCTGATGGAAGAACAGCCCGGCACAGTCCTGCCGCTGTTCAGGCCGTCGCGGATTGTGGCATACCTTGTGGCATTGCTCGTGCTGACCCTAGCAAGTGTGTTCGCAGGTTTTGTTTTGGGCTTTCTGGCAGGTTTCGTTCTGGGCTTTCTGAAAGCGCTGAACATGATCGGCGAAACGGCTTCCGTCGTGATGTTTTTGGTCCTGGTCCTGCCGGTCATTCTCGTCTTTTCGCTGCGACTTTCCCTTGGCCTTCCTGCCGCCGCGATCGGTGAAAAACCGTCAATGACCGCGTCCTGGCGCGCGACGCGCGGCTATGGGTTGGCCATCCTTGTGGCGTCGGTTCTGGTCATTCTGGTGATTGTTCTTGTTGCCCTGCCTGTGGGCCTTGTGTTCCAACCCCTCTCTGCGCCAGCGTGGATCTGGCAGGGTTTGATCGGCTGGGTTACCCTCATGCTCGGCCTCAGCCTTTCTGCCACACTTTACGGACACTGCGTTCAGGGTAGCCCCTTGGCCTGAGGCTTGTTTTTTCCGGCAGGGCACGCCTAATCGCCTGATGACCCAGTTCACCGATGCGGCCCGCGCCGCCACCCGCGCCTTGCGCCAGCTCTTCCCCGAAACGCCGCTGCAGCGGAACGATCATCTGTGCCAGCAGTATGATGCCGAAATCTGGCTGAAACGCGAAGACCTCAGTCCTGTGCGCAGACCGGTGCCCGTTTTCTTTCGCCCTTCGATGATCCGGATGTGATCGAGGGTCAGGCAAGCGTTGCCGTGGAAATACTCGGTCAGCTTGGCCGTGCGCCCGATCTGGTCATCCTGCCGGTGGGTGGCGGCGGCCCGCCGTCGGCGCAAATCGAAACTCTTGTCACAACCCCCGTTCCCCACAAAGCCTCTCTATTGCACCTCAATACCGAAGCCAATTCCATGTGGAGATGCCATGGCCGTCGGGGTCGAACAGGTCATTGCAAAGGTCCGGAACGCACGGCTGTTGCCGGTGGTCCTGGTGGACGTCGCGGTGACCTGCGCGCCAGCGCCCGAGTTGCCAGGGCGGGCAACAGAATTCCTGGGCCGCTTCGGGCGGCTGAACTTCGTTTCGGGTCTGACCTGGGGCACCAAAACTGAAATCGACACCAACAAGGCACATTACCTCAGCCCGAAGCTTTTGGGTACTGCCGGGTCGAGCCGGGATGACTATGCCTGCGCGCTGGCGCTGGTCGCGACCGGCAAGGTCGATGTGCGCGCCGCCGTAAGCCCCGGATCGGACTGCGCGATGCGGTGGCGGGCTTCGATCACGCGCTTTCGGGCAAGTGAATGAAGACGGTGATCCTGCCGCAGATGGAAGGCGCGCCATAAAGGCTGCGGTATTGCATGCACCCGGCGATCTGCAGGTGAAAAAGGTGGCGCGATCCGAGACTGGTTCGGGCGAAGTGCTCGCTAAAGTCGGCACTGCGGGCGTTTTCGGGTCGGACATAAGGCGGGTGATGGTGACGGGTGCCTATCGGTTTCCAACCATCCCGGGCCACGAATTCGCCGGAACAGTCGAAGATGTTGGCGCGGGCGTCATCCCCCGGTCCCCGACGACCGGGTGGCGGTTGCGCCCTTGATGCCGTGATTTGACAGCGACTGGTGCCGGGCGGGCAAGTTCTCGCTTTGCGATGATTACGACTTCCTTGGCTCGCGGAGTGACGGTGCCTTTGCCGAATACCTCAGGGCGCCGGCCCGCAACGTGCTCAGGGTGCCGGACAACGTCTTGGTTGCGGTCGCGGCGACCATCGAACCGGCGGCGATCATCCTGCACCGCATCCGGAAACTGGAAATCAAGTCCGCGATACGGTGGCGGTAACCAGTTGCGGGGCGATTGGGTACCCTACTGCCCGCCGCACGATACGTGGCATCGGTGTCACCACCGGGAAATCCCCGATCATGAAGGTCTTTCCGGCCTGGTCCGACCAACTTGGTCTGAAAACCCTGATGTCCGGCATCAACTTTGCGCCGAACAGAGACTTTTCCGCCTATCGCGAGGCAGTGGAGTTCACCAAGACGGATTTCCTGTCGCCGGACGCGCTGGTCACGATGCCGAAGATGAACCCACACAAGTCTTCGCGCGATCTGATCGAAAAGCCTGATCCTTATGCGCAGACTTCGGGCGAGATCAGGAAGATCTCGAAACGGCGCGCGGTTGGTCGGCACTGCGAAGGACCCGATCAGTGCCGGGGCACAATACGACGCCAACTTGCCGGCAGGCCATCGGGTGCAAGGTGGACCGCCTTGCATCCCTCGATCGGGCGGGCCGTCGCTGGCGTTGACGCTGGATATGCACAAAAAGGCAAGGTCCGGGGGCGACATTCCGTAAGGGATGGTGGTGACGGCACGGCGCGAGGCAAGCCTCGCCGAGATGCGCCCTGCGCTTCGTGCAATTGGCTTCGCCATCCCCATCGAGCACCGCCTTGCGCCGACACAGGTTGGGTCCGATGCGGCTGTCGCCGCCCTGCCCGCCACCTCGGAGGTGGTGAATGCGACGGGTCTGGGCAAGGACAGGCCGGGATTGCCCCTGACTGACGCCTGCCATTGGCCCGCGCGCGGGCTGACTTGGGAGTTCAGCTATCACGGCGAGCTGGCCTTCGTGGATCAGGCGCGCGCTGTGGCTGCCGCCCATTCCCTGACTGTGCACGACGGCTGGGTCTGCTTCATCCACGGCCCGGCCCGCGTCATTGCCAAGGTCTTCGACGTCGACATCCCGATGTCCGGTCTCGCCTTCGATGCGCACAGCCGCATCGCCATTCATGCCACATCCTGACAGGAGCACTCGCCATGCCCGACTTGACGCTGACCACATTCGATTTCGACACTATGACGGGGCTTTCCAGGACCGCTAAGCCCATCGCCCACCCGCTGCCCAGCCTGTTAAGGGACTATTTCGCGGATACCGCAGCCTATGGGGCTTCCTTGGCGAAGATCGACCCGATGGTCTGCGTGCAGGTCGACATTGGCGTCCCCGAAAGCAGCGGGAACGTTGCCCATGGCACCACCCTGATCAAGCACGGCAAGATCGGCACCGAGCATTACATGACCAAGGGCCAATTCCACACCCTTCTGCATGCGGCCGAGGTCTATTTCTGCCTGTCCGGCCATGGCGGCATGATGATGGAAACACCGGAAGGCAAGGTGGACTGGCGCGAGATGCGGCAGGGCGATGTGGTTCATCTGTCCGGCCGCCGGGTGTACCGGTCGATCAACATCTCGGCAACCGAACCGTTCATGATGCTCTTCGCCTTCCCCTGCCATGCCGGCCATGACTATGGCACCATCGCTGCCAAGGGTCTTCGCAAGCTGATAGTCGACAAGGGCGGTGTTCCGACCATGGCGGACAACCCGTGCCGGAAGGGCTGAGCCGATGTCTGCCCGGATTGCCGTTACTCCTCGGTCGCTGTCGGTCGCCGGACACCCCGCCCTGTCACTGTTGACCAGCTGCAGCTACGAGATCGTCCATCCCGCGCCAGGGAGAAGACCCCCAGCGCAAAGGGCTTTCTGCGGATGGTTCCTGGCTGCGTGGGCTGGCCGCTGGGGTGGAACCGAGCTCGCCCACGGTCCTTGCGGCTGTCAAAGGGCTGCGGGTGATAAGCCGCAACGGAAGCGGCGTGGACAGTGGTGGGTCCAGTATCGCCCTTCAGGGCGTTTCATAGCCCCCGGCGCAGCGAGGGAAGCTTTCGGTTCTGATGGTCTGCACAGGCAGAATCTGCCGGTCGCCCAAGGCAGAGGGGTATCTTGCGGCGCGTTTGCCCGACCTGGCCATTGACAGTGCGGTGATCATGGACCGGAACGTCGGTCGCCCGCCGCATCAGGGGACTCGGGCCGTCACTCTGGCGCGCGGCGTCAGGCGTCGGGCGCAGCGCGTCAGGCAGATCACGGCCGAAGACCTCCGGCGCTTTGGCCTGATCCCTGGCGTGGACGATTACAACATGGTGCCGCTGTCCGCGCTACGGCCGTCTGATGCCATGGCTTCTGTCGGATGGCTGGGGGTGTACCTTGCGCGAGGCCGGATTGCGGCCATCGCTGATCCCTGGGGGCAAGAAAACGCGATGTTTGAGACAATTCTCTTGATCAGGTTCACGCGGCAACGGCGGGTCTGGCCCGTATGATTGCCGCTGCAACGCGGGACGGAGAGAGCGGGAGTGGACTTCGGGATCAAAGGTACGGTGGTGATCGTCACCGACGGGGCCACCGCCAACGGCTGCGCCATCGCACGCGCCTTGCACGAAGAGAGCGCGACCGTGGTCATCAACGGTCGCAAGCAGGCGAAGCTCGAGGTGACCTTCGCGGCCATCGGACCGAATGCCCATGCCGTCGTGACCGGCCTTCGGACGAAGCAGGGGGCAATGATACTTGCCAGGTGCGCGGCGGGTTACAGTTCGGTCGGGTTTCTGGTGAACAACATCGGGGTCTTCGACATCTGCGATTTCTTCGCCGTGACGGACGAGGCGTGGCAGGACCACTTACAGCAATAGAATGCTTGACTTGATCCCTAATCTGTCCGACGGTCTGTTGTAACAAACTAGTTACATACTGAGGTTGATGCAGGAAGCGGAGTTCATCATTGCCGGGGGCGGGTCGGCAGGCTGTGTTCCGGCCTGTCTGCCGAGCGATGAGTCCGCTGTGTCCGTCCTTCTGCAAGAAGCCGGGGAGCGTGACAAGTCGGTGCTGTTCCACTGGCAGGCTGGCTTCGCCAGGATGACCAAGGGCATCGCCAGCCGGGGCTGGTCAACCGTGCCGCAGCGGCAGATGAAGGGCCGCTCGCTTTGGTTCACGCGGGCGAGGCTGATCGGCGTTGGGTCCTCGATGAATGCGCAGAGCTGCGCGCGCGGCAACCGGCGCCATCATGATGCCTGGGCCGAAGAGTGCGGTTGCAAGGGCTGGTCCCGCCGGGGGATCCTGCCCTGCTTCCGCCGCGCCGAAGCGGATGAGCGCCTTGCCGACGACTTGCACGGCAGCGATGGTCAACCGGGCGTGTCCATGCCGCGCGCGACGTTGCCTATCTGCGATGCCTTCATGGGTGCCGGGCAGGAATGGGGGATGCCCTACAACCCGGATTTCAATGACCGGGCGCAGGCCGCCGTCGGCTGCTGCCGGTTGACCCAACGCTGCGTCCGCCGTTCCCCGACGGTCGTGGCCTATCTGCGCGGGGCCGAGACCCGCCCGAACCTCACGGTGAAAAAGGGTGCGCAGGTGCGGCGGATCGTGGTGAAGCGGGGCCGTGCGGTTGGCATCGGGATGACGGACAGCACCGTTCACCGGGCGCGGCACGAGGCGATCCTTGCTGCGGGTGCCGCAGGGTCGCTGCGGTTCTTGTTGCTCTCAGGGATCGGCCCGGCCGACCACCTGCGCGATGCAGGCGTCACGGTTAAGCATGATCTGCCCGGCGCGGGTGAAAACCTCCAGGACCACATCGACGTTTGCGTGCTGGGCGCATGCACGGGGCCGCATTCCTGTGACGGCGTCCAGCGGCTGAACCGCAACGCGCGGACGGCGCTGCAATACCTGATGTTGCGCAGCGGGCCGGTGGCGGCCTCGCTGTTCGAGACCGGTGGCTTCTGGCACGCCGGGCCGGTCGCCGCCTGGCCCGACATGCAGTCCCATCTGGGGCAAGGATCGAGGATCAAGAGGGGCATCGCCTCGATCGACGGCTGGGGCATCACACCGGACTCGGCATGCATGCGGCCAAGGTCACGGGGGACGGTGCGGTCTGCCTTCAGCGACCCGGGCGCAGCGCCTCTGATCAATCCGGACTGCAAGGCTGAACCCCATGATTGCGAAATGTCGCTGCGCGGGCTGGAAATGGCGAGCGAAATCCTTGCGCAGCCTGCACTAAAGCCCTTTCTGCGGTTCAGGGGCCCGCCGGGGAGGCACGCGAAAGACCCGGCTGCGCCGTTCGACCAGCCACGCAAGATGGCCCAGGCCGACCACCACCCGGTCGGCACCTGCCGGATGGGCGCCGATGAAATGGCGGTGGTCGATCCGCAGTTGCGGTTCAGCACGGTTAAAGGCCTGAGGGTCTGCGATGCCTCGATCATGCCGGGGATCAATTCGTCCGACACGCACGCGCCGACCATCATAATCGGAAAGAAGGCCAACGACCTGATCCGGGGGGTGCAGCCTATTCCGGCGGCGAACCTGCCGGGTGACCAGAACGCCCGCCGTCGCGCAGTGACCTGAAAGAAGGGAGAATGAAGATGAAGGTCTACGGGATGCAGCACATCGGGTTCACCGTGCCCGATCTTGATCAGGCGGTGGACTTCTTCAAAACGATGTTCGGCGCGGTGGAATGCCTTTCCACCGGTCTGATCGACGCGGATGACGACTTTATGCGCCGCCGTCTGGGCGTTCCGGGCAACACCCGGATCGAGGATATCAAGGTCTTGCGCGTGGGCAACGGGACCAATCTGGAACTCTTCCAGTATTCCGGCGATGCCGAGCCGGACGCCGCGTTGAAGCGCAACAGCCAGCCGGGCGGATTTCATCTGGCCTTTCAGGTGGATGACTGCAACACGGCGGCAGACAGGCTCCGCGCCGCGGGGGTCGAGGTGCTGGACGGCCCGACCTATGTCGATGCGGGCGCGATGGAGGGACTGACCTGGTGCTACCTGAAGGCACCTTGGGGCCAGTTCCTTGAAATCGTCAGCATGGACGGCCCGCTGGGAGCTGAACGATCTGGCCAGCCCGCACAGTGGTCTCCTGTAACTTACAAATGACCGGGGCGCTCGCCTGCATTGGACCTCATTGGGTGTTTGATCGTTTAACTGCCCGCATGGGTCAACAGAGGAGGAATGGATGCGTCAGCTGCGACTGCCGGCATGCCAACCTATGTGTCCGACCTCATCGGGCTGGAGCACCTGTGAGTTTGTCGCCCGCTTTACCGGTCACATGCAGGGCGATCGGGCGATGCATCGCGACCTAGGGACCCCGGATGTGGATTTGTCCTCAGATGGTCTGCCTGAAGCGGTCGGGGTGACCGGATCCCCCGACGATGACGCATTTATCGTCCCGAGGTTGTGTCCGGACGAGCTGATCACTCGGGTCCCGGCAAACCAGCGCCCCGCCGCAAACGAGGCGGTCCTCATCTCGATCACACGGAAACACCCGCATCTTTTCGATGCGACCAGCGGATAATCGCTCTTGTTCTGAAAGGCTTCCCTTATGCCCATGGAAATCGTCATCCCGTCACGTCGGACCTTCGCGCTGGAATGCTATCAGGACGCCCCTCTGTGCCCGGGCGAGATTCGCGGACGCACGCTGTACACCCTCGTCAGTCAGGGCACCGAGATCGGCTGGGCCAATGGCAACAGTTTTCCCATTCGTCCCGGCTACGCCGCTGTCTTCCGGGTCGACGAGATTGGCGACGGTGTGACCGGTGTTGCCAAAGGAGAACTGCGCTTTGCCATGGGCCATCACCGTGCAACCCAGACGCATGATGCCCGCCATACGCTGCCACTGCCCGAAGGGCTGGAGCCGGGGACGGCAGTGCTGGCCCGGCTGATGGGCGTGTCTGTCACCACCCTCATGACCACGCGCGCCCGGCCCGGCGACCGGGTGATCGTAACCGGTGCAGGCCCGGTGGGCCTGCTTGCGGCGCATCTTTTCCGCATGTCCGCCTATCGGGTCACAGTGGTTGACCCCGATGCCACACGCCGATCACAAGCAAAAGACAGCGGCATCACCGATGTTCATGCCGCGATGCCGCTGGGCGATCCGGCCTATCAGGGAAAGGTGGCCCTTGTCGTCGATTGCTCGGGCCACGAAGGCGCTGCCCTTGATGGATGCAAGATCGTGCAGCGCATGGGCGAGGTCGTTCTGGTTGGCGTGCCCTGGCGCAAGCTTTCGGACCATTCGGCCCATGACGTGACTCACGCGGTTTTCTTCAACCATGTCACCCTGAGGTCGGGCTGGGAGTGGGAGTTGCCGATGCATGGACGCATCTTCCTGTGGGAGGAACTGCTCGAGGGATACAACAATTCGCCTCATTCCATCTTCGGCGGATTCGAACGCTCTCTGCGATGGCTGGCTGAGGGGCAAATCCCAATTGGTGGGCTGATCCACCGCGCCATTCCCAAAGACCCTGCGGCGATCTATGCCGCCATCATGGCGCGACAGATCACCGAACCCTTCATCCTTCTTGACTGGGAGGCGATGGCAAAATGATCAGTCAGATGGCAACCCTGTCCTGCGAAGCGGCCCGCCAGATCGTCGCGGCCGCGCTGGAAGAGGCGAAACGGCAGGGCCTTACCGTCGCTGTCTGCGTGGTGGATGCGCAGGGTCACACCCTCGCGTCGGCCCGGATGGAGGCCGCAACGCCGCCGATCCTGACCTTTGCCGAAGACAAGGCCTATACCGCCGCGACGATGCGGCGCGCCACTGCGGCCTATGCCGAACGCATGGCGTCCCGGCCGTCGCTTGCGCTTGGGTTATCCACCCGGCAGCGGCTATTGCCCTGGGGCGGTGGGCTTCCGGTGGTGCATCAGGGCATTGTCGTTGGCGGGGTCGGGGTTTCGGGCGCGCAGGAACCCGAAGATGTTGCTTGCGCCGAAGCTGGGCTGCGGGCGCTCGGCCTTGCCGGGGCGGTGTGAGCCTCAGGCGGCAACCAACCGCAGGATCGTGTCGATGTTGAACCGAAGCCGTTCTTCCAGCGCGTCCTTCGCCATAAGGTCGCGTTCGAAAACGATGGATCCCGTGAAGCGGTTGGTCAGGTAGTAATACCCGATCGCCGCAATGGTGATGTTCAACTGCACCGGATCGACGCCGGGACGGAACACCCCCGCCGATACGCCGCGGTCAAGGATGGTCGCCACCATCGACACAAACTTGCGGCTGTAGACCTTTACGACCTCAGATTTCTTCAGATGCTTGGCGCGGTGGAGGTTCTCACTGTTTACCAATGTGATGAATTCGGGATTTTTCAGATAGTAGTCCCAGGTAAAGCGGACCAGCCGTTCCAGCGCCTCCTTCGGGGCGAGATGGTCGAGGTTCATCTTCTGTTCTGCGATGCGGATGTCGACATATGCGTTTTCAAGAATGGTCTGAAACAGGCCTTCTTTCGACTCGAAGTAGTGGTAGATCATGCGCTTGTTGGCGCGGGCCTTTTCGGCGATCACGTCGACACGCGCTCCGCCAAGGCCGTTCTTGGCGAACTCGCGCTTGGCCGCGTCCAGGATTCGCGCCTTGGTCGCCTCGGCATCCCGAGTGCGAGGCTTGGCTGCTGCCGCAGCCTTGTCTGCTGCAACTTTTTCGGCACTCTCCATGAACTGTCCAGTCCGTCCCAGTTGATTGCGCTGGCGCGACACTTACACGCCGGGTGCTGATGTCGTCAAAGCTGAAAGCAGGTTTCCTGGCAGATCTGGTCGAACAAACTTCTTGACTCAGTCAAAGAGTAAAAAGTAACCAGATAGTGCATTAGCGAAGCTGCAAGACTCTGAACATTCCGCTGCTGTCGCTACCCGCTCGGCCACGGAACAGTGGCGTTGATGTGGCAAATCAGGGAGGATACCAATGTCCACGTTCATCAAGGACTTCATCGAACGCGAAACGATCAGTCGGCGGAACTTCTTGTTTGCTTCGGCTGCCGGTCTGACAACTGCAGCCATGCCGGGCGTCTTCGGCGGTGGCATGGCTCGGGCGGCGACTGATCCTGCGCTGGCCTGGTCTTTCCGTGACCGTGCGAGCGCCTACTGGAACGCGATCGTTTCGGGTGGCGAAGCCTTCACTGAGTCGCTGGGCAAACCGAAGGATGCGATGACCTCGCTGATCAACGAAGGCTCCTCGGAAAAATCCCTTTCCGATATCAAGGCCTTCCTGGCAAAAAACAACGGCGCGTGCGCGATCGCTTGCGACCCCAACGACAGCCCCAACGCCCGACCCGTCGCCGAGGCTGTGCAGGCGGCTGGGGGCTATGTCTCCACCATCTGGAACAAGACCGACGACGCTCATCCGTGGGACTTTGGCGATAACTGGGTCAGCCACATGTCGTGGTCGGATGAAAAGCCCGCCGAGAACACTGCCCGCATCCTGTTCGATGCGATGGGCGGCAAGGGTGGTGTCGTCCACCTGGGTGGCATTGCGGCCAACAACCCGGCAATCGAGCGGCTGAACGGCCTGAAGAACGCGCTGAAGGACTATCCGGAGATCACGCTTCTGGACGCACAGCCGGCCGACTGGGACACCACGAAGGCCGCCGAACTGATGGCCAGCTTCCTGACCAAGTACGGCGACCAGATCACCGGCGTCCACTGCGCCAACGACAATATCGCCTATGGCGTGATGGAGGCGCTCAAGGCCGAGGGCATCGAAGGCATGCCGATCGTGGCCTATGACGGCAACCCCGAAGCCGTGCAGATGGTGATGGACGGCAAGCTTCTGGCAACTGTGTTCACCAACCCGCATTGGGGCGGCGGAATCACCCTTTCGCTGGCCTATCACGCGGCCATCGGCGCCTTCAAACCTTCCGAAGAGCCGAAAGAGCACCGCGAATTCTATGGCCCGACGATCCTTATCACGGCTGCCGATGCCGCGGAATTCAAGGCCAAGTACCTGGACAACGTTCCGACATATGACTGGACCGATTTCTGGGGTCCGTCGAACGGCCCGATCGTCTACAAGTAAGGCAATGCGCATCCGGGGCGGCCAAGTGTTGGCCGCCCCGGTATTCTTCCCTGCCAAGCCGGGGATGTCAGCCTGGGGAGGGTGGGTTGCAACGAATTCTGTCGCGTGAGAACGTCATCCGCTGGGCACCGCTTCTGGTGCTTGTTGGGCTGATCATCCTCTTTACGGCCATCAACCCGGCCTTCTTCTCGCAGCGCAACTTTGCACGTATTGCCATAGCCGCAGCGCCGGCACTGATGGTGGCGATCGGTGTCACCTTCATCATCGTCATGGGTTCCATCGACCTGTCGATGGAAGGGACGGTGGGTCTGACGGCGGTGCTGTTCTGCTTTGCCTTCCTTGCCACCGGCGGGACTCTGGCCGCAGGGGCCTGGGTCGCCGTGCCGCTGATCCTGGTGCTGGGCGCGATCATCGGGCTGGTGAACGGGCTTGTGCATGTGAAGCTGCGCATTCCCTCTTTCATGGCCAGCCTGGCCATCGGCTTTGTCGGCACCGGCGCGGCGGTTCTGATCACCGGCGGGGATATCGTGAAGATCAACGACGACACCTTCCGGGCGCTGCTGACCTGGCGCATCGCGGGCTTTCCCCTGATGGTCTATGTTGTGGCGGTACTGGCGCTTCTGGCGTGGTTCATACAGTCGCACACCATCCTTGGCCGCAACTTCTATGCCGTCGGCGGCGGCGAGGAACTGGCCCACGCCTCCGGCCTGAACGTGCGGCGCGTCCGCATTCTGGGCTTCGTTCTGGCGGGTGTCTTCTACGCCGTCGCCGGTATCCTTCAGGTCGCCAAGCTTGGTCAGGCCGAGTCGGTCTCTGGCGCGAATTTCATGTTCATCTCGATCACCTCGGTCGTGGTCGGCGGCGTGGCGCTTTGGGGTGGCATCGGCGGCATCTGGAACACGGTGGTCGGCGTCCTGATCGTGAATGTCATCAACAACGGCATGGTGGTGATCGGCCTGCCGGACTACCTGCAGGACGGCATGCTGGGCCTTCTGGTGATCGTGGCGGTCGTGCTGTCGACCGATCGCCGGTCGGTCAGCTTCGTGAAATGAGGGGGCTGCCATGTATCAACTGAAGGCGGTCGATAAGAGATTCCCCGGTGTCCATGCCCTGAAGACGGTGGACTTCGAGATCAGTCGCGGCGAGATCGTCGGCCTTGTCGGCGAGAACGGTGCCGGCAAGTCCACCCTGATGAAGGTGATCTACGGTGCCTATCAGCCCGACGGTGGCACCATCGCCATCGACGGCAAGTCGGTCCGTTTCCAGAACCCCCGCCAGGCGATGGAAAAGGGCATCGGCATGGTGTTCCAGGAACAGTCGCTGATCCCGAACCTGACGGTGATGGAGAATATCTTCCTCGGCTACGAACAGCAGTTCGTGCGGCTTGGCGTCATCAACTGGAAAGCCATGTCCGACGCCGCGAAGAAACAGCTTGCCAAGGTCAAGCTCGACATCGACCCGGCCACAGTCACCTCGGCCCTGTCCTTCGCGCAGCGGCAACTGGTGGAATTGGCCAAGGTGCTGACGCTGGAGGAACGCATCGACGGCGACCTCGTGATCCTGCTGGACGAGCCGACCAGCGTGCTGGCCGAGGATGAGGTGAAAATGCTTTTCACCATCGTCCGCGACCTGACCAAGCGCGCCTCCTTCATCTTCGTCAGCCACCGGATGGACGAGGTGATGGAACTGTCCGACCGCATCTACGTCATGAAGGACGGCGCGGTGGTTGATGTCGTCGCGCATGGCGCGGCGACGGTCGAGCAGATCCAGCACAAGATGGTCGGCCGCAGTGTCGACCGAGAGTATTACCGCGAGCAGCGGCAAAAGCCCTATGACGCGTCCATGGTGCTGCTGGAGATGGACGGGATCTCGCTTCCCGGCCGGATCAAGGACATCAGCCTGAAGCTGCACGCAGGCGAAGTCCTTTGTCTTGTGGGGACCGAAGGCGCGGGGCGCGAGGCGATCCTGCGCACGATCTACGGCATGCGGACCCCGGTTTCGGGGACGCTGAAGATCAAGGGCAACAGGATCACTGCGTTCAATCCGCGGGCGGCCGTGGCGGCAGGTGTCGGCTATGTTCCGCGTGAGCGCAAGGTCGAGGGCATTGTCGCGGGCATGACCGTCTACGAGAACATGACGCTGTCGCAGATGGGGCGTTACGCGCGCGCCGGGGTCCTGAATGTGGCGGCAGAGAAGACATTGGCGCGCGACTGGATCGCCAGGCTGTCGATCAAGGCCCATTCCGAATATGCCGATTGCGGCAACCTCTCGGGCGGCAACCAGCAGAAGGTCGTGTTGTCGAAATGGCGCTCGGGCGGGTCCGACATCATGCTTCTGGACCACCCGACGCGGGGTCTCGACATCGGGGCGAAGGAAGACGTCTACGAGATGATCCGCGACATGTCGGATGACGGGATCGGGGTGATCCTGGTGGCCGACACGTTGGAAGAGGCGATCGGACTGTCCCACAACATCATCGTTCTGAAGGACGGCGTCATCCAGCAGCGGTTCGAATGCAAGCCGGGGGCGAAACCGACCCTCTACGACCTCTTGCACTACATGATCTGACGGGGAAGAAGATGGACCTGCAACGCCTCAAGCCGCATTTCCCCTGGATCACCCTTCTGGTCCTGGTGGTCTTTGTCGGCATCACCGACCCGAACTTCCTGAAGCCTGCGAACCTTCTGTCGCTGGCGGGCGACATCGTGCCCCTGTTCATCATGGCCCTCGGCCTGACCTTCGCCATCTACATCGGCGGTATCGACCTGTCGGCGCAGTCGATGGCCAACATGATTACCGTGGTTGCCTCGGTCTACCTCGCCAGTCTTGGCCTCTGGGTGGCGGCACTCTGCGTGGTCCTGGGCTTCGGTCTGGGCCTTTTGTCAGGGTTCATCACGACACGGCTATTCGTGCCATCCTTCATCTCCACGCTCGCGGTCGGGGGCGTCTGCTTTTCGGTCGCGCAGTGGCTGTCGGGCAACCGGGCGCTGAACATGGATGCCGAGCAGCGCAATGCCCTGTTCGGCTGGATGATCGGGCGCACGGGGATCATCCCGAACGAGCTGTTCATTGCCGCCGCCCTGCTGGCAATCTGCCTTTTCATTGAACGACGCACCACGCTGGGCCGGGCGCTGAAGGCCGTCGGTGCAGGGGAACTGGCCGCCGCCGCATCGGGTCTGAATGTCACGCGCTACAAGATGCTGGCCTTTGCGATTTCCGGTGCGCTGGCCGCGATAGCGGGGCTTCTCTTCAGCGTCAAGCTGTCCGGTGGCGCGCCAACCATCGCCAACGGCTTTCTCTTGCCGGCCATCGTGGCTGTGCTGGTGGGCGGCACGCCTTTGACCGGCGGGGTTGGGGGCGTCCTGAACACTGCCATTGGCACCCTGATCGTGGCGGTGATACGGGCATCCATGCTGTACTTCGGGGTACAGGCCACGCAGCAGCAGATGGTGTTCGGGCTGGTGCTGATCGTGGCCATCGCCCTGACCATCGACCGGTCGAAACTCCGAACTGTGAAGTGAGGGCCTGATGGAAAAGATGCTGGCCGCTGTTTTGGTTGAACCCAAGCGGTTCGACCTTAAACGTATCGGAATTCCCGCCGTGGCCAGGGATGATGTGCTGATCCGCGTCACCCGCACGGGCATCTGCGGCACTGATGTGCATATCTTCAACGGCCATTATGCTGCTGATCGCCTGCCAATGGTGCCCGGGCACGAATTCTGCGGTACCGTCGCCGTTCTGGGGAAGGACGTGCGCCATCTGTCCAAAGGGCAGTCCGTGGTGGCCGACATAAACATCGGCTGTGGAACCTGCTACTGGTGCCGACGGAACGAGGTTCTGAACTGCCCGTCCATGACCCAGGTGGGGATCGGGCGTGACGGGGCCTTTGCCGAGTATGTGGTCGTTCCCGCGCGACTGGTGATCCCCGTGCCGCTTGGGATGGCACCGGGGTTGCAGGCGCTGGCCGAACCCGTGGCCTGCGTGGTGCGTGCGGCGCGAAAAGCCGGGGTGGGTTTTGGTCAGTCGGCAGTGGTTCTGGGCGCGGGTCCTATCGGCAATCTGCATGTTCAGATGCTGCGGCTGTGCGGCGTGGCCCCAATCATTGTGGCCGACCTGAACGAAGACCGCTGCCGCATGGCGCTGGATGTCGGGGCGGATGCGGCGGTCTCTGATCCTTCCACCCTGGAATCCGTGGTTCGTCAGCGCACGCATGGGCGTGGGGCCGATCTGGTGATCGAAAGCGTCGGATCTCCGGACCTCTATGCCCTGGCATTCGACCTGATCCGCAAGGGGGGCCATGTGGCCTTCTTCGGAATCACCCGCCCCGGCGAGGCTGTGCCGGTCGATATCCTGCGCACTGTGCTGGAGGAGAACGGCCTGAAGGGCAGTGTCGCGGGCATGGGCGAAGACATGCATGATGCCCTGACGCTGCTGGCTCATGGCCGGTTCCAAACAGATGCCTTCACCGGCGCGACTTTCGCGCTGGAAGATATCCAGACCGCCTTTGACACGCTGGCCGACCGTCCCGCCGATTTGAAAACACAGATCCGGATTGCATGATCCGTTGGGAGGTTGACGATGAAGTAACCGTACGGTTACAAAGGTTGTAACGTTATAAATCGAATCCCGAGGGAGATGGCGCATGGATCAGCGGACAACACTTCACAGCCTTCCCGAAACCCCTCGCGAGTTCGGCTTCTGGCTGGATGGCGCATGGGAAGGGGGGCGCCCCCTGTTCGAACGTGCCTCACCCGGCCATGGTGTGGCAGTCACGCGCACGCAGAAATGCACCGTCGCCGATCTGGATGCCGCCGTTGCCGCCGCCCGCCGGGCGTTCGATGACCGCAGCTGGGCCGGTCTGTCGGGTGCCGACCGGGCCGGAGTTCTGCTGCGCACGGCCGAAATCCTGCGCCACCGCCGCGACGAGATCGCCTATTGGGAGGTGCTGGAGAACGGCAAGCCCATCTCCCAGGCCAAGGGCGAGATCGACCATTGCATCGCCTGTTTCGAGGTGGGTGCCGGTGCCGCGCGCCTGCTGCATGGTGACAGCTTCAATTCACTGGGCGACGGCCTTTTCGGCATGGTCCTGCGCGAACCCGTGGGCGTCGTCGGCCTCATCACGCCCTGGAATTTCCCGTTCCTCATTCTCTGCGAACGCGTCCCCTTCATCCTCGCTTCGGGCTGCACGATGGTGGTGAAACCGTCCGAAGTGACCAGCGCCACCACCCTGATCCTGGGTGAAATTCTGGCCAAGGCCGGGCTGCCCAAAGGCGTCTACAATGTCGTCACCGGGTCGGGCCGCAGCATCGGTCAGGCGCTGACCGAACATCCCGACGTGGACATGCTGTCTTTCACCGGATCAACCGCCGTAGGCCGGTCGGTCGTCCATGCAGCTGCTGACAGCAACTTCAAGAAGCTGGGCCTGGAACTGGGCGGCAAGAACCCGATCATCGTCTTCTCTGATGCCGATCTGGAAGATGCCGCTGATGGTGCCGCCTTCGGGATCAGCTTCAACACCGGGCAATGCTGCGTCTCCTCCAGCCGATTGATCGTGGATGCCCGGGTCGCCGACGAGTTCGAAGCGATCCTGGTCCAGAAGATGAAGAAGATCGTGGTGGGCGACCCGCTGGACGAGGCCACGCAGGTGGGCGCAATCACGACCGATGCGCAGAACGAAACGATCCTGTCCTACATCGAGAAGGGCAAGGCCGAGGGTGCCAAAATCCTGACGGGCGGGGCGGCGATGGATTTCGGGCAGGGCAGCTATATCGCGCCCACGCTCTTCTCGGGCGTGACGCCGGACATGGCCATCGCGCGGAATGAGATCTTCGGTCCCGTCCTGTCCTCGTTCACCTTCAACTCGGTGGACGAGGCGATCCGACTGGCCAACGATACCGTCTACGGGCTGGCCGCCAGCGTCTGGTCAAAGAACATCGACACCGCGTTGACTGTAACGCGCCGCGTGCGGGCCGGACGGTTCTGGGTCAATTGCATCATGGCGGGGGGGCCGGAAATGCCCCTTGGCGGCTTCAAGCAATCCGGCTGGGGGCGCGAGGCAGGGACCTACGGCGTCGAGGAATACACGCAGGTCAAGTCGGTGCATGTGGAGATCGGCAAGCGCAGCCATTGGATCAAGTGACATGGCTCAGGGCTTCGACTATGTGATCGTTGGTGGTGGATCGGCCGGTTGTGTGCTGGCTGCACGACTGACCGAAGACCCTTCGGCCAGGGTGTGCCTGATCGAGGCCGGAGGTCCGGACAAGAACCCGCTGATCCACATGCCGGTGGGCTTTGCCAAGATGACCACCGGCCCGCTGACCTGGGGCCTGGTCACCGCGCCGCAGAAGCACGCCAACAACCGCGAAATCCCCTATGCGCAGGCCAAGGTGCTGGGCGGAGGCTCTTCGATCAACGCCGAGATCTTCACGCGCGGCCACCCGTCGGACTACGACCGCTGGGTCGAGGAAGGGGCCGAGGGCTGGGGCTTTCAGGACATCCGGAAGTACTTCCTGCGGTCCGAGGGCAACACGATCCTGTCGGGCGGCTGGCATGGCACGGACGGGCCTTTGGGTGTTTCGAACCTGCCCGACCCGAACCCGACCAGCCGCGCCTTCGTGCAAAGCTGCCAGGAATACGGCATGCCCTACAACCCGGACTTCAATGGTCCGCAGCAGGAAGGTGCGGGCATCTACCAGACGACCATCCGCGGCAACCGGCGCTGTTCTGCCGCTGTGGGCTATCTGCGCCCTGCCTTGAGACGGCCGAACCTGACACTGATCACAGGTGCCCTGGTGCGGCGGCTGGTGATGGAAAAGGGCCGGGCCGTTGGCGTTGAATACTCCACTGGTGGCGCGCCCGTCACCGTGCGCGCCGGGTCCGAGGTGATCGTGACTTCGGGTGCCATCGGCAGCCCCAAGCTGATGATGCTGTCGGGAATCGGCCCGGCCGCGCATCTGAAAAGCCACGGGATCACCGTCGTCCATGACCTGCCCGGCGTCGGTCAGAACCTGACCGACCATTTCGGCATCGACATCGTGGCCGAGTTGAAGGGCCATGACTCCCTCGACAAATACAACAAGCCGCTCTGGGCCGCCTGGGCCGGGGCGCAGTATTTCCTGTTCAACTCCGGCCCCGTCACCTCGAACGTGGTCGAAGCCGGGGCGTTCTGGTACGCGAAGGGCCCCGGGACCGCAGCCTGCCCCGACCTGCAGTTCCACTTCCTCTGCGGCGCGGGGGCCGAGGCGGGGGTGCCCTCCGTGCGCAAAGGCTTTTCCGGCATTACACTGAACAGCTACAATCTGCGCCCCAAGGCGCGCGGCTCGGTCACCCTTCGCAACGCCGACCCCGCCGCCATGCCAATCGTCGACCCGAATTTCCTGGGCGACCCCGACGACCTGCGCATGTCGACGGAAGGCGTCATGATCAGCCGCGAGATCTTTGGCCAGCCCTCCTTGCAGAAATACATCCGGGAAATCTGCTTCCCCGATCAGAACGTGCGGACCCAGGCCGACTTCGAGGCCTATGCGCGCCAATATGGTCGAACCTCCTATCACCCGGTCAGCACCTGCCGCATGGGCAAGGATAACATGGCGGTCGTCGATCCGCAGTTGCGCGTCAGGGGCATTGACGGACTGCGCATCTGTGACAGCTCGGTCATGCCCTCGCTGGTGGGCTCCAACACCAACGCGCCGTCGATCATGATCGGCGAGCGGGCGGCGGACCTCATTCGCGGCAACCGCTAGGCCACCTCCCGGCCGAGGCGCAGACTGGGGCGGCCCCTTGCGGGTCCGCCCCTTTTCCATCAGTCGAAGTCGGGCGCGTAGGACACAAGGTTGCGCCCCACAATGCGATAGCCCGTGGACATCATTCGGTCGATCCTTCCCATGTCGATCGACGACAGGGTGAAATCCATCACGTCAAAGTTGGCGCGGATGTTCTCTGCCCTGGTCGACATGGTATTGACGGGCACACCCTTTTGCAGGATCCAGCGCAGAACCACCTGGGCGGCTGACTTGCCGTAGCCCGCGCCGATTTCGGCAAACAGCGGATACTTGAACACCTCGCCCCGCGCCACCGAGCAATAAGAGGATAGGGGAATGCCTGTTTCGTCCGCAGCCGACAGCAGTTTCGACTGGTCAAGCAAAGGGTGGAATTCCACCTGGTTGGTCACAAGCGGGGCCTCCACGATAGCGCGTGCCTGGCGCATCATCCCAGCTGTATAGTTCGAGATACCGATATGCCGCGCCAGCCCCCGTTCATGGGACTGTTGCAGAAGGCGCAGGGATTCCGCGATGTCGCCGCCCGGTGTGGGCCAATGCAGAAGCAGAATGTCCGCCTGGCTGACCCGAAGCGCTTTCAGCGAAGCTTCGACCGAAGGAAGGAAGGCTGCTTCGGTGAAGTTCCCGATCCCCACCTTCGTAGTGATGCACAGGTCGTCGCGTGCCACGCCGCTTTCGGCAAGGGCAGTGCCCGTATCGGCCTCATTGCCATACATCTGTGCCGTATCGAAGGCGCGATAGCCGGCGTCGATGGCCGCCTCAATAGCCGAGCGCAACACGTCGCCTTTAAGGGGAAACGTGCCGAAGGCGCGCTGATGGGTCTTCTGGAACATGATGTTCATGGCTTGTCATCCTTCCCTGATACTGGGGCTCAAGACCAGCGGAAACGGTCCATCTTGGCGCTTGATCTTCCATCTGAATCCTCGTTATCTTTATAACCGGTTAGTTACTTAAAGCCAACCGCGGAAGGAGACCCCCATGTCAAAAGTGAAGACAGCCCCCGAGGCGGCGCGCCTTGTGGCGAGCGGGGCGACGGTAGCGGTGAATTCCTCCTCCGGTCTTCTGTGCCCCGATGAGGTCCTCAAAGCCCTGGGGGAACGATTCCTTGCCGAGGGGGCACCGCGCGGTCTGACCACGATCCATCCGATCGCGGCGGGTGACATGTTCGGTACCATGGGCGTAGACCATATTGCCCACAAAGGCATGATTGCGCGGATTATCGGCGGATCCTATCCGTCGGGCCCCACCAATGCCGAGCCGCCTTTGATCTGGCAGCGGATTCTGGCGGAGGATGTAGCAGCATGGAACGTGCCGTCAGGCATCGTTTTTGATATGCTGCGGGAGGGAGCGGCGAAGCGCCCGGGTGTCCTTACGCATGTCGGGATGGATACCTTTGTCGACGCCGAACAGGATGGCTGCGCCATGAATGCCAGCGCGCGGCAAATGCCTTTGGTGCGCAGGGTCGAGTTTGATGGCCAGACCTGGCTGCACTTTCCCGCCATCCATCCCGATGTCGCCATCATCCGTGCCAGCACGGCGGACGAAAATGGTAACCTGACCTTCGAACAGGAAGGCGCCACGCTGGGCGCGATGGAAATGGCGCTGGCCGCGCGCAATTCGGGTGGCATCGTCATCGCGCAGGTGCGCCGCGTTGCGGCACAGGGCACGCTGAAGCCACATGATGTGCGCGTGCCAGGTATCCTTGTCGATGTGATCGTTGAGGCACCCGACCAGTTGCAGACCACCGCCACGCCCTATGACCCAGCGATCTCGGGCGAGTTGTTTCGCCCGCTTCACACCTTCCGCACGCCGGAATTCAATGTCTCGAAAGTCATCGCACGACGCGTTGCGATGGAGATGCGGGCCGGCTGGGCCGTCAACATCGGCTTCGGCATTTCGGCCAACGTCCCTCGCATCCTGCTTGAGGAAGGACATCACGGCAAGGTCACCTGGGTGATCGAACAGGGGGCGGTGGGCGGCGTCCCGCTGCTGGACTTCAAGTTCGGCTGCGCGTCCAATGCCGAGGCTTTCGTCGCCTCTCCCCATCAGTTCATCTATTTCCAGGCAGGCGGTTTCAACTGTTCGCTGCTCTCCTTCCTGGAAATCGATGCCGAGGGATCGGTCAATGTCAGTCGCCTGTCGGCAACGCCGCACCGCACGGCGGGGGCGGGGGGCTTCGTCGACATCACCGCAAGGGCGCGGAAAATCGTCTTCAGTGGCAATTTCAATGCCGGGGCGAAGATGCGGCTCGAGGGTGGCAAACTCGTCATCGACAAGGAAGGAAAGATCGCCAAAATCGTGCCCAAGGTCGATCAGGTCAGCTTCTCGGGGCGGCGGGCGCGCCTGCAGGGCCAGGACATCACCTATGTCACGGAACGATGCGTGATCCGTCTTCTGGAGGAAGGTCTGACAGTGACAGAAATCGCACCGGGTCTGGACCTGCAGCGCGACGTGCTGAATCAGGCGGCAACGCCCCTTCATGTCGCGCGCGATCTTCGGCAGATGGATGGCCGCCTCTTTCAGCCCGAACTCATGGGGTTGGAACTGTGAGCGACCCGCGGCTTGACCTTGCAATCTCCGATGGCATCGCGCGTCTGACGATCCGACGCGCCGAGAAGCTGAATGCGCTCGATGCCGAGATGGTCGATGCCTTGTTGCCCCTTTGCCGCCAGATCGAACGGTCGGAGGCCTTCGTCACGATACTGTCGGGCGAAGGCGGAAAATCCTTCTGCGCGGGCGGCGATATCGACGCCTGGTCCGGCTGGAGCGCCGAGGATTTCGGTCGCCACTGGGTGCGCGACGGACATGCCGCCTTTGACGCGCTGGCCCGTCTTTCCCAGCCGGTGATCGCCGTGATTGACGGCCATTGCCTGGGCGGCGGTCTGGAACTGGCAGCCTGCGCCGACCTGCGGATCGCCGAGGCGCATGTGAAGATCGGCCAGCCTGAATCCGGGCTGGGTATCATTCCGGGATGGTCCGGAACGCAGCGCGCCGTCCGGCGCTTTGGGACGCAGCTTGTCCGGCGCATGGCCCTGATGGGCGAGGTCTTTACCGCCGATCAGGCGCTGCATCTCGGCCTCGTCGATCAAATCGTGGCGACGGGGCAGGGATTCGACGCCGCCTCACAGGTGGCCGAACGGCTGCGCGGACGGTCGCCACGCGCGACGGAACTGACCAAGATGATGGTCAATGCCGCCGAAGGCGAGGAGCGCGAAAGGGTGATCGAGGCGCTGGCAGGAAGCCTTGCTGCCGCTTCGCCCGATCTGGTCGAGGGGCTTTCCGCCTTTCGCGAGAGACGCAAGCCCGTGTTCTTTCCGCGAAAGAAGGCAGAATAATCCGACATATCGTCGCGCTGCGCTTCCGCGCGGGAACATCGCAAGATACAGAACTTCGCCCCAATTGCGATCTTGCCGCGCGTGCGGGGCCTATCGACGGGATCCCCGACTACCGGCGTTTCGGGAACGTGTCGGTCGAAGCGCCGGTGGTAAGGGGTTCAATGATCTGTTCCTGTTTGATTTCCGCAATGTGTCGGCGCGTGATGCCTGCCTGAAAGATGCTGCTCACGAAGCGGCCGGCGCGGGTCGTGCCAGGGCTTGAAGGTGCGGTTGACGGGGTGTTCGTTGTGGATGTCGCGCTGTGACGCCTGCTGACCGTACTGTCCAAACCGCGCCGTCCGATGCCGCCGCCGCCGCAGCAGGCCCCGAACGGGCCTTGGCCACGCACCTGGCGGCACGGCCCAGGGGGCTTACCCTGGTGATCGGCGCGGGAAATGGTGCGGCGCAACTTGCCGCAGCGTTAGGGCGGCTTTGGGAAGGCCCGCTTGAGGGTGTGGCGGTCACGCGCTATGGCCATGCCTGCCCAACCGCCGGTATCCGCGTTCCGGAAGCGGCCCATCCTGGTGCCTGACGCGGCGGGACCTGCCGCATTGGTGGCGCTGTTCGATGCTGTGGCCGGTCTGGGGCCTGACGATCTGATCGTTGCGCTGGTCTGCGGCGGGGGATCGGCGTTGCCGACCGGTGATCCCGGGCCGGAGGACGATCCCGCGCTGACCGTCACGGGCAGAGGTGCCTCGTCTTCACGACGAACACCGCCTGCACCCTGTCATCGACCAGCACCGGCGCACTGAACCGGATATCCCAGCCCAGCGAGGCGACGGCACGCCGTTACGCGGGGGCCGTGTTCTTCGGCCCGTCGATCAGCGACAGCACCGGACGCCCTTGCGCGACATGGCGCGGGAAGCCCGGTTCACGCGCGGCATCGTAACTCAGGTGCAGCGCGAAGCGGTCGCCGGAGAGATCAGCAAAGCGGTCGATCATCCTTCCCAAGACGACCGCGCCATCCGTCTCGATCCGGTCGACAACCTGCAATCGGAAATGGCCGCAAGAACCTGCCGACGGGCCAGGCCCCGTCATTCCGGAACCGGCGCATCCTGGCGCAGCAGGCCCTGCGATTTCAGATCGGCCCAGAGGGCCGCAGGAATGGGGTGCGAGAACCATGCAAGGTTCTGTTCCAGCTGGGCCACTGTCCGCGTCCCCGCGCAGAAGGACGGCACGGCCGGATGGGCCACGACGAATTGCAGTGCGGCGGCAGGCAGCGGCACGTTGTGGGCTGCGCAGACCGCTTCGATCCTTGCGACCTTGTCCATGATGTGGGCGGGCGCAGGGGCATAGTTGTACTTGGCCCCTGGCTTCGCACCCGTGGCGAGGATACCCGAGTTGAACCCGCCGCCGACCAGAACCGCTGCGCCCCGCGCTTCGCACAGGGGAAGGAATTCGTTCAGCGCGTCCTGTTCCAGCAGCGTGTACCGCCCCGCCAGCAGGAAACAGTCAAAGTCGCGCTGCTTGAGCGCCTCGTGGCACACTTCCCATTCGTTGACGCCCACGCCGATGGCTTTCACCACCTTTTCGTCGCGCAGGCGTTCCAGCGCGCGGAAGCAGCCGTCCATCGCCTGCTTGAAGACCTCGGGCTGATCCTTGCCGCGGGTGAAGACGTCGATGTCGTGAATAAAGACGATGTCCATTCGCTCCAGCGCCATGCGTTGCAGGCTGTCTTCGACGGAACGCATCGTGCCGTCATAGCTGTAGTCGAATTCCATCGTGAAGGGTGCCGCGTTCACCCAGGGGGCGAAGTTAATCGTTTCGCGCTTTGCCGGGCGAAGCAGGCGTCCGACCTTGGAAGACAGGACGAAATCATCGCGCTTCTTCCAGCGCAGCGACTGGCCGGTCCGCAGTTCGGACAGGCCGTGGCCATACATGGGCGCGGTGTCGTAAAACCGGACGCCGGCATCCCACGAGCCTTGGAACATCGCGTCTGACGTGGCCTCGCCAATCTCGGCAAAGATGTTCCCGACAGGTGCGGTACCGAAGGCAAAGGCCGTGACGTCCAGGTCGACGCGCCCGAACTTGCGCAGGGTTCCGGGTTTCATCCTGTTCTCCCATAAGTAACCGATTGGTGCATTATTGGCAGCCTGCGGCTCCTGCTGCAAGGAAAAAGAATTGCCTGTCCAGAATCTCCTTGACCGTCGGACGCGGGCTCCATTATGTAACCGTCTAGTTACTAATGGAAGAACGCCCATGTATCTGACCGACACGCAGCTGCAGGTGCGCGAAATGGCGCGGGCCTTTGCGGATGACATCATCAGACCGGCCGCCGAGGCGCTGGACCGGGACGAAGTCTTCCCTTTGGAAATCTATGACGAGATGGCGAAGCTTGGCCTGTTCGGGATCGGCGTGCCTGAATCGATGGGCGGTCCGGGTTTCGATACGCTAACCTATGCGGTGGTGATGGAGGAACTGTCGCGCGGCTATTCCAGCGTGGCCGACCAATGCGGTCTGGTAGAACTGATCTCGTCACTGCTCGTTCGCCACGGCACCGATACCCAGCGCGGGATGCTTGCCGACATGCTGTCGATGCGGGCCAAGGTCGCCTATTGCATCACCGAGCCCGAGGCGGGAACCGACGTGTCCGGCATTCGCACCACTGCCGAAAAGGATGGCGACGGCTGGCGGCTGAACGGTGGAAAGATCTGGATCCACAATGCTCCGGTTGCGGATTACGGTTTCGTCCTTGCCCGCACGGACAAGAACGCCGGCAATCGCGGCATGTCGATCTTCATCGTCGACCTGCACGCGACGGGGGTCGAACGCGGCCCCAAGGAACACAAGATGGGCCAGCGGGCCAGCCAGGTGGGCGCGCTGACCTTCAACGATGTCCGCCTTGGTTCCGATGCGCTTCTGGGCGAGGCGGGGCGCGGCTTCCACATGATGATGAGCGTCCTGGACAAGGGCCGCGTCGGCATCGCAGCGCTGGCTGTGGGCATCGCGCAGGCGGGGCTGGAAGCGGCGGTGGATTATGCCGGAACACGCAAGCAGTTCGGCAAGCAGATTGCCGAATTCCAGGGCGTGCAATGGCTGCTGGCCGACATGGCCAAGGATATCGAAGCCGCGCGACTGCTGGTCCATTCGGCGGCCAGCAAGATCGACCACGGGCAGGATGCGACCAAGGCCTGCTCCATCGCCAAGTGCTTTGCCGGCGACATGGCTGTGGCGCGCACGGCGGACGCAGTTCAGGTCTTCGGTGGGTCAGGCTACATCCGCGGGTTCGAAGTGGAGCGGCTCTATCGCGATGCCAAGATCTGCCAGATATATGAAGGCACGAACCAGATCCAGCGCATGATCATCGCGCGTGAACTGCTGAAGAAGGGCGCGCAGGCATGAGGCAGGTCGCCCTCATTACCGGATCGTCGCGCGGAATCGGTCTTGCCGCAGCCGAAGCCTTGGCGCGCGACGGCTTTGCCGTAGCGGTCAACGGCCCTGTTGCGGATGCCGAACTGGCCGTCGCGGTGGACCGCATCGCCGCACTTGGCGTTCCGGTCGTCGCCGCCCCCTTCGACGTGTCGGACCTGTCGCGCCATGACGCCGAACTGGTGCGGATCGAGGATACACTCGGCCCGCTGACGACGCTGGTCAACAACGCGGGCGTTGGCGTGCTTAAGCGTGGCGACCTGCTCGACGTGACCGAGGAAAGCTGGGACCGTTGCCTGACGGTGAACACCAAGGCGATGTTCTTCCTGTCCCAGGCCTTCGCCCGCCGTCTGCTGGCGCGGGAAAGGCCCGTCACGCTGTTCCATTCCATCGTCAACGTGACCTCGTCCAACGCTGTCGCCGTGGCGGTGCAGCGCGCGGAATACTGCGCCAGCAAGGCCGCCGCCGCGATGGTATCGAAGGCGCTGGCGGTGCGTCTGGGGGGCGAGAACATCGCCGTCTATGATGTCCAGCCCGGCCTGATTGCCACCGACATGACCGCTCCCGTGATCGAAATGTATCGCAAGCGCGCCGAAGAGGGACTGACGCTCTTCCCGCGCGTCGGCCAGCCCGAAGATATGGGCGCGATCATCGCCTTGCTTGCGTCGGGCAAGCTTCCCTATACCACGGGGCAGGCGATTTCGGCGGATGCCGGAATGCTGGTGCCCCGTTTCTGAAAGGCCTGCCTGATGAAGATTGCCCTTCCCGATACCCAAGGCCGCCTGTCGGACTGTACGCTGGTTGGAACGCCGCTGCCCGAAGGCAGACTTGCCCCCGATGCCGTCCGTACCGTCTATTCCGCAGCCCATGTCGTGGCTGATCCCTTCACCGCCAATGACCCGTCGGGCCGCGCCACGGTGGATTGGGAAAGGACGATGGAATTCCGACGTTATCTTGCGGGGTTGGGTCTGGGGATCGCCGAGGCAATGGACACGGCCCAGCGCGGCATGGGCCTCGACTGGCCTGGTGCGCTGGAGCTGATCCGGCGCACAAGGGCCGAGGTGCCGGACGCGCTTGTTGCCAACGGGTGCGGGACCGATCACCTGAAACCGGAGGATGCCCGCAGCCCTGACGATGTGATCCGCGCCTATCTGGACCAGGTGGAGGCGATCCAGAAGCTGGACGCCCGCATCATCCTGATGGCAAGCCGCGCATTGGCCCGCGTGGCCAAGGGGCCTGCGGACTATCTTAAGGTCTATGACCGCGTGCTGGAGGCCTGCGACAAGCCGGTGATCCTGCACTGGCTGGGCGAGATGTTCGATCCCGGACTGGCAGGCTACTGGGGCGGCAGCCATTTCGAGGACGCGCTGGAAACCGCGCTGGACGTGATCCACCGCAATCGGTCCAAGGTGGACGGGATCAAGATCAGCCTTCTGGACAAGGACAAGGAAATCGCCATGCGCCGCCGCCTGCCCGCAGGCGTCAAGATGTATACCGGCGACGATTTCAACTATCCCGAACTGATCGAAGGCGATGCGCAGGGATATAGCCACGCTTTGCTGGGCATCTTCGATCCGCTCGCACCCGCCGCCGCCCATGCCGTGGGGCTGCTGGGACAGGGTAATGCCGCAGGCTTCCGCGCGACCCTGGACCCTACCGTTCCGTTGGCCCGCCTGATCTTCCGCGCGCCCACCCGGCATTACAAGACGGGTGTCGTCTTCCTTGCATGGCTGAACGGCTTCCAGGACCATTTCATCATGCTGAACGGCGCGCAGGCGATGCGCCCGCTTCCCTATTTCACAGAGGTGTTCCGGCTGGCGGATGGCTGCGGCCTGCTGCGCCAGCCGGACCTTGCGGTGGACCGGATGAAGAAACTCCTCGCACTTTACGGGGTGTGATGTGAGGGACTTTGCGGATGACCACTCGGCCCTTGCGCTGAACACTGCAAGCTTGGGCCACAACATGGACGGCGCAGGGGCCGGGTGGTCGTCTGAACGTGTGATCGACGCCTGCGCTGCCCGGGGCTATGGCGGCATTGTCTTCTGGCGGCGCGAGATCGGATCGCGGGCGGTCGAGATTGGCAACCGCGTCCGCGCGGCGGGAATGCAGGTCGCGGGACTGTGCCGGACGCCCTATCTCGTCGGGCGCGACGCCCCGCGCGATGAGGCCGACCTTTGCGCCTCGATCGACATGGCCGCCGATTTGGGCGCGCAGGTGCTGACGATCGTGACGGGCGGGACAGAGCCGGGCACCAAGGGCGTGATCGAAACGCAAAAGCGTCTTGCCGAACGCTTGGCCGTGGCCGCGCCCCTCGCGGCGGCGGCGGGCGTCTCGCTGGCGCTCGAACCGCTGAACCCCATGTTCGGCGGCAACCGGACCTGCATCTTCACAGTGGCCGATGCGTTGGCGGCGGCCGATGCCGCACACGCCCCAAATGTCGGCATCGCGGTGGATGTCTATCACGTCTGGTGGGACCGGACACTGGCGCAAAGCCTTGCCGCAGAGCGGGGCAGGGTGCTGGGATACCACCTGTGCGACTGGCTGGAAAACACCCGACACATGCTGCTGGACCGCGGCATGATGGGCGATGGCGTGGCTGACTTGCGGGCGATCCGCCGGGCAGTCGAGGACGGGGCCGGTTACGCGGGCCTCTGCGAGGTCGAGGTCTTCTCGGCCGAAGACTGGTGGAAGCGCGATCCGGCCGAGGTGCTGGACGTGATTGTGGATCGTTTCCGCCGCTATTGCTGATCCAACCCGGAGATAGCCGTGAAAGTTCTTGTCACCGTCAAACCGGTGATGGGCTTCAGCGCGCAGGTCCGCGTGCAAGCGGACGGATCGGGCGTCGATCTGGCGAACGTGAAGATGTCAATGAACCCCCTTGATGGGATCGCCGTGGAAGAGGCGATCCGCCTGAAAGGGAAAGGCGTTGCGACCGGGGTCATCATCGTCTCCACGGCGTCAGGCAGACGCAGGAAACGCTGCACACGGCGCTGGCGATGGGTGCTGACCGCGCGATCCTGACCGGGGCGGGGCGGCGAAGGTGCATACTAACATCAAAGCGCTTGCCGCCGCCAAGCTTCTGGTGGGCGTGGCCAAGGAAACCGACCCCGGCCTCGTTCTCTGCGGCACGCAGGCACCGACAACGACCTGAACGCCACGGGCCAGATACATTCGGTGCTGCTCGGCTGGTCGCAGGCCACCTACGCCGCGGAACTTTCGGTCAAAGGCGATACTGCGGAAGTCACCCGCGATGTCGACGGCGGCCTACAGACCGTCGCGGTCAAGATACCCGCCATCGTCTTGGTCGACCTGTGCCTGAACGAACCGCGCTGTGCGTCGCTCCCAAACATGATGACGGCCAAGGCAAAGCCATTCGTCGCCAAGACCCCCGCCGATTACGGCGTGGACGTGGCACCACGCCTCCCGGTCGTGCAGACCGCGGAACTGGCGGGCCCCAAGGCTGGCGTGAAGGTGGGTTCGGTCGGCGAACCCTATGCGAAACTCAAAGTCGAAGCGGGGGTAATCTGATGGCTGTACTTCTTCTCGCAGACCGTTCTTCTTCTTCTTTTTCTCGCAGGTGTGAATGACGGGGCGCTCGCCACCGTCGCCGTCATCAAGACGCTGGCTGCGGCAAAGGGTCTGGGCGAAGTCCGCATCCTCTTTGTCGGCACCGCCGCCGCCACTGCGGAAACGGCCAGGCTCTACGGTGCGTGCAGGGTGCTGCACGCCAATCACGACGCCTGCCATCTCGGCATGGCCGAAACCATCGCCGCGCAGATCCTGTCGCTGGCGGGTGGCTACAGCCACATCGCCGCTGCCGTGACCGCCTTCTGCAAGAACGTCCTGCAGCGTGCCGCCGCCCTTCCGGACGTCATGGTGATCCCGGACGTGACCGTCGTCGACGCCGCCGACAGGTTCGAGTGGCCCATCTCCGCAGGCAGTGCGATCCAGAAAGGAGAAATCATCGGACGGAAAGAAGGTTCTGACCGTCCTGACCGCCTTCTTCAACGCCGTCGCGAATTCAGGGTCCGCCGCCGTGGAAAAGATCTTGGCCTCGGCTGACTCGTCCCTCTCCGAATGGGTCGAAGACAAGGTCGCCAACTCTGACCGCCCGGACCTCACCTCCGCCGACGTCGTCGTCCCGGATGGCCGTGGCGCGGGCTCTCGGGCCGACTTCGCCCTGATCGAGAAACTGGCCGATAAGCACGGTGCCGCCGTCGGCACCCCGCGCGCCGCCGTCGACCCGGGGCATGCGCCCAACGTCTGGCAGGTCGGCCAGACCGGCAAGGTCACCGCCCCGCAGCTCTATGTCGCCGCAGGCATCCCGGGCGCGATCCAATACCTTGCGGGGATGAAGGACCCCAAGGTCATCGTCGCCATCAACAACGACGAAGAAGCCCCTGTCTTCCAGGTCACCGACTGTGGCCTCGTCGGCGACCTCTTCGCGCTGGTTCCGGAACTTACTCAAAAGTCTTGACCTTCAGCGGAAGTTGACCTTCGGGGCCATTAACTCCGTCAATCGTTCCGGGGCCTCACCGGCGATCCTGCGCAGCAGAAGCCCACCCATAACCTCGCCAGCGGCGCGGATATCTTCATAAACCGTATCGATCCGAGGGCGATACAGGTCAAAGGTCCCGCTGGTCTGCTTGGCGATCACATCCACGGCGGCGCCGATCACCAGCCCGCTATCCTGAAGGCCGGCCAGCACTGCCATGGCAGAAACCTCACCGGGGCAGATAAAGCCATCGACCCCGCCTTCCTGCGCCAATCGCGCTGCACCAACCTGAAGGCTGGATGGGCGGACCGCGAGGGTCAGACTTTCATCAATTATGCCTTTGCATCCAAAGTCGGCTGCTGCGGTGAAGAACCCCTCCCGCATATGGCGGGCATATGTTTTGTCGGGTTGCGGCGGAATCAGCAGGATACGGCGGCGGCCCAATGCGACAAGTCGCTTCACGGAGGTCCGGGCGAAGGCCGCATTGTCATAGTCGCACCAGGCATGGGTCAGAGCAGAGTCGGTGCGGCCATGGCTGACGAAAGGTAGTCCCGCTTCACTCAGGAACGCCACTCGCGGGTCAGCCGGGCGCGTGCCGGAAAAAACGATGCCATCGGCAAGACCATTGCGCACGATATGCCGGATCGGAACCATCGGGTCTGCATCGCCGTCATACGGGGCCATGGTGATGTGAAAGGGTGTCCCGGCCACGGCGGTCTGGAGACCGGCAATCATTGATCCACGAAAGCCAATGATTTCCTCATGCGGAGATAGCACCAGCGCTATGACATTGGTCCGTCCGGTGCGCAGGCGCTGTGCCGCGCGGTCAGGTACATATCCAAGCTGCTCAGCAATCCGGTTCACCGCGCGTCGGGTGGACTCGGCAATCCTTTCATCGCCTGCCAGCGCGCGGGAGACGGTCGTGACTGCAAATCCACTGGCATTCGCGACGGTTCGCAGGGTTGGACGGTTTGTCATGAAACCTTGCCCGCCTTGTAACCTCGCAGCCACCACTTCTCTGGCATGGACTTCATCGCGTACGGAAGAGGATTCTTCCTTCACAAAGTAACTGATTATTGACTTATGGGCAATTTGCAACGTTACAATAAGGTGCGCCGGCAAGGTCCGGCATCAGGGAGAGAGAACGATGCGAATGATTATGACGAGCTTTGTTTCCGCGCTTGCCGTTTCGGCAGCGCTGACTGGGGCGGCACGCGCGGCAGATGTGGAGGTCCTGCACTGGTGGACCTCGGGAGGCGAGGCGGCGGCCCTGAGCGTGCTGAAGGACAATCTGGCGGGTGAAGGCACCGGCTGGGTCGACATGCCCGTGGCGGGCGGTGGCGGTGAGGCGGCGATGACCGCGCTGCGGGCGCGCGTGACGGCGGGCGATGCGCCGACGGCGGTTCAGATGCTGGGCTTCGACATTCAGGACTGGGCGGCGGAAGGCGCGCTGGCCGACCTGACGGCGACGGCGACGGCCGAAGGCTGGGACAAGGTGGTTCCTGCAGCGCTGCAGCGGTTTTCGACCCATGACGGGAAGTGGGTGGCGGCACCGGTGAACGTGCACTCCACCAACTGGGTCTGGATCAACAAGGCCGCACTCGATGCCACAGGCCTTGCCGCGCCGACCACTTGGGAAGAACTGGTGGCCGTGCTGGACAAGATGAAGGAAGCGGGCATCACCCCGCTCGCCCATGGCGGCCAGCCGTGGCAGGAAGCGACCGTATTCGACGGGATCGTCCTGTCGATGGGCGGCGCGTTCTATCAGAAGGCCTTTGTTGACCTCGACCCGGCGGCGCTGGGCGGGGCCGAGATGGCCGAAGCCTTCAACCGCCTGATCACGCTGCGGTCCTATGTCGATGACAACTTCTCGGGCCGCGACTGGAACCTTGCTTCGGCCATGGTCATCAACGGCGAGGCCGGGATGCAGATGATGGGCGACTGGGCCAAGGGTGAATTCCTGAAGGCAGGCAAGGTGCCGGGTACGGATTTCGTCTGCATCCGCTTCCCGGGAACGCAAGGGTCGGTCACCTTCAACTCGGACCAGTTCGCCATGTTCAACCAGACCGATGCGGCCAAACAGGAAGCGCAGGTCAATATGGCCAAGGCGATCATGGACCCTGCCTTCCAGTCGGCCTTCAACGTGGTCAAGGGGTCGGTTCCGGCGCGGACAGATGTGCCGAACGATGCCTTTGACGATTGCGGCAAGAGGGGCATGGCGGATCTTGCGGAAGCCAACACCAACGGCACGCTCTATGGGTCAATGGCGCATGGGCACGCGGCCCCGGCGGCGGTGAAGAACGCCACCTATGACGTCATCACGGCGGCGTTCAACGGCGAATATGCCGATGGCGCGGCTGCTGCTGCGGCGCTGGCCGAGGCTGTGGCTGCGGCGCAGTGACCTGACAGATTGGGGGGCGGCCTTGGGGTCGCCCCTTGCAGATTCCTTCGGATGAGTTTGCGAAATCACTTGAAAATTCTTGCCCGTCCCCGGCTTGGAGGCCCCGCGCCATGACCGTGTCCACCGCGCCCGATTTCCGCACGAGGTTGCAGGACTGGCTTCCCAAGCTTGTGCTGGCCCCGTCTTTCGCCGTGACGATCCTGTTCGTCTACGGCTTTATCGGCTTCACCGTGCTTCTCTCCTTCACCGGGTCAAAGATGCTGCCCAGTTTCAAATGGGTGGGCTGGGAGAATTACGAAAAGCTCTGGGCGCTACCCGCATGGAACACGGCGGTCATGAACATCGCCATCTTCGCCTCGCTCTACATCGTCATCTGCACCGCAGTGGGCCTGATGCTGGCGATCTTCCTCGACCAGAAGATCCGGGGCGAAGGCGTTCTGCGTCCCATCTACCTCTATCCCATGGCGCTGTCTTTCATCGTGACGGGGACGGCGTGGAAATGGTTCCTCGATCCCGGCATCGGGCTGGAGAATGTGATGCATCTCTGGGGGTGGCAGTCCTTCTCCTTCACCTGGATCAAGGATGGCAACATGGCGATCTATACCATCGTGATCGCTGCCGTCTGGCAGACCTCCGGCTTCGTCATGGCCATGTTCCTTGCCGGGCTACGGGGGATCGACAATGAGATCCTGAAGGCCGCTCAGATCGACGGCGCGTCGAACTGGCAGCTTTACCGACGGATCGTCATTCCGCTCCTGCGCCCCGCCTTCCTGTCGGCCTTCGTGATCCTCTCGCACCTCGCCATCAAGTCCTACGATCTTGTCGTCGCGCTGACCGGCGGCGGCCCGGGTCGGGCGACCGAAATGCCTGCGACTTTCATGTATTCCTACACCTTCACCCGCAACCAGATGGGGATCGGGGCTTCTTCCGCCGTGATCATGCTGATGACCATCGCGGCGATCATGGTCCCCTACCTTTATGCCGAGATGAAGGAGAAGAAAGGATGAGCGCCGTCACTCAGGATACCGCCGTCTCGATGGGGCGCGTCACGCGGGCGCTGATCTACCTGCTTTTGCTGCTCTTCGCGCTCTTCTATCTGCTGCCGCTCTACGTCATGGGCGTCAATTCCGTGAAGCCGCTGGCAGAGATCACGGGCGGCAACATGATGGCGCTGCCCGAGGTCTGGACGCTGGACCCGTGGCGGTCGGCATGGTCCACCGCGCAGATCGGCGTCGAACCCACCGGGTTGAAGCCCTATTTCCTGAATTCGATCCTGATGGTGGTGCCTGCCGTCGTGATTTCGACCATCATGGGGGCGTTGAACGGCTACATCCTGACGAAGTGGCGGTTCCGGGGAGATACCTGGGTCTTCGGGTTGATGTTGTTTTCCTGCTTCATCCCGTTCCAGATCGTGCTGATCCCGATGGCGGTTGTCCTTGGAAAGCTGGGGCTGGCGGGATCGGTGCCGGGGCTGGTGCTGGTGCATGTGGTCTACGGGATCGGGTTCACCACGCTTTACTTCCGCAACTACTATGCCACCTTCCCGACCGAGCTGGTACGGGCCGCGCAGATCGACGGGGCGGGGTTCTTTCAGATCTTCTGGCGCATCCTGCTGCCCGTGTCCGGGCCCATCGCGGTGGTGTCGATCATCTGGCAGTTCACAAACATCTGGAACGACTTCCTGTTCGGGGCATCCTTCGGCGGAACCAATCAGCCGATGACTGTGGCGCTGAACAATCTTGTCCAGTCCTCGACGGGCGTGAAGGAATACAACGTCCACTTCGCCGGCGCGATCCTCGCCGCGCTGCCCACACTCCTCGTCTACATCGTCGCAGGCCGCTACTTCGTGCGCGGGCTGATGGCGGGCTCTGTGAAAGGCTGAACCGATGGGCTTTCTTGACATCCGTAACGTCACCAAATCCTACGGGAACGTCGAAGTCCTGCACCGCGTCGACATCGCGGTGGAGGAAGGGGAGTTCCTCGTCCTCGTCGGTCCGTCGGGCTGCGGGAAGTCCACGCTTTTGAACATGATCGCGGGGCTGGAAGGGATCACGGGGGGCGAGATCGCCATCAAAGGGCACGTGGTGAACGGGGTGCATCCCTCCAGGCGCAACATCGCGATGGTGTTCCAGTCCTACGCGCTTTACCCCAACATGACCGTGGCCCAGAACATGACCTTCGGGCTCGAGATGCACGGCGTGCCCAAGCCGGAGCGGGAGCGGGCCCTCGCGGATGTGGCGAAGCTTCTGCAGATCGACCATCTGCTGGACCGCAAGCCCGGGCAACTCTCGGGCGGGCAGCGGCAGCGGGTGGCGATGGGGCGGGCGCTTGTGCGCGATCCGGATGTGTTCCTGTTCGACGAGCCGCTGTCCAACCTCGACGCCAAGCTGCGCGTCGACATGCGCACCGAGATCAAGAAGCTGCACCAGAAGCTGAAGACGACCATCGTCTACGTGACGCATGACCAGATCGAGGCGATGACGCTGTCCACCCGCATCGCGGTGATGAACAAGGGGTATGTCCAGCAACTCGGGACCCCGAAGGAAATCTACGACACGCCCGCGAACCTGTTTGTGGCGACCTTTATGGGCAGCCCTGCCATGAACATCATTCCCGCTCGGGTAGTAGTGCAGGACGGCACCCCCCATGCCAGCGTCACCGATGCCGACGGCAGGCCGCGGCTGCTGCGCTTCTCGCAGGGGTCGCTGGCGGCATGGGACGGGCGCGACATCCTTCTGGGCATCCGCCCCGAGGCGATTACCGATCCCGAAGGCGCAGACCGCAAGTCGTCCAACATCCAGGCCTTGACCAACCGCGTCACCGTGACTGAACCCGCAGGCTCCGACACCTTCGTCACAATGGCGCTGGGCGGTCAGGATGCTATTGCAAGGATGCGGGCGGATGCGTCCGTCGCGGCAGGCCAAACCTACGACTTCGCCGTGAACATGGAAAAGGCCGTAGCCTTCGATCCGAAGACCGAACAGCGAATTGCCTCAGACTGATAGGTGCGGGTGCCAGCAGCCCACGCTGTCGCGCATGACCTTGGCCGCGGACCTGTCGGCGGGTTCGCGTTCATGGAGTGACAGTTCAAGACAGACCTCACTCTCCGCAGGGCCGAATTGTGTCATGGCACAGACAATGTCCTCCGGACGGATGCGACCTGCAAAGTTGTGGGGCTCGACGAAGGACCGCTGAGCACCCTCGTCGGCGCTGCCCCGGATCATGTCCCCCCCTCGTGGTGCAGCTTCTTGGTAGCAATACCTCCCGCGCTGCGCTTTTTCAGGGCCGGGGGCGCGGGCGGCCTTGCGGGGGGTATCGGTGATTCCGGTCAGGTTTGGCTTTTGAACTCAACCCTGATCCGGCGGGCCCCGATGACGGATGCGGTGACGGGCGTGAATGCCTTGCCTGGGAAGACCTCTGACGCCGACATGCTGCGCGGGATGGCCGGCCCATGCGGTCGATGCTATGCCGCCGGTCGGATGACGGTGCCGGAGGTTGGTGCGCTGGCCGGGGCGGGCCGTGGCGGGAAGACCACCGGGCGGCCCCGCAGGGCGCAACGGCTGCCGCGAGCGCGACGGGCACAGGCGGGCCGGGACGGTGGGGTTGCGCCCCCCGAAGCTGCGCAGGGGCAGCTGCTTTCCCGGAGCCGCACCGAACGCGCGACGCTCATCGGCACGGCAAAGCCCGATCTGCCGGCCTGTATGGGCTTTCCCGCCGCCCACTGCACCAAACCGCACCCGGCCAGCCCCGTCAAGCGCCGCAACAGAGAGATCAAACGCCGCACCGGGGTTGTCAGGACCTTTGCCAACAAGCAAACCATCACCAACCGGCGCATGGCCGGACCGTCTGGGCCATCCTGGCCCTTGCGGGGACAGGCGCAAGTGCTCGGGCCGTAGGCCGGGGATGACCTTCACCCGTCGGACGGCCGCCGGTGGCGGGGCAGTCATCTGGCTGCCGAAGCGGACTGCGCCGCCGTCGACGGCAAGGGTCCCGACGTTCATGCGCGCGGTGCCGATGAAGCGGGCAATGAACAGGTTTGGTGGGGCAGTGATAGACCTTGTCTGGCGTGCCGAATTGCCTCAGGTTCGCCTTGTGGCCCGCAGCCACAGCGGGGCCAGAAACGGCGATGCTGTTGCCCATTGTCATGGCTTCCGTCTGGTCTTGCGTGACATGGACCATTAATGCACCTTGCGTGCGGTGATAGCGCACGATCTCGGCGTGCTTCGCGGTGCGGAACCCGGCATCGGGGTTTGACAGCGGCTCGTCGACAAGGAACACGCCCAACCGCCGCAGGATCGCACGCGCGGGGGTGACCCGCTGGTGCTGCCAGCCGGACAGGGCACGGGGCCGCTTGTGCAGATGGTGGGACAGGCCCACGACCGCTGCAGCCTCGGCGACCTTGTGGTCGATCTCTGACATTCCCTCGCCCCGGATTTTCAGGCCGAACTCAAGGTTTCCTGCCACCGTCATGCCCGGAAACAGGGCATGGCTTTGGAAGACCATGGCGATGCCCCACCCGGCCGGACCGGCGTCGTTCATTCGCCTGCCGCCGATGCGCATGTCGCCCGAACTGATCCCGGCAAGCCCGTCGATTGACCGCAGGGTGGTGGACTTGCGGCAGCCGGAAGGGCCGACCAGCACAACGAACTCGCCCTCATTCACCGTCAGGGACAGGTCCTTGACGACAGGAACGTTCGCAAAGCTTATCCCGACACTCTGGAACTTGACGGTTGCGATGTCAGGCCCTCTGGCGACGATGGATCTTTTCACCGCCCCCGGGCCGAGGCCGCCAAGGATCTGGCGCAGCGCCAGCACCGCGAAAATCAGCGTCGGCAGGATCGAGGTGATGGCCGCGGCCGAGAGCGCGCCCCAGTCCATCTAGGCGTAGCCCCGGTAGGCCGCGACAGCGAGCGTGACCGTCTGTGCCTTGTCGAAGGTCAGGCCAAGCGCTCCGGCCAGTTCGTTCCAGATGCGGATCGTGTTGAGACGGGTCTTGGCTGCGACGCTCGGTGCCGCCATTGGCAGATAGACCCGCAGCAAGATCTGCAAGCTTACGCACCCTCCAGCCGCGCGGCCTCGCAAAGCGCGAAGGGCACTTCGGCCAAGATGGCGCGCATCATCCATAGGGTGAAGGGCCGCGGGAAGGTCTGGTGGACCAGCGCAAGGCCGAAGACCGAATCGAACAGCCCGGTCGCCTGGAACAACCCGTACATCGGGATGACGAACAGGAACTCGGGCAGCATATAGGACACAGGCAGCCGCCCGGGGATCGCGCTGCGCGCGGGCACCCGGCTCTGGTTCAGCGCGAAGGCTGCCGGAATGCCGATGGCGAAGGCCATAAACCTGCCCAGAAGCGCTGCGAGCACGCTGTTAAGGAGCCCTTTGAAGAAGGCTGCGTTGCCCCAGACCTTGGCATAGTGGTTCCAGATCGGAACGAAAATGAACTTCGGCGTCACGGCAAAGGCATCGGCCTGGGCCTTGAGCGAGATGCCCATGATCCACAGGATCGGTAACAGGCTGAGGAACCCGGCGACGATCCGGATGGATTAGCAGGACGCTGAAACAGCAATCCGACCGCCTGCCTGCCGGGAGAATCTTCCCCGTCCGGGGAAAGGCACTGTCCCTGCGGGCGGGGGAAACGCGACCCGCGTTTCCCCCGCCCCTGCGCGAAGCTGCCACCAAGACCGGTGCAACCCGCACCAACAAAGGCCAGCGCCCGCCAGGGGTGGGGCGCAAACCGGGGGCCAAAGCCCCCGGCTGGTCCTGATGCCAGCGTGGCGCTGTGGCAGGGGCGATGGCCCCTGCCAGGAGGCACAAAGCGCGCGCAGGCGCAAGAGGTTCCCGCTTTGCGGTCAGGCAGCCGATGCGGCCGACACGTATTCAGCAGCCTGTTAGGGCAGGATGATGTCAGAATGAACCATCGCCCCGGTTCCATCGGTCACGATGGTGGCAGCAAGGGCGGCAAGCCGGTATGGATGCCACCAACCGCAGCACCCGCACCCGCGAAGTGCACCCGAAGGACCGACCGGAAACGCCCCGGTCGGGCGTTTTCGCGGTCCGATTGCCTGCGGGCGCGCCCGCAGGCAACATGCTCTCCACCAGCCTTACGGCTGTAATCCGGCAGGAAAGAAACCGGCTGACTGTTCACGAATGGATCAACGACGCATCATCGTGCTATGGCAAGAATATTGGGACTGAAAGGAGACGTCGCCCGGAGCGGGGATCGAAGGTGACGCTTTCCTACCCGAACCGCCCGTGACAGAACCAGCCGGGCGACAGGTCGGCCCCATGGGCGAAGAACAGCCACAGCCGGTCGCCCGTATCGGTCACGACGCGCCAGTAATCGCGCGGGCCGGACCGCCAGTCGGGATCATCCAGCCACCATTCCGGCGCGATGCGTTCGGGGCCGGTCGCGGTTAGCACCCGCAGGTCGCGCCGCCGCCAGCGGAACGCTTGCGGCACCGGCGGCACCTGGGGCGCTGTCACCGCTTCGGGGCGGAACAGCAGCAGCGGGCGCGGGGCGCGCGCGGCAGGCCAGGGGCCGGGGGCCGGGGCGGACCAGGCGGCGGTCAGCACCTGCACCGATTTTTCGGGGATATGGCTTTCGGCCGGGTGCAGGCGCGTCACCGCCTCCATCCCCAGCCGCGCCCCCAGCTTGCCCAAGAGATCCTCCAGCGCCAGGGTGCCGGACCGCTGCGCCCCGGCCGCCGCTGCGGCGTCCTGATGGCCGCTGTGCTGGGTGGCGTGCACGGGTTCGGTTTCGACCGCCTCCAGGCGCAGACAGTCGATGCCGAAGCCCGGATCGATCCGGTCAAGCTTGAGCCAGAGCAGCGGGCGGATGCGGGCCGGGTCGGCGGCGGGGCGGGCCAGGCCCACCTCGATCACCTCGATCCGGCCATCGCTGCGGAAGGCCTGCGCCCGCACCCGCCGCGCCCCCCGCCCCTTTTCGGTCAGCCGCGCCGCCAGCGCGGGCAGCAGGCGGTCCAGCCCCGCCTGCACATCCGCAAGCAGGCCGATGGGATCGGGGAAGGTGATGCGGGCCGCGAAGTGCAAGGGCGCGCGGGCCGGGCTGACGGGTTCGGTTTCCAAGCCCAGCGCCTGATCCAGACGGCGCAGCGTTTCAGTGCCAAAGCGGCGGGCCAATGCGGCGCGGGGCAGGCCCGTCAGATCGCCCACACGGTGCAGGCCCAGCCGGGCAAGGCCCGCCACCGTGTCGGGCGGCAGGCGCAGCGCCGCCACCGGCAGCGGTGCCAGCACCTGCCGCATCTGGCCCGGCTGGGCGATCACGCCCTGTGGCACCGGGTGGAATGGTTGCGCAGGGGGCAGACCGCTGCGGTTCCAGGCCCGCCGCTTTGCCGCGCGCGACCGGGTGGCGCGGGCTTCCTGCATGATGTCATCGCCGCTGCGGGACGGGCTGATGCCATTGCCCGCAAAGCGCGCCAGTGCCCAGGCCGCCCCCGGCGTATCGGCAATACCCGCCCGCATCGTCAGGCCCAGATCGGCGCAGTCCAGCTCCACCTGCGCCAGCAATGCGGCCTCGCCGCCGAACAGATGGGCGCAGCCGGTCAGGTCGATCAGCAGGCTGTCGGGCGGTTCCTCTGCCACCCAGGGCGAGAACTTGCCGGCCCAGCGGCGCAGCACGGTCAGAAAGGCGGCCTCGGCCAGCGGGTTGGCAGGGCGGGTCAGCAGATCCGGGCACATGGCGGTGGCGTCGCGCAGGGGCTGGCCAGGGCGCAATCCGGCCCGCTCTGCCTCGGGGTCAAGCGAGACGATCACCTGCGCCCCGTTGCGGTCTTCGGTCACGGCAAAGGGCCGGGGCAGCGCACCGCCAAGCCGCCGCAGGTACCGTTCTGCAGCAAGCCTTGGAAACCACAAGGAAAGAATCCGCCGCTGCGCCATAAATGTTCCCTATCCGTTCACATTACGCCATTCCTTCGGGCAAAGTCGAGTCCGCCATGGCCGACAACATTCCGGCGACAGGGGGCTTCCGTCGAAAGACCGGCTTCCGTGACACAAGGTCACAGGCTACTGTCGGTTGTGCATACAACCGCGCAGTATCAGGAGAATCACATGAAACCAGTGACCAAAACCATTCTTGCCGGCACCCTCATCCTTGCAGGCACGGCCTTTGCCAAGGAGGGCGTTCAGGATCCTGCCGTCAAGGCGCGGATGGAGCTGATGGGTGTCATTGCGGCAAATACCAAGGTGTTGGGCGAAATGGCTGGCGGCAAGTCCACCTTCAATGCGCAAGCCGCAGCGACCGCCAAGGCGAACATTGCCGCCGCCGCCGCCGAGATTCCGGCAAAGTTTGAACCGCAGGCCACGGATCCGGTGTCCGACGCAAAGTCCGACATCTGGACGAACTGGGACGATTTCCTGACAAAGTCCGAAACGCTTCTGGCTCAGGCCGAAGCGCTGGATGCCACGTCGCTGGAAAGCATTCAGGCCGGCATGGGCGGCATCGGCGGGGCCTGCAAGGCCTGCCATTCGGTCTACAAGAACTGATTCAGCCGCAACGGAACGCCACCATGCGGTCGTCTGCGTCCAGCAGGACGTTCAGGCGCAGGGGGTTGTAATCCATGGTCACGGGCTGGCCCGGCCGTATGACGCGCGCCGGGCCAGCCCGTGCCTCTGCATTGAACCGAGACACCGGTTGCCCGATCAGGGATGCAAGATCTGCCGCGCCGCAGGTATCTTCGGCGGCAGGCGGCACCGGGCTGGCCGGGCCGCCCGTCCGGGCCGGGGCGGGTCCGGCGCAGGCGGACAGGGCCATCAGGCAGAACAGCGGGGCGGCACGCATCGGGGCACCCTTTGAAAACACGGCACAGCCATACTGCCATGCCGCCCCCGCGCTGCCAATCGCCGCAGTCCCCGTTGCAGCCGCGCCAGCTTTGCCGCACTGTCAGCACATATCGTCAGGGGAGGAAGAACATGCGCACCCGCGCCGCCGTCGCCACAGCCGCCGGAAAACCGCTGGAGATCATGGAGGTCAATCTTGACGGCCCGAAGGCCGGCGAGGTCATGGTGGAAATCCGGGCCACAGGCATTTGCCATACCGATGACTTCACCCTGTCGGGTGCCGATCCCGAAGGCCTGTTTCCCGCCATTCTGGGCCATGAAGGGGCCGGGGTCGTGGTCGAGGTGGGTCCGGGTGTCACCGGTCTGAAGGCGGGCGATCACGTCATCCCGCTTTACACGCCCGAATGCCGGTCCTGCCCGTCCTGCCTCAGCCGCAAGACCAACCTCTGCACCTCGATCCGCGCCACGCAAGGCCAGGGCGTGATGCCCGACGGCACGTCGCGCTTCTCGCTGCCCGATGGCACGCGGGTCCTGCATTACATGGGGTGTTCCACCTTTTCCAATTACACGGTCCTTCCCGAAATCGCGCTGGCCAAGGTGCGTGAAGACGCGCCCTTCGACAAGATCTGCTACATCGGCTGCGGCGTGACCACCGGCATCGGTGCGGTCATCAACACGGCACAGGTCGAAATCGGGGCCAAGGCCGTGGTCTTTGGCCTGGGCGGCATCGGGCTGAACGTGATCCAGGGCTTGCGCCTTGCAGGGGCCGACATGATCATCGGGGTCGATATCAATCCGGCGCGCAAGGACTGGGGCGAACGCTTCGGGATGACCCATTTCGTCAACCCGGCAGAAATTGATGGCGGCATTGTCCCGCACATCGTCAACATGACGAAAACCCCGTTCGACCAGATCGGTGGCGCGGATTACTCGTTCGACTGCACCGGCAACGTCAAGGTGATGCGCGATGCGCTGGAATGCACCCACCGCGGCTGGGGCGTTTCGGTGGTGATCGGTGTCGCCCCTGCGGGCGCTGAAATCCAGACGCGCCCGTTCCAGCTGGTCACGGGCCGGGTCTGGAAAGGCACCGCCTTTGGCGGCGCGCGCGGCCGGACGGATGTGCCCAAAATCGTGGACTGGTACATGGAGGGCAAGATCCAGATCGATCCGATGATCACCCACACCCTGACGCTGGACGAGATCAACACAGGGTTCGACCTGATGCATGCGGGCAAAAGCATCCGCAGCGTGGTCGTTTTCTGACCCCCCCGGCGGGCCGCACTGCCGCCTGTGGCCCCTGTCTTGCCCTGCCCCGCCGGGGCGGGGCAGACCAGGCCGGACACCGAAGCGCCTTTCCCCGCCGCGCCCTTTCAGGCACAAGGGCGCACAGCCCAAAAGGACGACCACGATGGCCGAAAACCGCGCCCCACGCCTTGCCGTTCTGATCGATGCCGACAATGTCCCCGCCGGTTATGCCGACGCGATATTCGAAGAGATCGCCGCCCTGGGCGAAGCCTCTGTCCGGCGTATTTATGGCGACTGGTCGGCGGCGCGGCTTGGCGGCTGGGCCAGAAAGGTGGCGGCCCTGGGACTGGTGGCGGACCAGCAGTTTTCAAACACCAAGGGCAAGAATGCCAGCGACATCGGCCTTGTCATCGCCGCGATGGATTTCCTGCATTCCGGGCTGTTTGACGGCTTTGTCCTGGTCAGTTCCGACAGTGATTTCACCCGCCTGGCCGCGCGGGTGCGCGAACAGGGGCTGGATGTTTACGGCATCGGCGAAAAGAAAACGCCCGAAGCCTTCCGGATGGCCTGCAAACGCTTCATCTATGTGGAAAACCTTGGAGCGATTGTCGCCGAAGACCCCGCCCGCAGCCCGGCGCGCAGCGAACCGGCACAACCGGGGCTTGAGGTTGCGCCGACAGAGCCTGCGACGCGATCCGCCTCAAAGGAAGCGCCGGCCAAGGCCATTCCCCTGATCATCGCCGCAATGCGCGCCATCGATCCGGAAGGCGAATGGTATTCGCTGGGGCAGATCGGCCAGTACATCACGCAAGGCACCCCGGATTTTGACACGCGCACCTATGGCAGCGCCAAGCTGAGCGACCTGATCAAGAAGATCAGCAGGTTCGAGGTGAAGCGGGGTCCAAGCGGCCAGCTTCTGGCCCGCGACAGGGCCTGACAGGCCTCAGCCCGCAACCCCGTAGCGCGCCAGAAATGTCTCGACCGCGCCGGTGATGACGCGCGTGCGGTCTTCGGCGCTGATCGGGCCGCCGATCCCGAAGACAAGACGGGAAAACAGATCGGCCTTGCACAGCTCGGCGAACTGATCGGCAGCAAGGTCCTTGTCCGTGATCCGCAGTTCGCCGCGCGCCTCGGCCTCGTGAAAGTAGTCAACCAGACGGGCACGGGCCAGGGCCGGGCCGTTCCTGTAGAACTCCCGGCCCAGTTCCGGGAACCGGTCACTTTCCGCCACACAGATGCGGAACACCCGCATGCCGAAATCCGACAGGAAAAAGTCGACCATGCGTGTCGCGGCACCCGTCAGAACGGTGACAGGTGCCGCCTTGCAAGGGATAAGGTCCGAAGACTCTGTCGCCTGACGGCAGCATTCCCCCTTGGCCACCTCCAGAAACAGCAGCCGCTTGTCGGGAAAATAGCTGTAGAGCGTGGCTTTCGAAACACCGGACTCGCGCGCGATGTCATCGACGCTGGCCCCTTCGAAGCCGTCGCGCCGAAAGACTTCCCATGCCCCGTTCAGCACCTGGCCGTATTTCCGGCCCCGCTTGATCTCTTGGTTCGCCGCGTTCATCGAAGCCTCCCGGTCCGGTCCAGGACCGCCCCGAACAAATGAACCGGGCGGTTCAACTTTTCAAGCCCGTCTGCCGGTCTTCCGCCCGCCGATGCCCTGCAAGGTGGCCCTTGACGGCCCAAGCGGCACCCCGGCCAAAGGCGGGAACCGGCGGGGGCGGCAGATCGACGGACTTGGTATTGCGTCGGCTTTCGTGCACATGATCCCCGCGACCAACCAGGATGTGGGGACCACACCAATGCCGTACCAGTATGACGACACCAATATCTTTGCCCGCATCCTGCGCGGTGAGATTCCGAACAGGACTGTTCTGGAAACCGACCATACGCTTGCCTTCCACGACATCCGCCCCCATGCGCCCGCGCATGTGCTGGTGATCCCCAAGGGGCGCTATGTGACCTTTGACCATTTCGCGGCCGAGGCTTCTGCCACGGAACTGGTGGATTTTCATCGCACAGCGGCGCAGGTCTGTGCGCTGCTGGGTGTCACTCCCGGTGCGGGCGGGGCAGGATATCGCACGATTGCGAATTCCGGCCCCGACAGCAATCAGGAAGTGCCACATTATCACCTGCATATTCTGGGCGGGCGCAATCTGGGGCCGCTTCTGGCCTGACCGGCAGGTCCGGGAAGGACAGAGGCCAGCGCCCGCCGAGGGCGGGGCGGGCATGTGATGAGCGTTGCGCTTTGGCAAAGGCGATGGCCTTTGCCATGGCAGCGGTGACAGTGCTTCGTTCGTGCGGGCGGGAACTGGAAACGCACTGCGTTTCCCCGCCCGCGCGCGACGGCGCCCTGGTGACCGGCAGGTCCGGGAAGGACAGAGGCCAGCGCCCGACCCGGCGGGGGCGAAGCGCCCGCCAAGGGCGGGGCGGGCGCTGGCCGGGGGCTTTGGCCCCCGGCTGGTGCTGATATCGGTGCAAGGCTGTGGCAGGGGCGATGGCCCCTGCCATTGAAGCGGTGAGGGTGCTGTCATCCCTCCGGGCAGGATCAGGAACCGCGGCCCGCGTTTCCCCCGCCCGCGCGCGACGGTGCCTTGCAGACCGGTCGGTCAGGGAGAAACAGAGGCCAGCGCCCGACCCGGCGGGCGTGAAGCGCCCGCCAGGGGCGGGGCGGGCGCTGGCCGGGGGCTTTTGGCCCCCGGCCGGCCCTGATACCGGCGCAGCACTGTTGCAGGGGCGATGGCCCCTGCCATTGAAGCGGTGAAAGTGCTGTCGCCCGTCCGGGCGGGGGAAACGCGACCCGCGTTTCCTCCGCCCGCTCGGAACGGTGCCCCGTAGACCGGTCGGTCCGGGAGAAGCAGAGGCCAGCGCCCGTCCCGGCAGGCGAGAAGCGCCCGCCGGGGGCTTTGGCCCCCGGCCCCCCGCGGGGCAGCGTAGCGCTGTGGCAGGGATCATCGCCCCGGTCGGGGTGCGCAAGGGGCGCGCGTGGTACAAGACTGTCCCACTTTGCGGTCAGCCGGCCGATGCCGCCGGGACGCCTTCAACAGCCTGTCAGGCCGCCCGGATATCTTCTGCGATCCGGATCAGCACAAAGCCGCTGTTCGGGAATGTCTCGATCCCGCCATTGGCGTAGCGCACGCGCACCTCTGCCTCGAACAGACCTGCCGCAGCGGTATCTGCCGGCTGCCAGTCATAGCGGACGGTCGGCGTGCCGGTAAAGCTTTCGATGACCACCGGCGCGTCGACAACCTGCGCCCCGCCGCGCGCACGCATCTGAAAGGTCACCTCGGCCCCGATCAGGGTGATGGTGGCGGGTTCCAGCGACAGGCGGATGGACGGGCTTGTATCACCGCGCTTGAGGTGGAAGGTTTCGGTCATTGCTGAACCCCCGTGGTCTGGTTGCTGACAAGCCGCGCCCGGCGCAAAGCGCCGGTCAGCAGCGTTACCGAATTGCGGCTTTCCCCGGGAAGCACCGCCCGGCCCGGTGCGCCGGTTACCCCACGCAGCGCAGAAGCCGCCCCGGTCAGCCCGATCCCCCCTGCGGCAACCGCAAAGACCGGCACTGCGGCCGCCGCAGCCCCTGCCAGATCAAAGGTGCCGGAAGCGGTGCCTTGCGGCCCCGGAGCAATGCCGCTTGCAGACCCCAGAAGGGGCAAAGCCCCCGCTGCAGACATGCGCAGCGCGGCCCGGCCATCATCGGCCAGGGGCGCGGACGCCAAAGGTACAAACATTCGAAGGACAACTCCCGTTTCCGTGCAGGCCCGGCGAAGACCCGGATTGAAGCCGCAGCACCGGATGCCAAACGTGCATCCCTTGCCCGCACCCCCGTCAGAAGTGCGTGATCACAATGACGATACCCGCCCCGCCATTGCCGCCCCTGCCGCTGCTGCCCGGCCCGTTCGGGGCTGCCCCGCCGCCCCCGCCACCGCCACCGTAAAGCCCGCCGTTTGCACCGATGCCGCCACTGCCGCTTATGGTGGAACCGCCGCCGCCGCCCCCCGCCCCCGGACCACCCGCATTCAGCGGAGAAGAGGTTCCGGTGCTTCCCGCCCCGCCGCCCGCCGTTCCGCCCGCGCCTGCGACCGCATTGGCGTAAAACGGCACAAGGCCACCCGCACCACCTGCTGCATTCGCCGGAGCGGCCGCCAGGCCGCCGCCGCCGCCGCCGCCTGTCGGACCTGTTCCCAGACCGCTGGTCACGCCTGCGCTACCGGCTGCGGAAGACCCCGCGCCCCCTGCGGTGCCCTGAAACAGGCCCCGGGTAACAGCCGCACCGGCCGAGCCCGACGTCGTCGTTCCCCCGGATCCCGCGCCACCTTGCGGTGCAAACACATAGCTGCCAAAGCTTGATTGGCCGCCCGTCACCCCATTGTTTCCATTTGTGGAATCGCTCAGAACAGCCGCGCCGCCCGCCCCGCCCGCACCAACACTGACGGTGACCGCCGGATCCAGCGCCACTGCGGGCAATGTCATGATCGCCCGCCCGCCGCCCGCCCCGCCGCCGCCGCCAAAGGCCGCCGTACCCGAAGCACTTTTTCGGCCCGACCCGCCGCCGCCGCCGCCGCCGACAACAATCACGTCCACCGCTTTCGCACCTGCCGGTTTGGTCCAGGTGGCCGTTCCGGGCGTGGTGAACAGCTGCACTTCGGCAGGCTGGGCGATGTCATCGGCCACCGCCGTGATGAACACGATCGCTGATCCCGTCAGGCTGATCGCAGACCCGGCATTCGCGCTGGCCTGCGGCAGGCGGGTCAGGACCGCGCCGCTGGCGCCATAGGTGCCCAGCCCGATTTCCCACGCAGCCCCGTCCTCGATGACATAGCGGACCTGATCGCCGTCAACGATGCCCGCGTCGGCAAAGGATTGATAGCCGGGTGTCGCCACCCCAAGGGTTATGGTGCCGGTCCCGGTTGTTGCCGTCGTCATGCGCGCGCGGTTTACGAGTTTTGGCATCACGCACCCCCGGCCGTCAGGGTGAAGGCGGTGATCGTAACCCGTTGACCAGTGGCAATCGAGACATTGTCCACCGTCATGTCGCCACCGCCACCTGTGGCTGTGACCGTCCCCTGGATGTGGCAGGTTGTGCCTTGAACAACGCGGAAATGCGCGGCAAGTCCCACGGCATCCGCAGACAGATCCTGCCAGGTGCCCGACAGCACCTTCTGGCCGGCGGCGGCAGGCGCAAGCCAGTCCGGCGGGCAGGGGATCGCCGCCAGCACAACCCCTTCGTCCACCGCTTCGCAACTTGCGGGAACAGGTCCTGTCACAAGGGTCAGCGTGGGCGCAGGACCGATTGCGCTTTCGATCGCATCAAGGGCGGCATTGCGCGCGGCAGCCGAAAACTGGAAAGCCATGGCATCTCCTGGGGCTTGTGGTCTTGATGCCCAGTAGACCGTCCACGCTTAACCCTGGCCTTCCACGGCGCGCGCTGCGCGCCCCTCGTCTGCAACGCCTGTCTGGCCTTCGGACCGGTCCCGCAGGCGCAAGACAGGCGCGCCTCAGGCGGCTGCGCGCAGCGACAGCACCCGCGCCATCGTCTCGCCCATCGCAGAGGGGTTCGGGGCCACCGTGATTCCCGCCGCGCTCAGGATTTCGACCTTTTCCTGCGCACTTTCCCCGAAGGCCGAAATGATGGCCCCGGCATGCCCCATCTTCCGGCCTTTCGGCGCGGACAGGCCGGCGATATAGGCCACCACGGGTTTGGTCATATGGTCCCGTACCCAGGCTGCAGCCTCGGCCTCCTGCGGGCCGCCGATTTCGCCGATCATCATCACCGCATCCGTATCCGGATCAGCCTCGAACAGCGCCAGGATATCCTTGAAGCTTGATCCGTTGATCGGGTCCCCCCCGATGCCGACGCTGGTCGAAACCCCAATGCCCAGCGCCTTCATCTGGCTGGCCGCCTCGTAGCCCAGCGTGCCTGACCGGCCCACGATGCCAACCCGGCCTGCCATGTAGATATGGGGCGGCATGATCCCCAGAAACCCCTGACCCGGGCTGATGACCCCGGCGCAATTCGGGCCGACCAGCCGCATCTTGCGGTCTTCCGGATAGCGGCGCAGAAACCGCTTCACCTTCATCATGTCCTGGCTGGGAATGCCGTCGGTAACGCAGACCGCCGTGCGGATTCCGGCATCCGCCGCCTCCATGATGGCATCGGCCGCAAAGGGTGGCGGCACGAAGACAAGGCTGGCTTCGGCACCCGTCGCCGCGACCGCTTCCCGCACGGTGTTGAACACGGGACGCTCCAATACCTGCGATCCGCCCTTTCCGGGTGTGACACCGCCGACAACATTGGTGCCGTAGCGGATCATGTCCGCCGCGTGGAACTGGCCGATCCGCCCGGAAATGCCCTGAACGATGACAGGGGTCCGGTCCGTTACAAGAATTGCCATGCTGTCCCCTCCTCAGGCCGCAAGTTTCGCGCGGGCCGCCACGGCCCTGTCGGCCGCCTCTGCCAGCGTGTCTGCCGTGATCAGCGGCAGGCCGGACCCTTCCAGAATCCGCTTGCCCTCTTCCACATTGGTACCGGCCAGGCGCACGACCACGGGAAGGGTCAGGCCAACCTCGCGGTAGGCTTGCACAACCCCCTCGGCCACCCAGTCACAGCGGTTGATGCCGGCAAAGATGTTGACCAGGATCACGCTGACATTCCGGTCTGCCAGAACGGTGCGGAACGCCCGGACCACCCGTTCGGGGCTTGCCCCGCCGCCGATATCCAGAAAGTTGGCAGGCTCGCCCCCGGCCAGCTTGATCATGTCCATCGTGGCCATGGCCAGCCCGGCACCGTTGATGATGCAGCCGATGTCGCCATCCAGCCCGACATAGGCCAGACCATAATCGCCGGCCGTCGATTCACGCGGGTCTTCCTGGCTGCGGTCGCGCAGTTCGTGGATTTCCGGCCTGCGGAACAGCGCGTTGGTGTCAAAGCTCATCTTGGCATCCAGCGCCACAAGGTCGCCCGCGCCGGTGATCACCAGCGGGTTGATCTCGACCATGGTTGCATCCAGATCGCGGTATGCGCGGTAGCAGGCACGCAGGATCGTCACCATCTGCGCCACCTGGCCCGCCTTCAGGCCCAGCGCAAAGGCCAGCTCGCGCGCCTGAAACTCCGAAAGCCCCACGGCGGGGTCGATCGTCATGCGCTTCAGCGAGGCGGGATCGGTTGCGGCAAGGTCCTCAATCTCCATGCCCCCATGGGCGGATGCCACGATCATGATCCGTTCGGACGTGCGATCCAGAACGAAGCCCAGATACAGCTCCTGCGCGATATCCGACGCGCCTTCGACCCAGACACGGTACACGCCCTTACCTGCGGCATCGGTCTGCCTGGTCACCAGCTGGCGCCCGAACAGAGTCGAGGCAAACTCCCGCACCTCGTCCTCGCTGCGGCACAGTTTGACACCCCCGGCGGCACCGCGGCCACCGGAATGGATCTGCGCCTTCACCACCCAGGCATTGCCGCCAAGTTCGCGGGCGCGGTATCCCGCCTGCTCGGGGCTGTAGGCCAACCCGCCACGCGGCACCGGCACGCCAAAGCGCGCCAGGATTTCTTTCGCCTGATACTCGTGAATGTCCATTCCGAACCTCCCCTTCGGTCGGGACGCGGATTTTCGCAGAAAATCCGATCCTCAGCTGCGCGCGGCAATGGCTTCTGCCAGTACCAGAACGTTGTTCGCCATCTTCTCGGATGCGGCATCGATCATCTTGCCGTCCAGCGACGCCGCGCCCTTGCCCTGGGCTTCGGCCTTGCGCAATTCCTCGATGATCCGCCGGGCCTTTGTCACCTCGGACTCCGGCGGTGAGAAAACCTCGTTGGCCAGCGCGACCTGGCTGGGGTGGATTGCCCACTTGCCTTCGCATCCCAGCGCCGCCGCGCGCCGTGCCCCGTCCTTGTACCCTTCAGGATCGCTGAAATCGCCGAAGGGCCCGTCAATGGCGCGCAGGCCGTAGGCGCGGCAGGCAATGACCATCCGGCTCAGTGCCGCGTGCCACTGGTCGCCGGGATAATGCGGGTTCAGCCCGCCGATGTTCGTGGTTCGGGCGCGCATCGAGGCCGCGTAATCCGCCACGCCGAAATGCAGCGCCTCAAGCCGGCCGCCGAACTGCGCGATGCTTTCCACATTCGCCATGCCCAGGGCTGTTTCGATCAGCGCTTCCAGGCCAACGCGGGTGCTGTATCCCTTGCCCTGCTCGATCTGGTTGACCATCGCCTCGACCATGTAAAGGTCGTCACGAACGCCCACTTTCGGCACCAGAAGCGTGTGAACACGGTCGCCGGCCTGTTCCATGATGTCGACCACATCGCGGTACATGTAATGCGTATCAAGCCCGTTGATCCGCACGGAAACAGTCTTGCCTTTGGCGGCCCAGTCGATGTCGTTCAGGGCCTGAACGGCATTGCGGCGCGCCTGTTCCTTTTCGGGCGGGGCAACCGCATCTTCCAGGTCAAGAAAGAGATAATCCGCAGGGCCATCGGCGGCCTTGTCGATCATCCCCGGGTTCGAGGCCGGCACGGCAAGTTCGGACCGCTGCAGTCTCTGGCGGCGCAGCGGGAAAAGGGTATGGCTCATTGTCTTGTCCTGTCAGGTTATTCTGCTGCCATCCGCAGCGGGTCCGATGCCGCGGCGCCTTTCACATACCAGCTTTGCGCTGCGCCTACGCCCGATCCGAAGTCGATCCTGGCCCCGGCCTCGACCAGCGCCATTTCAGCGATGGACAGGGCCGTCAGGCACATCCCTTCGTTGAGATCCCCCAGATGACCGATGCGGAACACCTTGCCCGCCAGCCGTGCCAGCCCCGATCCGAAGGACGCGTTGTAGCGCGCATAGCCGATCCTGATCACATCGCGGGCATCAACGCCTTCGGGCACCCGGATCGCAGAGACGGTATCAGACTGCAGCGACGGATGTTGCGCACACAGTTCAAGGCCCCAGGCATGAATTCCGCGCCGGACACCTTCGGCCAGCCGGTGATGACGGGCAATCACATTGTCCATGCCTTCGGCAAAGATGCGGTCCAGCGACTTGCGCAGACCGTGGAACAGTTGCGTCGGCGGGGTGTAGGGGAAGTACCCGGTCTCGTTCAGGGTCAGCATGTCCCTGAATTCGAAATAGGCGCGGCGCGAGGTTGCCGGCCCGGCTGCCTCAAGGGCCTTTTCGCTGACGGCAAGAATGCCCAGCCCGGCAGGCAGCATCAGCCCCTTCTGGCTGCCCGTCACCGCCAGATCGACACGCCAGTCGTCCATCCGGAAATCGACGGAGCCGATCGAGCTGACGCCATCGACGAACAGCAGGGCGTCGTGGCAGCATGCATCCATCACCTGCCGGACTGCCGCCACGTCAGATGTCACGCCCGTTGCGGTTTCGTTATGCGTCACGAAGACGGCCTTGATTTCACCTTTGGTATCGGCCCCAAGGATGCGCGCATATTCGCTGACCGGAATGCCGCCGCCCCACGGCACATCAATACACGCCACGTTCAGGCCAAGCCGTTCGGCCATTTCCACCCAAAGATGCGAAAACTGGCCGAAGCGTGACATCAGCACCCTGTCACCGGGGCTCAAGGTGTTTGTCATCGCGGCTTCCCAGGCGGCGGTGCCAGAGCCGGGGAACATCATCACCCGGCCCGTCTCTGTCCGGAACAGGCGCTTCAGGTCTGCGAAAAGACCAAGCGTCAGATCACCGAAATCCGGTGCACGCATATCCTGCATCGGCACGTTCATGGCCTGGCGGACTGTCTCCGGCACGTTGGTCGGGCCCGGAATGAAAAGGTGATTTGTGCCGGTCCGCATGTTGTCCTCCCAAACCCTGCGCAGATGATTTTCCCTATGCCAGCAAATGCACTGCCCGCAAGACCTCTGCACGTCCTGCTGTAAACGCGAGAATTTACACTTTTCATGTTCTGTAATATTATAAACTTGACTCGCTTCAGGGTAAGCTCATGCAAAAGACCTTCATCGGCCCGCACCTGCGCAGGCTTCGTACCGAACGCGGCGAAACCCAGGGGGCCATGGCCCGCGCGCTTGGCATCAGCACCTCTTACGTGAACCTGCTTGAGAATAACGAGAGATCCGTCTCGGTACCGGTGATGCTGCGTCTGTTCGAAGTTTACGGAGTCGACTGGCGCGACATCGCGGATGAAGACGGATCCAGCCAGCTTGCAGACCTGCGGGCCATCATCCAGGACCCGATTTTCGACGCGGGCCGTCCCGACCTTGCCCAGATCCGGGCCGCCCTTGTGCACAGCCCCACCCTGGCTTCGGCCTTTCTGACCCTGCATCGGGCCTATCAATCGGCGACGGATCAGCTTCTGGCGCTGTCGGGCGCTGCCGCCGGCGCGGAACCCATCCTTGCCACTTCGCCCGAATCTGCGGTGCACAGCTATTTCCGGCGGCACCGCAATCACTTCCGCGAGCTCGAGGATGCCGCCGAAGCTTTCTGGGGCAGCGACCCCATCGAAACGGACGAGGTCTATTCCCTGCTCAAGCGCCGCCTGCGCGAACGTCTGGGAATTGCGGTCCGTGTGGTGTCCGTGGCCGACATGCCCAACACCCTGCGCCGCCATGACGAGGCCCGCCGCGACATCCTTCTGTCCGAGGCACTGGATTACCCCAACCGCGTCTTCCAACTGGTCCATGTCATCGGTCTGATCGAACAGCGCGCGCTGCTTGATGCCCTGCTTGCCCGTTCCGGCCTGACCGATTCACGCGGGCTGGCCCGGTGCCGCGTCGAGCTGGCCAATTACTTTGCCGCCGCCGTGCTGATGCCCTATGGCCGCTTCCTGAAAGAAGCGCGGGCCTCGAAATACGATTTCGACCATCTTGCCACCCGCTTCGGCGTCAGCTTCGAGCAGGCCTGCCACCGGGCCACGACGCTGCAGCGCGAAGGGGCGCAGGGCGTGCCCTTTTTCTTTCTGCGCATCGACAAGGCGGGAAACGTCACCAAACGCTTCAACTCCACCGACTTTCATCTGGCGGAACACGGCGGTGCCTGCCCGCGGCTTGATGTCCACACCTCGTTCCGCACCCCGGGCCGGATTGTCCCGCAGTTCGTCGAAATGCCGGATTCATCTCAGTACTTCGTCATCTCCCGCACCGTCGACAGGCCCACTTCGGCGCGCCATGCCCAGGACAACCGGCTTGCCGTCGCCATGGGCTGCGCTGTCGAGCATGCCGGCGATATCGGTTATGCGGAACAGTTCACCGTCAGCGGGGCCCGGATGACACCCATCGGGATCAACTGCCGGATCTGCCCGCGCGCCAACTGTGACCAGCGCGCCCACCATGCGGCCATCCTTTCGCGCCCGATAGACGAAAGACGGCGCGGGGCCACGCGCTATGACAGTTGACAGGGTGCTGAAACGGCTCTCCGACCGCAGGGGTGGTCGGAACAGTCTTGCCGATGCAGGGAAGGGAATTGCCCGTCCGGGCGGGATAAGGAAACGCGACCCGCGTTTCCCCCGCCCACGCGGGACGGTGCCCTGTAGACCCGAAGGTCCGGGAGGGACAGAGGCCAGCGCCCGCCGAGGGCGGGGGGCTTCTGGCCCCCGGCCGGGCAAGGGCCAGCGTGGCGCTGGGGCAGGGGAGATGGCCCCTGCCAGAGAGACCGGGCATTCGCGAGAACGCCCGTCCGGGCGGGAACAGGAAACGCATCGCGTTTCCCCCGCCCGCGCGCGACGGTGCCACCCAGACCGGCAGGTCCGGGTACAACGAAAGGCCAGCGCCCGACCCGGCGGGCGAGAAGCGCCCGCCAGGGGCGGGGCGGGCGCTGGCCGGGGGCTTTGGGCCCCCGGCCCGTCCTGATCCCGGCGGGACGCTGTGGCAGGGGCGATGGCCCCTGCCATTGAAGCGGTGAAAGTGCTGTCGCCTGTCCGGGCGGGATCAGGAAACGCGACCCGCGTTTCCCCCGCCCGCGCGCAATGGTGCCTCGTAGACCGGCAGGTCTGGGAGAGACAGAGGCCAGCGCCCGACCCGGCGGGCGAGAAGCGCCCGCCAGGGGCGGGGCGGGCGCTGGCCGGGGGCTTTGGCCCCCGGC